>NZ_CP107783.1:3397500-3737083 GCF_036345255.1 Streptomyces sp. NBC_00569 | reverse complement strand
ACCGCGCTGCTGCGCGAGGGCCGCGACACGTTGCGCGGGCTGCCGCAGAAGCGCGCGGAGTCCACCGGCGTCGTGCGCACCGCGAGCGACCGCGAAGGCGGCTGGATCGACGACGTCACCGGCTTCGACCACCGCTACTTCGGCATCTCCAAGGCCGACGCCGAGCTGACCGACCCGCGCCAGCGCCGCATGCTCCAACTCGCCGTGCGCGCGATCGGAGAGGCCGGATACGCGCCCGGCGAGCTGGCGGGCAGCGACACGGCGGTCCTCGTGGCCGGCTACGGCGCCCCGCATCCGAGCCTGTACAACCTCCTGCCCGCCGGGCAGCAGGGCGCCGGGCCCGCGATGACGGGCAGCCTGCACGCGTACGCGGCGGGCCGGGTCGCCTACCACCTCGACCTGCGCGGCCCCGCCGAGGTCATCGACACGTCCTGCTCGTCCTTCCTCGTCGCGCTGCACGAGGCCCGCTGGAAGCTGGCGCGCGGTGAGTGCGACCTCGCCCTCGTCGGCGGCTTCGAACTCGTCCTCGGCCCGCTGCCGCGCCGCACCACTGGCACGGACGGCCTCGGCGTCCTGTCGGCGGAGGACCGCTGCCGTCCCTTCGACAGCGCGGCCGACGGCACGACCTACGGGGAGGGCGGCGGATTCGTCCTGGTCAAGCGGTACGAGGACGCCGTGCGCGACGGCGACACCATCTGCGCGGTCGTCCGCGGCAGCGCCGTCAACCAGGACGCCGGACGCAGCACCGGCCTCACCGCCCCCAGCCCCGCCGCGCAGAGCGAGGTCATCACCGCCGCCTGGCAGGACGCGGGCGTCGAACCCGCGACCATCGGCTACGTCGAGGCGCACGGCACCGCCACGAAGATCGGCGACCCCATCGAGATCCAGGGCCTCGCCGGAGCGTTCGCCGCAGCGCGGGACGCCACCGGCGCACGGCCCGTGTCCTCGGTCAAGGGCAATCTCGGGCACCTCGGCTCCATGGCCTCGTTCGCCGGACTGATGCGCGTCATCGCCCAGTTCAGGGCCGGCGAGATCTTCCCCACCGCGCACTTCCGCGAGGCGAACCCACTGCTCGCCCTGCCTGCGGAGATGCTGCGGATCGCCGCCGGCGCCGAGCCGTGGCCCACCGGCCGTGGCCCCCGCCGCGCGGGCATCAGCAGCTTCGGTCTCAGCGGCACCAACGCCCACATGGTCGTCGAGGAGGGGCCGGCCGCCCCGCCGCCACCCCCGTACACGAAGGCCGAGCGCCCCTTCGTGCTCTCCGCGCGCGACCTGTCGGGCCTCGACCGCCAGGTGCGCCGGCTGCGTGACCTGATCGCCGCCGACGTCACCGGCTTCGACCTGGCCGCGGCCGGCGAGGTCCTCACGGCGGCGCGCGAACACTTCCCGCTGCGGCACGCGTGGACGGCGCGCGACACCACCGAACTCCTCGGCCGTCTGGACGCCGTACTTCACGGGCCCGGCCAGGCGCCCGTGCCCGGCACGACGCCGCCCCTCGTCGTGGCACTCGGCGACACGGTCGCCACGACGGTCGAGGACCTGCGCGCCTGCGCCGCCGGACACCCCGCCTTCGCCGACGTCCACGAGGAGGCTGCGCGGGCGCTGCCCGCGGGCGAGTGGAACGCCGCGCAGCGCACGCTGGTGCGGCTGGTCGGCGGGCACGCGATGCTCGCGCGGGCCGGCCTCGCGCCCGCCCTCGTACTCGCCCACGGCGTCGGCGCCCACGCGGCCCGCGTACTGCGGGGGGAGACGGACCTCGCCACGGCACTGGGCGCGCTCGGGGATCCGCCCGCGGAGTCCGCGCCGCCCAACCCCGAGGCCCTGCGCGGCGCCCTGTCCGGGCTCGCCGGGCACCCCCTGGTCGTCGACCTGGCACCCGGCGGCGCCCTGTCCGGGCTCCTCGCCGCCCAGCCCGTCACGGCCGTCGCCACCACCCCCGTACAGGCCCTGGCCCTGGCCTTCGCACACGGGCACACCGTGGACTGGCGGGCCGCGCTCGGGCGGCCGCCGGTGCGCCGCGTACCGCTGCCCGTCGCGGCCCTGGCGGAGGAGCACTGCTGGCCCGCCATGGCGGCGGTCCAAGACGCGCCGGACGCACCCGAGCCGGAGACTGCCGAGCCGGAGACGGCCGCCGGGGGCAGTGTCACGGACATCGTGCTCGGCTTCGCCCGGGACGTCCTCAAGGAGCCGGGGCTCGGCGAGGACGACGACTTCTTCGACGCGGGCGGGAACTCGCTGAACGGCACCCGGCTCGTCGCCAGGATCAACGAGCGCTTCGGCACCGACTTCGAGGTCCTCGACCTGTTCGACCTGCCGGACCTGCGCTCCCTCGCGGACGCCGTGGCCGGGGCCGCCCCGCAGGCGGCGACGCCCCGGCCGGCCGGCGGACAGGAAGAAGGCACGGCGCGGGGAGCCGGGGGCGGCGATGTGCGGGAAGGCCCTCTGTGCGGGCAGCAGACCGCCATCTGGGCCGCACAGCAGCTCGACCCCGAGTCGGGCGCGTACAACGTGCCGGCCGCGCTGCTCCTCGACGGCGAGCCCGACCCCCGGGCGCTCGCGGCCCGGCTCACCACGCTGGTGCGCCGGCACCCGATGCTGCGGGCCTTCGTGCGGGACACGCCGGAGGGTCCCGTGCAGTGCGTCGCGCCGGCCGACGGGGCCGAAGCCGTCCTGGAGCACATCGAGTCGGACCTCTCGGACCACACCCTGTCCAGCGGCGAAGGCGCCCTGCTGGAACGGCTGCGCGCCCTCGTCGCGGCCCCCCTCTCGCCGTACAGCCGGCCCGCGGCCCGCCACCAGCTGATCCGCGCGCGCTTCGCCGACGGCGAGCGGCACGTCCTGCTGCTCACGTACCACCACCTCTTCGTGGACGGCTGGTCGTGGCGGCTCCTGTTCGAGGACCTGGCCGGTACGGCCCCCGAGTCTCCCGAGCCCGGCCGCCACTACCTCGACCACGTGACCGAACAGCGCGAACGCCTCGGACAGGAGACCGGGCGCACCCTGGAGGCGTTCTGGTCCGGCTATCTCAGCGGCTCCCGCCCCGCGCCGCTGCCCGAGGACCCGGCGGACGCGGCCGCCCCCGGCGCCGCCGTCCTGGAACTGCCCGTCGCGCCGCGGCTCGCCGAGCGGCTGCGCGAGCTCGCCCGGCGTGAACGCGCCACGTCCAACATGGTGTTCCTCGCGGCCTGGGCGGCCCTGCTGTGGCGCATCACCGGAGAGACGGACGTGACGGTGGCCGTACCGGCGGCGGGGCGCGCGCCGGCGGACGAACCCGTGGTCGGCAACTACGCCAACACCCTGGTGCTGCGCGTGCGGGTGCGGCCCGACGAGCCGTTCTCCGCGCTGCTCGCCGCGGTGCGCGAGGCCTCGCTGGCCACGCTCGCCCACCAGGACCTGCCCACCGACCGCATCCGCCGCACCGCGCGTCCCGGCTCGGCCGAGCCGCTCGCCGCCACGATGTTCGGCTTCAACAGCGGTGTCGCGCCACTGCGGCGCATCGGGCCCGACGGACCGGCCGTCGAACTCCTCGACGTGGGCCAGGGAGCCCCGGCCTTCCCCGTGAGCGTCGCCGTCCTCGAATACGGCGAGGAGACGCGGGCCGGTGTCCAGTACACGCCCGACCGATTCCGCGCCACGACGGTCGAGGGCTGGCTCGACGCCTACCGCTCGCTGCTCGAATCCGTCGCCGAACAGGGCACGGGCGCCCGCACGGCGGACCTGGCGGGCGGTCCCGCGCCCGTGCGGGCGACCGACGTCACCGGCGCGGGAGAAGCCGGAGAAGCAGAAGAAACAGCGGACGAGGCCGACGGCGCGGGACACGTGGCCCCACGCACGCCCGTCGAACGCGAACTCGCCGCGCTCTGGGCCCAGTTCCTCAAGCGGGACCGGGTCGGGGCCACCGACGACTTCTTCGACCTCGGCGGCGACTCGATCACCGCCATCGCGATCGCCTCCGAGGCCGCACGCCGCGGCCTCGCCCTGCGGCCGAGGACCGTCCTGGAGCTGCGTACGGTCGCGGCGGCCGCGACCCGGACGACGCGCGCCGAACCCGCTCCCGCACGTCCGGACCACATGGCCGCGCTCGCCGCCGCTGACACCCCGGACGAGAACGAGCCCGTCGAACTCACCCCACCGCAGCTGGAGTTCCTCGCGCGGGGCGCCGCCAGGCCCGACCACTGGAATCACGGCGTGCTCTACCGCGCCCGCCGCCCCCTGGACGCGGCCGAAGTGGGGCGCGCCCTGCGGACGCTCGCGCGCCGGCACCCGGTGCTGCGCGCCAGACTGCGCGAGGACGAAGGCCTGTGGCGCCAGTCGGCCGGGCCCGAGGCCCCGCCCGTGACCGAGTTCGACCTGCGCGGCGCGGACGCCGGGCGCATCGCCGAGACCGTCGACGCGCGCGCCACCGAGCTGCACGAGTCGCTCGACCTGCGGGAGGGACCCGTCTGCCGGGCGGGCCTGTTCCGCCTCCCGGCCGGGCTGCCCGACGAACTCGTCCTCGTCGTCCACCACGTCGTGGTCGACCTCTACTCGTGGAACGTCCTCACCGAGGAACTGTCGGCGCTCCTGCGCGACGGCGACGACCGGGCGCTCGCCCCGGCGGGTCCCTCCTACTTCCACTGGGCGCGCCGTCTGGCCCGCCACGTCGCCGAACGTCCCGACGACTTCGACGGCTCGTACTGGCTGGACCACACCTGGGGCGACGGCGCGCAGCGGGCGACGGTCCCCGAGGGCCCGCGCGGCGTCGAGGGCAACACCCAGGAACTGGTCACCGACCTTCCCGTGCCGGACACCGCGGGCCAGGGCGTCACCCTGTACGAACGTCTGCTCGCTGCGCTCGGCGCCGCCTTCCAGGACTGGCTGGGCGTACGCGGCGGAGAGGTCGCCGTGCAGCTCGTCGGGCACGGGCGGGAGGACCTGTTCTCCGAGGGCGCCCCGGCCGGCGCGGACGCCGGAGTCGACCTCGGCCGCACCGTGGGCTACTTCAACTCGACCTATCCCTTCGCGCTCGCCCTGCCCGGACGCCGCGCCGCCGCCGACCACACCGCTTACGTCGCACGGGAGTTGCGGTCGGTGCCACAGGCCGGCTTCGGCTTCGAGGCGCTGCGCCACCACCACCCGGACCCGGGAGCGCGGCGCGCGCTCGGCGCCATCGAGGTGCCGGGGGTGCTCTTCTCCTTCTGGGGCCGCCCGGCCTTCCTCGACGCCGGACAGGCCGGCGACGAGGAAGGTGTCCTCACCGGCGTACGCACCGAACTCGTCGGAAGGGACCGGCCGTTCGACATGGAACGGCCCTGCCCCGTCGAGGTCTACCCCAGCCTCACCGACGGCCGTCTGACCGTGCGCTGGCGCTTCAGCGGCGAGTTGTTCACCGCCGCGCGGATCCAGGACCTGGCGAACGCCTTCGGCGCGGCCCTCGGCACCTGACCGCTCCCCCCATCCGTCCGGTACGGGATCAGGCCCGTACAGGAACTTCCGCCCATCCAGCTAGGAGTAGCGATCCCATGACCGCGACACCCCGGAAGAGATTCTTCCGGCTCAGGCCCCTGGCCGCCCTCGCCCTCGGCGCGGCCCTGCTCCCTCTCGGAGTGAACGGCCCCGCGCACGCGGCGGACGCCGACGGCATGCCCGCGGACGTCCTCGCCCGGAAGATGGCCGACGAGGTCACCGGGCCGGGCGCCTGGCGCCACCTCCAGGCGATCAACAAGGCGACCCTCGACAACGGAGGCACCCGCGTCTCGGGGACCCCCGGCTACGACGCGAGCGCCGCCTACATCACGCGCGAGCTCACCAAGGCCGGATACCAGGTCAAGAAGCAGGAGTTCGAGTTCCTCGACTACGACATCCTGTCCGAGCAGGGCTCCGTCGTGGCGCCCGAGGCCAGGACCCTGCACCCGACCATCGCCCGGTTCTCCGTGTCCACGCCGGACGGCGGTCTGACCGCCGACCTCGCGCAGCCGTCCGGCAAGAGCACCGGCTGCAGCGCCGACGACTACGCGGGCACCGACGTCAAGGGCAAGATCGTCCTGGTCGACGTGGGCACCGACTGCTTCATCACGCAGAAGCAGCTGGTCCTCTCGGAGCTGGGCGCCTCGGCGATGCTCATGAACGTCAACTCGCCCAACCCCGACCTCAATCTGCGCTACCGGATGGTCCCGCCGACCGACGCCCGGATTCCCACGGGCACCCTGTCGCGGGCCGAGTCCGAGGCGCTGCGCGCCGACGCCGCCGAGGGCCCCGTCTCGCTCCGCCTCGACCTGCGCGGCAACAACAAGATGACCAAGACGTACAACCTGCTGGCCGACACCCCGACCGGCCGGGCCGACAACACCGTGGTCATGGGCGCGCACCTCGACACCGTGGACACCACGGCGGGCGCGAACGACAACGGCGCCGCGGCCGCGATGGTCCTGGAGACCGCGCTCAAGCTCGCCCCGCACCGCAATCACGTCAAGAACCGCGTGCGGTTCGCCTGGTGGTCCGCGGAGGAGAAGGGCCTGTCCGGCTCGCAGTTCTACGTCGACCAGCTCTCGCCCGAGCAGCGCCGGCAGACCGCGCTGTACCTGAACCTGGAGATGATCGGTTCGCCGAACTTCGCCCGCCAGGTCTACAACGGCCAGACCGCGACCGGGCCCGCCCCGGCCGGCTCGCAGCGGATCTCCGAGCTCGTCACCGGCTACTTCGCGGACCGTCACCTGCCGACCGTGCCGCTCGTCCTGGACGGCCGCTCCGACCACTCGCCGTTCATCACGGCCGGCATACCCGCGGGCGGCGTCAACGCCGGCTCGGACACCGTGAAGTCGCAGGAGTGGGCGGACCTGTTCGGCGGCACGGCCGGGCAGATGCTCGACCCCTGCTACCACCAGGCCTGCGACACGCTCGCCAACGTCAACAAGACGATCTTCGACCAGAACGGCCGCTCGATGGCCTGGGCCGTCGGCCGGTTCGCCGTCCACACCTCGGACATCAACGGCGCGGCGGCGTCGCAGCAGTAACACCCGCCGTACGAGCAGCAGTTCACCGCGCACACCGGACCGGGGCCGCCCGAGCGGAGTCTTCGGACAGGCCCCGGTCCGCCTCCCGGGAGGAACGACGGATGTCATTTGGGATCGTGGCCTCGGGCCACGCGCTGGGCGCCCCGGTCACCGTGGACGAGCTGGTGGCCCATGGGGGCGCCGATGCCCGAAAGCTCGCGACCTGGGGCTACCGGCGCTTCCACCGCGCCGACGACGGCGTGGGCCTCACCGACCTGGCGGTCCGCGCCGCCGCGGCCGCGCTGCGCCGGGCCGGCGTCGCCGCCGACGAGGTCGACCTGGTCGTCCTCGCCATCCCCGACATCGCCGAGTACCTGTACTGGGACCCCGCCGCGGCCCTCCAGGGGCGGCTCGGGGTGCACCGCGCGGAGGCCGTGCTCCTGAGCCAGGCCTGCGGCGGCGGCGTCACCGCCTTCGACACGGTGGCCGGCCGGTTCGCCACCCATCCCGACCACCGGACGGCCCTCGTCGTCGCCGCGAGCCGGGTGGCGGAGCCGTACTGGGACCGCGCCGGCAGCGGTACCTCCCTCACCTCGGACGGTGCGGCCGCCGTCGTGCTGCGCCGCGGGCACGACGCGTGCGCATGGCTCGCCACCGAGACCCTCACCGACGGCCGGTACGCCGACTTCATGCGCATGGAGAGCGGGGGAGCGGCCCGTCCCTTCACGCCCGAGAGCCCCGCGAGCCCGGCCGTGGCGAGCGTCGTCGACCGGATGGACGCCTTCTTCGAGGGCGACGGCAGGGCCACGTACGAGTTCGCCACCCTCGTGAACACGCGCAACCGCGAGGTCCTCGAACGGGTCTGCGCGCGCACCGGGACGCCCGTCGGGTCCGTCGAACGCGTCCTGTACCTGCACGACAACCGCAAGGCCTTCGAGGAACTCGCCAAGGAACTCGGCGTCCCCCTCGACCGCACCAACGCCGATGTCGCCATGGAGCTCGGTCACTTCGGTCCCGCCGACCAACTGATCAGCCTGGAAAGGCTGCAGGCCGCCGGAGAGCTCGTCACCGGCGACACGGTGGCCCTCCTGAGCATGGGCAGCGGCATGCACTGGACCTGCACCCTCCTGCGCGTCTGACCGGCACGGAACGCCGACCTGGACCACCGGACCTGGACCCCTGGACCTGGGACCCCGGCCTGGACCCCCACTCAGATCACCGACGCAGATCACCGACCCGGAAGGAAACGCTGGCTGTGGACGACCTGCTCCAGCGGGTGCGGCGCCTCGCCGGACCCGAAGCGGCACCTGACCCCGCCCTCCTCGCCGAGCTGGCCCGCAGCCAGGACGTCACCCTCGTACGAGAGGCGGGACGGCACCTCGCCGCGCTCGACTCCCGGCTCGTGACGCCGCCGGGCCGCGCCCCGCGCCCCCTGCGCGTCGCCGTCGTCCCCTCGTTCACGGCCGACAACGTGCTGCCGCTGCTGCGTGTCGGCCTGCTCGCCGCCGGCATCGCCCCCACGTTCCATCTCGCGGCGCCCGACCAGCAGTTGATGGTCCTGGGCCGCCCCGGCTCGCCGCTCGACGACTTCGCCCCCGACCTCACGCTCTGCCTCACCCACGAGGACGTCTTCCTGCCGCGGGACTGGGACCCCACGGACCTCGCGGGCCTCGCGGCCGCCGTCGACGAGCGCGCGGAGCGGTACACCGCCGCCGTCGCCTCCTTCGCCGCACGGACCACCGGCAGCGTCCTCCTGCACACCGTCCCGCTCCCGTCCGCCTGGCCGCGCACGGTCACCTCCCACCGGTCCCGGGCCGGGATCGGCAGGCTGTGGCGCGAGCTGAACCTGCGCCTCCTCGACCTCGCCGAGCGCACCGCGTCCGTCGACGCGCTCGACCTGGAGACCCTGCTCGCCGACTGCCCCTCACCTCTGCGCGACGAGCGGCTCTTCCGCTTCGCGAGCATGGCGTGGGCCCCGGCCGTGGAGCGGCTGTACGCCCAGGAGGCCGCCGGGTACGGGCGCGCGCTGGCCGGGCTCGGCAAGAAGTGCCTGGTCCTCGACCTGGACAACACCCTGTGGGGCGGGGTGCTCGGCGACGACGGGCCGGAGAACATCGAGATCGGACCGATGTACCCCGGCAACGCCTATGCGGCGGTCCAGCGCACCGCCCTCGCCCTGCGCCGCCAGGGTGTCCTGCTCGCGGTCGCCAGCAAGAACGACCCCGGCCTCGTGGCGCGCGTTCTCGGCGAACACCCCGAACTCGTCCTGCGCCGCGACGACTTCGTGTCCGTGCACGCGAACTGGGACGCCAAGGACGGCAGCATCAGAGCCATCGCCGACGAGCTCAACATCGGCCTCGACAGCATGGTCTTCCTCGACGACTCGCCCTTCGAATGCGACCTCGTGCGCAGCACGCTGCCCCAGGTCGAGGTCGTCCGGGCGGCCGGGGACCCCGCACAGCACGTCAACACGCTCCTGTCCGGAGGGCACTTCGACGTCCTCGACACCACCGTCACCGACGCGCGGCGCACGGACCTCTACCGCGCCAGGGTGGAACGCCGGGAGTGGACCGAACGTCAGGACCAGGCCTCGCCGGCCGACTATCTGGAGGGCCTCGGCCTGGAGGTCACGGTCCGCGCGGCCGACGCCTATCTACTGCCGCGCGTCATCCAACTGGGCGGCCGCACCAACCAGTTCAACCTCACGGGGGGCGCGCACGCGGAGGCCGAGACGCGGCGCATGGCCGGGTCCGACGACCACGAGGTGCTCGGCTTCGCGGTCCGTGACCGGTTCGGCGACGAGGGGGTCGTCGGCGCGCTCTGGATCGCCCGCCACCCCGACCACTGGATCGTCCAGAACGCGGTGATGAGCTGCCGGGTCTTCTCCCGCGGCATCGAGTTCGCGGTCCTGGCCGCCGTCGCCGACGCGGCCCGCGCCGCCGGAGCCACCCGTATCGAAGCCGACTTCCGCGACAGCGGGCGCAACGGACCCGCCGCCCGCTTCCTCGCCGACGCCGGATTCACCCCGCGGGACGCCCCCGCGGCCGACGGCACGGTCCGCCACGTACTTCCCCTCGAACCCGCCCCGGCGCTCGCTCCCGCGTGGATCTCCGTACGCGACGAACGCCCCGTCCCCACCGAAGGATGACGCACGCGATGACCGACCCGACCACCGCCGCCACCGACACCCCCGCCACGGCCGACGCCCCTCGCACGGACGAACTGGTGCGGGTCATCTCGGCCGTCACCGACGCCCCCGCGGGAACCCTCACCGGCGCCTCCCGGTTCGACGAGCTCGACAACTGGAGCAGCCTCGCCGCCCTGCGCCTGCTCACCGCCGTCGAGGACGCGTTCGGGGTCCGGCTGAACCTGCGCGCCTACCTCGCCACCGAGACCGTGGACGGCCTCGCCCGGATGATCGCGACCGGCCCCACGGGAGGCCGGTCATGACCGCAGAACTGCTCAGGGAGGAACCCGCCATGGCGCCCGAGACCGCACCGCGGACATTGTCCGGCACGGCGGCTCACCGATTCCTCGGCATCGCCGCCCGCAGCGGCGCGTGCCCCGCGCTCCGCCAGGGCGATGCGACGTACACCTACGAGGAGTTGGCCCGGTCGGCGGGCGGCGTGGCCCGCTGGCTGCGGGAACAGGGCGTCGGGCGGGGCGACGTCGTGGCCACGCTCATGGACCGCTCGCCCCGCTGCATGGCCGCCGTCCTCGGCGCATGGGCCGTCGGCGCCGCCTACGTCCACCTGGAGGCCACCGACCCGGACCCGCGCGTCGCCACGCTCCTCGCGACGACCGGAGCCCGCGCCGTCGTCACCGACGAACGCAACGCGCCACGCGTGCGGGACCCGCACGGGCGCCCCTCCCGCACCGTTCCCGACGCGGCGCAGGGCGCCCCGTACGAGATCGGCCCGGACCTGGACCCCGCCGACGTCGCCTACCTGGTGTGCACCTCGGGCTCGACGGGCACGCCGAAGGCGGTCGTCGTCCAGCACAGCGCCCTCCTGAACTACTGCGACGCGTTCTGGGAGCGGATCACCCCCGACGCCCTCGACAGCTTCGGCCTCGCCACGACGTTCGCCGCCGACCTCGGCAAGGTGTCGGTGTACGGGGCGCTCCTGTCCGGCGCCCGCCTCGACGTGTACCCGCGCGACACCACGCTCGACCCGGCCGCGCTCGCCGCCGACCTCAAGGCGCACCCCGCGGACTGCCTCACCTACACGCCGTCGCAACTGGAGGCCCTCGGTGCCGAGGGGGACCTCGCGGCGCTGCTGCCCGAGCGGGTGCTCGTGGTCGCGGGGGAGGCGTTCCCGCCCCGGCTCGCGGAAGCGGTCCTGCGCGTACGGCCCGACCTGGAGGTCCACAACGGCTACGGGCCCTCGGAGGCCACCATCCTCGCCACCACGCACCGCGTGGACCTCACCGACGGCGGGCGGGCCCGCGTCCCCGTGGGCACCCCGCTCGCCGGGGTCCGCGCCCGGGTGCTCGGCGCGGACGGCCGCGCCGTGCCCGACGGCACCCCGGGGATCCTGTACCTCGGCGGTGCCTGCGCGGCCGCCGGCTACCTGGGCGAGCCCGAGCTCACCGCGGCCAAGTTCGTGGCGCCGGACGGACCGCAGGGAGGAGTCTTCTACTGCACCGACGACCTCGTCGTCAGGGAGCCCGGCGGTGTCCTCGACTACCTGGGGCGCGCCGACCGGCAGCTCAAGGTCAGGGGCAACCGCGTCGAGCCCGGCGAGGTGGAGAGCGCGCTGCTCGCGCTGCCCGGCGTCCGGCAGGCCGTCGTGACGGGTGAACGGCCCGCCCCCGAAGCCCCGTTGGAGCTCGTCGCGTACCTAGTGGGCGAGGCGGACCCGAGGGAGCTGACCCGGGAGCTGCGCGCCACCCTGTCCGCCGCGCTCGTCCCCAGCCGGCTCCACGTGGTGCCCGCCATCCCCGTGAACCTCAACGGCAAGGCCGACTTCACCGCGCTGCGGGCCGCCGTGGAAGCCGCCGCCCGCACCTCCACGGACGGCGCGCCCGCCGAGCCGCCGCGGCCCGGCACCGAGCAGCTGATCGCGGACATCTGGGCGCAGGCGCTGGGCCGTGACGCGCTCGGCCGTAACGAGCGGTTCCTGGAGATCGGCGGCGACTCCTTCAAGGCGCTGACCGTCTTCGCGCGCCTGCGCAAGCACCACCCGAAGCTCGTGATCGCGCAGCTGTACGCGCACGCGACGATCGCGGCGCTCGCCGCGGAACTCGACGGCACCGGCGCGACGGACACGGCGCCCGCACCGGCCGTCGTCGAGCTGTGACCACCACCGCCACCACCCCAGGAAGGGTGACCGCCCCATGACCCATGCCGTCGTGGTCGACGAGGAGGGATCCCACTCCCTCCGGCCGACGCACCGCACCCCGGGCGAGGCGACATGAAGCGCCGTCGGCTCACCCCGCTCCTCTGGCAGTTCGGGGAGGACTCGCCGTCCCCGGCGCGGACGTTCGTCCTCGCCCCCTTCGGCGGCGGCAGCGCCTACGCCCTCGCGGAATGGCTGCCCGGGCTCCTGGCTGACGGCGAGAGCGCGCTCGCCCTCCAGTACCCCGGCCGCGGCCCCAGGGCCGGCGAACCGCCGGCCGAACTCCTCACGGAACTCGCCGCCCAGGCCGCCCGCGAGATCGACGCCCACACGGAGGGGCCCCTCGTGCTGGTCGGCCACAGCCTGGGCGCCGTGCTCTCGTACGAGATCGCCCACCGCCTGGAGACCGCGGGCCGCGACCTCGAACTCCTCGCCGTCTCGGCGGCCAGGCCCCCGGACCTCCAGCGCCTCGACCCGGCCGCCGTGCTCGCGATGACCCGGGACGACTGGCTGACGGAGCTGGCCACCGGCGGCAACGCCGACATCGGGGAGGGCGCGCTCGCCGACATCGTCGACCTGATGATCCCGGTCCTGCGCGCCGACTACCTCCTGCTGGCCCGCTACGCTCCCGGCCCCCGCAGGCCGGTGGCGTGCCCGCTGCTCGCCACGGGGGGAGCGGACGACCCGTGGGTCGCCCGCGCCTACCTGGACGCCTGGCAGGCGTGGACGACCGGCGCGTTCACCGGCCGGCTGCTGCCCGGCGGCCACTTCTACTACCGGGACCGCACCGACGACTTCTGCCGGACGGTCAGGGACTGCCTGCGCCCTGCCGCCGACCGGGTACCGGCGGCCGGCCCGCGCCACGGACAGGAGGCATGATGCGCAAGACCCTCATCGTGGTGTACGCGGACGGCGCGGCCCACCCCGGCGACATCGCCGTCGGCCTCGCCGACTGGGCCCGCTGCGTCTTCGTCACGGCCCCCGACGACCACACCCGGGCCATGGAGCCCCTGCTCGCCGGGTTCGGGCCCGTCGTGACGGCCGGGTCCCCGGCCCAGGCCGCCGCGAAGGTGCGGGCGTACGAGCCCGAGGGCATCGTCACGTACAGCGAGCGGGCACTGGCGTACACGGGCGAGCTGGCCGAGGCGCTCGGGCTGCCGTTCCACGGCCGGCGCACCGTCGGCCTGCTGACCGACAAGTGGCAGCAGCGGGACGCGCTGCGGGCCGCCGGGGTCGACGCGGTGCGGTGCCGCCGCATCGACAGCGTCGAGGACTGGGCGGACGCGGTCGCCGAGACGGGCCTGCCCGCCGTCCTCAAACCCGCGCACGGCGGCGGCAGCCGCAACACGTTCTTCGTGGAGGACGCCGGGGAGGGCCTGGCGCTCGCCCGTACCCTCCTCGCCGAGGACCGGCCCGGACTCGTCGCCGGCGGCACTCTGGTCCTCGAGGAGTACCTGCCGGGCCGGGACACCGGAGCGTTCGGCGACTACGTGTCGGTCGAGAGCGTCGTACGCGACGGCACGGTCCTCGACATCGCCGTGACCGGCAAGTTCCCCATGGTGCCGCCCTTCCGGGAGACCGGCCGCTTCTGGCCCTCGCCCCTGGAACCGGCGGAGGAGCACCTGGCGCGGGACCTGGCGCGGCGCTCCGTCGAGGCGCTCGGGATCCGAGAGGGCCTCACCCACACCGAGATCAAACTGACCCCCGACGGGCCCCGGCTCATCGAGGTCAACGGCCGGCTGGGGGGCGGCATCAACGAGCTGTCCGTCCGCTCCCAGGGCCTCGACCTCATCGAACTCGCCGGCCGCACCGCCCTCGGCGAGCACCCGCAGCTGCCGGCCCTCTACACCGGCCGCGCCTGCTTCCAGCTCTTCCACCCCGCACCCCGCCGCCCCGGCACGCTCCTCGGCATCGACGGCAGCGACGAGGTCAAGCGGATTCCGGGCGTCACCCTGCACCGCCCCTACGCCAGGCCCGGCACCCGCTTCCCCGGCGGGGTGCAGACCCTGGAACTCGACATCGTGATGGGGGAGGCCCGCGACCTGGCCGAACTCGCGGTGCTCGCCAAGGACATCGAGTCGACGCTGCGCTACCGCTTCGCCTTCGAAGGCGACGACGACACCCCGGACACCCGCCCCACGACGACCGAGGTCACCGGCGCGGAACTGGGCGCCCTGTGACCACGCCCCAGCACAGCGAATGGAGAAACCCGTGAACGACAGCACGACGACCGTGGCGCCCGAGGTCCTGCTCGCGGACATCTGGAAGGAGATCCTCGGCGTCGGCGAGGTCGGTCCCGACGACGACTTCTTCTCCCTCGGCGGGGACTCGCTGCTGGCCCTGAAGGTCATCGGCGCCGCCCAGGAGCAGGGCCTGTCCCTCTCCCTCCTCGACCTGTTCAAGAACCCGACGCCGCGCGGCGCGTGCCGGTCCCTGACCCGGGCCACGGACCGCCCGGCACACGGTGCCCTCGACCAGCTCTCCGTCCTGGACCGGGCCCGGGTGCCCGCCGACGCCGAGGACGCCTACCCGGCGGCCAGGCTCCAGCTCGGCCTGATCTACGAGAGCCTGGTCAGTGACGGCGCCTTCTACCTCGACGTCATCTCCCGCACGGTCCTGCGCCCCCTCGACCCGGTGGCCCTGCGCGCGGCCCTCGACCTGCTGTCCGCCCGGCACCCCCTCCTGCGCACCCGCTTCGACCTGGGCACCTTCAGCGAGCCGATGCAGCTCGTGCAGAAGGAGGCGCCGATCCCGCTGGTCGTCGCGGACCACGGGCACCTGACCGGGGCGGCGGCCACGGAGGCGTACGAGCGGGTGATGACGGAGCTCGCCGAGCCCTACGACGCGGAGAGCGCCCCGCTGCTGCGCGTCCACGCCGCCGCCAAGGCACCCGGCTCGTTCCGGCTCTCCTACTCCTTCCACCACGCGATCCTGGACGGCTGGAGCGAGTCGGTCTTCTTCAACGAGCTGGTCGTCGCCTACGCGGCCCTTCTCGACGGCACCCGGCCCGAGTTCGCCGACCCCGTCCCGTACGCGGAATTCGTGCGCCTGGAGCGTGAGGCGGTGCGCGACGAGCAGTCCGTACGGCACTTCCGTGACCTCCAGGCGGAGTTGCCGCCGCAGCGGGAGGCGTCCTCGGCGGAGCCCGAGCACCGCAAGGCGAGCGCCGACGTGCCCGCCGAGGACGCCCGGCGTCTCGGTGAGATGTCCGCGCGCTGGGGGCTGCCGGTCAAGAGCCTGCTGCTCGCCGCCAACTGCGTGGCGGTGGGCGCCGCCTGGGAGACCGAGACCCCGGCCGTCGGCCTTCTCCTCAACGGGCGGCCGGAGCGCACGGGTGCGGACGTCACCCTCGGTCTGTTCCTCAACCAGCTGCCCATGCGCCTCGACCTGCGGGACGCCGACTGGCGCACCGCGGCCCGCCGTGCCCTCGACGCGGAGAACGCCCTGCTGCCGCACCGCCGCTTCCCGCACTCGGAGCTGCGCCGGCTGCTCGGCCGTAACCCGTTCGAAGTGACCTTCAACTATGTCCACTTCCACCCGCGCGACGAGCTCCTCGCCGCCGGCCTCCTGGCCGCCGACGAGGACATGCGCGACCACACGAGCCTGCCGGTGCGGATCGAGGCCCTCGACGACCCCGAGGGCGGCGGACTGAGCGTGCACGTCACCGCGGACGTGCACCGCTTCGGCGAGGAGCTGCCGGGCCGGCTCGTCGAGGGCCTGCTCGCCGCGATCCACGCCCTGGTCACCGACGAGGAGGCGGCCGCGCGACTGCCCTGGTCATGACCTGGGACGACGGGCCCGTCCGGGATGTTCTGCCCGCCTTCGTCGCGGTGGCGGGCGCCTTCGGGGAGGCGGCGGGCGCGGTCCTGTTTCCCGAGGAGCGCGCGTATGTCGCGGGCGTGGCCGCGTCGCGGCGCCGGGAGTTCGGCGAGGTGCGCCACTGCGCCCGGCGCGCCCTCGGCGCGCTCGGGATCCGCCCGCTGCCGCTGGTGCCGGGCGCGGACCGGGCGCCGCGCTGGCCGGGCGGGGTGGTGGGGAGCATGACCCACTGCCACGGCTACCGCGCGGCCGCAGTCGCCTCCCGTACGCGCCTGCTCTCCCTCGGGATCGACGCGGAACCGCACGAGCCGCTGCCGGCGGGCGTCCTCGATCTGGTCGCCGACCCGGTCGAGCGCGCGGCGCTGGCCCGTCTCGCGCGCACGCGTCCACGGGTCCACTGGGACACCCTCCTCTTCTCCGCCAAGGAGAGTGTGTTCAAGGCGTGGTTCCCCCTCATGGGCACCTGGCTCGACTTCACCGACGCCCGGCTCCGCCTCCGGCCCCGGGACGCGGCCTTCGACGTCCGCGTCCGGGTGCCCGCTCCGCCCGCATCGCAGCTTCCGGGACAAAGCGCCATTACCCCCTGTTTCACGGGCAGTTGGCGCATCACGCGGGGCATTGTCGCCACATCGGTCACGGTGTCACATTCCGGACCCACTGCCGAGGGGAGTCACGGGAGCGAATTGTCCGCTCAGCCGGTTCCCACGTCCGCATACTGCACTCCTGCCGCCTCATCACGGTTGCGCAACCTTTCACGGTGAGGGCTGGCGGCTGGTCACAGGCGCATTGAAGACTCCCTGCAGACACGGGGTTTCGACTCTGTGTACGAGCTGAACGGTCACCTACGAGGCCATGTCCCCGGGCTGTCCAGCCAGTGAAACAGGATCAAGCCGCTACCGCGGCGGGCGTGGGCCGGCCACCGTCGGCCGAGAGGGGTCAACCACACCGTGACCGCACCGATCGAGACCACTGGGGCCCAGGCCGAGGTGCAGCCCGAGGCTGTGCTCGCCGGCACCAAGGGGCAGCAGATCGAGGGGCGCTCCCTCGGGCGTATCGCCTGGAACCGCTTCAAGAGGGACAAGGTCGCCGTCGCCGGCGGCGTCGTCGTAATCCTGCTGATCCTCATCGCCGCCCTGGCACGCCCCCTCCAGCATCTCTTCGGCCTCGACCCGAACACGTTCCACCAGGACCTGATCGACCCCACCAGCTCGCTCCCCAAGGGCGGACTCGGCGGTATGAGCGGCGACCATCCTCTCGGTGTGGAACCGAAGTTCGGCCGTGACATCTTCGCGCGCATCCTCGAAGGGTCCTGGGTCTCCCTCGTCGTCGCCTTCGGCGCGACCGTCCTGTCGAACGTGATCGGGGCGATCCTCGGCGTCGTCGCCGGGTACTACGGCGGCCGGGTCGACTCGATCATCAGCCGCATGATGGACACCTTCCTGGCGTTCCCGCTGCTGCTGTTCGCGATCTCGATCTCCGCGACCCTCCAGGGGGGAGCGTTCGGTCTGAACGGGCTGCCGCTGCACATCTGCGTGCTGATCTTCGTGATCGGCTTCTTCAACTGGCCCTATCTGGGACGCATCGTGCGCGGTCAGACCCTGGCGCTGCGCGAGCGGGAGTTCGTGGACGCGGCCCGCGGGATGGGCGCCCGAGGCCCGTACATCCTGTTCCGGGAACTGATGCCCAACCTGGTCGCGCCGATCATCGTCTACTCGACCCTGCTGATCCCGACGAACATCATCTTCGAGGCGTCGCTCAGCTTCCTGGGCGTGGGCATCCAGCCGCCGCAGGCCTCCTGGGGCGGCATGCTCAACCAGGCCGTCGACTACTTCCAGGTCGATCCGCAGTACATGATCGTTCCGGGCCTCGCCATCTTCGTCACCGTGCTCGCGTTCAACCTGCTCGGTGACGGTCTCCGCGACGCTCTCGACCCGCGCAGTCGCTGAGTCCGGCCGCGCAGAGAGCTCCACAAGTTTCCGACAATGGAGGGGATTCCGACCATCATGCGAAGGTCATCACTTGCCGCTGTTGCGGCCATCGGCAGCGTGAGCATGTTGCTCGCCGGCTGCAGCAAGGCCGACGACGGCTCGGACGGCAGCAACAAGTCGGCCGGTGCGAACGCCGCCACGAAGGATGTCGTCAACGCCTCGACGAAGAAGGGCGGCACGGTCACCTACGCGATGTCGGACGTCCCCGACTCGTTCGACCCGGGTAACACGTACTACGCCTACATGTACAACTTCAGCCGGCTCTACGCGCGCCCGCTGATGACCTTCAAGCCGGACGCCGGCGAGAAGGGCAACACGCTCGTGCCCGACCTGGCCTCCGCGCCCGGCGAGCAGAGCGACGGCGGCAAGACCTGGACGTACACGATCCGCAAGGGTCTCAAGTACCAGGACGGATCGCCGATCACGTCCAAGGACGTCAAGTACGCCGTCGAGCGCTCGAACTTCGCGCGTGACGTACTCTCGCTCGGCCCGAACTACTTCCAGCAGTTCCTCAAGGGCGGCGACAAGTACAAGGGTCCGTACAAGGACAAGAGCGCCGAGGGCCTCAAGTCCATCGAGACGCCGGACGACACCACCATCGTCTTCCACCTGAACCAGGCCTTCCAGGAGTTCGACTACCTGGTCGCCACCCCGCAGACCGCGCCGGTGCCGAAGGCCAAGGACGACGGCATCGACTACGTCAAGCACATCGTCTCCTCGGGCTCGTACCAGTTCCAGAGCTACCAGGAGGGCAAGCAGGCCGTCCTGGTCCGCAACAAGAACTTCGACCCGAAGTCCGACCCGCTGCGCAAGCAGTACCCGAACAAGATCGTCGTCAACCTGAAGGTCAACCAGCAGACGATCGACAAGGACCTGCAGTCCGGCGACACCCTGATCGACATGCAGGGCAAGGGCGTCGACACCCAGACGCAGGCGCAGCTGGTCAACGACAAGTCGAAGATGGGGAACACGGACAACGCCTACGGCGGCCGTCTCGTCTACGCGGCGATCAACACCAAGCTGAAGCCGTTCACGAACGTCGACTGCCGCAAGGCCGTCGAGTACGCGATCGACAAGGTCTCGGTGCAGACCGCTCAGGGCGGACCCATCCGCGGTGACGTCGCCACCACGGTCCTGCCCCCGGACATCACGGGCTACGCCAAGGAAGACGTCTACGCCACCAGCGGCAACAAGGGTGACGTGGCCAAGGCCAAGGACGCCCTGAAGGCCTGCGGCGAGAAGACGATCAACACCACGATCACGGCGCGCAGCGACCGTGACGAGGAAGTCTCCGGTGCCCAGGCGCTCATCGAGTCGCTGAAGAAGGTCGGCATCAACGCCAGCCTGAAGCAGTACCCGTCGGGCAAGTACTTCACCGACTACGCCGGTGTCCCGAAGTTCAACCAGAAGAACAAGGTCGGCATCATGATGATGCAGTGGGGCGCCGACTGGCCGTCGGGCTACGGCTTCCTGCAGCAGATCCTGAACAGCAAGGCGGTCGGCGAGTCCGGCAACACCGCCCTGTCGGAGCTCGACGACAAGAAGGTCGACTCGATGCTCGCCGAGGCCATCGGGGCGCCCGACGAGGCCACGCGCAACAAGCTGTACGCGCAGATCGACAAGCAGGCCATGGATGACGCGGCGCTCGTCCCGCTGACCTACTTCAAGGTCCTGCTGTACCGCTCGCCGTACGCCACCAACCTGGTGTCCACGGCCGCCTTCAGCGGGCAGTACGACTACCTCAACATCGGCACCACGAAGAAGTAGCAGCCCCGGAAGGCAGGTGAAGGCATTGGTGCCCGCGGGCCGCACGGTCCGCGGGCACCAGCGCCGGTCCCCGTGATCTCGTACATCATCCGCCGGCTGATCGCGGCAGTGATCCTGCTGCTGGTCGTCACCGCGGTCACGTTTTGCATCTTTTTCCTGCTGCCGAGAATCGCCGGCCAGTCCGCCGATCAGCTCGCGCAGCAGTACATCGGCAAGAGTCCCTCGGCCGCGGACATCGCGGCGGTCAAGCACAACCTCGGCCTGGACGAGCCCGTATACATCCAGTACTGGCACTTCATCAAGGGGATCTTCGCGGGGTCCACCTACGACCTCGGCCCCACCACGGTCCACTGCAACGCTCCGTGCTTCGGCTACTCCTTCAAGAACCACGTCGCGGTGTGGCCCGAGCTGACCGACCGGCTGCCCATCACCCTGTCCCTGGCCGCGGGTGCCGCCGTCATCTGGCTGGTGTCCGGCGTCACGGTGGGGGTGATCTCGGCACTCAAGCCAGGATCGTTCTTCGACCGTGCGTTCATGGGCGTCGCCCTGGCCGGTGTCTCGCTGCCCATCTTCTTCACGGGCCAGCTGGCGCTGCTCGTCTTCACCTACCAGATTCCGATCTTCGGGCGAACATACGTACCGCTGACGGAAAATCCGGCGCAATGGGCCAACACCCTCTTCCCGGCCTGGTGTTCACTCGCTCTGCTGTACTCCGCCATCTACGCGCGGCTGACCCGCTCGGGCATGCTGGAGACGATGAACGAGGACTTCATCCGCACCGCGCGCGCCAAGGGCCTGCGCGAGCGCACGGTGGTGGGCCGCCACGGCCTGCGCGCCGCACTCACCCCGATCGTCACCGTGTTCGGCATGGACGTCGGTCTGCTGCTCGGCGGCGCCGTGATCACCGAGAACGTGTTCTCGCTGCACGGCATCGGTGAGTACGCGGTACAGGGCATCACCGACAACGACCTGCCCAAGGTGCTCGGCGTGACGCTGCTCGCCGCGTTCTTCGTCGTCTTCTGCAATCTCCTGGTGGACCTTCTCTACGCCGCCGCCGACCCGCGGGTGAGGCTCTCGTGACCGAACTGTCCAAAACCGGTGCCGCCGTGGGCGAGCCGGTGGCCGCGGGCCCGGCCAAGCCCCCGACCGCCTTCCTCGAAGTGCGCGACCTCAAGGTGCACTTCCCGACCGACGACGGCCTGGTCAAGTCCGTCGACGGGCTCAGCTTCAAGCTGGAGAAGGGCCAGACCCTCTCCATCGTGGGCGAGTCCGGGTCCGGCAAGTCCGTGACCTCGCTGGCGATCATGGGCCTGCACCGGCTCGGCGCGCGCGGCAAGAACGTGAAGATGTCCGGCGAGGTCTGGCTCGACGGCAAGGAGCTGGTCGCGGCCGCCCCGGACGACGTGCGCCGGCTCCGCGGCCGCGAGATGGCGATGATCTTCCAGGATCCGCTGTCCGCGATGCACCCGTACTACACGGTCGGCAACCAGATCGTGGAGGCGTACCGCGTCCACAACGACGTGAGCAAGAAGGTCGCGCGCAAGCGGGCCGTCGAACTGCTCGACCGGGTGGGCATCCCCGAGCCGGCCAAGCGCGTCGACAGCTACCCGCACGAGTTCTCCGGCGGTATGCGCCAGCGCGCGATGATCGCGATGTCGCTGGCGAACAACCCGCAGCTGCTGATCGCGGACGAGCCGACCACCGCCCTCGACGTCACCGTCCAGGCGCAGATCCTCGACCTGATCAGGGATCTGCAGAAGGAGTTCGAGTCCGCGGTCGTCCTCATCACCCACGACCTGGGTGTCGTCGCCGAGATCGCCGACCAGGTCCTGGTCATGTACGGCGGTCGCTGCGTGGAGCGCGGTCCCGTCGACAAGATCTTCGCCGAGCCGCAGCACCCGTACACCTGGGGTCTGCTCGGATCGATGCCGCGCATCGACCGTGAGCAGACCGAGCGGCTCATCCCCGTCAAGGGTCAGCCGCCGTCCCTCATCAACGTCCCCTCGGGCTGCGCCTTCCACCCGCGCTGCCCGTACGCGGACCTGCCCAAGGGCGGCATCACCCGCACCCAGCGGCCCGAGCTGCACGAGGTCGGCAGCGACCACTTCTCCGCCTGCCACCTCTCACCGGAGGACCGTACGCGGATCTGGACCGAAGAGATTGCGCCGAAGCTGTGAGTGAGCCCGTGAGCGAGACGAAGAAGGAAACCGCAGGGGGCATTGCGGCGGGCACCGCGGCGGTTACGGTCCCCGCGCAGGCGGCGTCCCCCGAGGACCGGGAGGTGCTGCTCAAGGTCGAGGGCCTGGTCAAGCACTTCCCGATCAAGAAGGGGATCCTCCAGCGGCAGGTCGCCGCGGTGAAGGCCGTCGACGGGATCGACTTCGAGGTCCGCAAGGGCGAGACCCTGGGCGTCGTCGGTGAGTCCGGCTGCGGCAAGTCGACCATGGGCCGGGTCATCACGAAGCTGATCGAACCCACCAGTGGCAAGATCGAGTTCGAGGGCCAGGACATCACCGGCCTCGGCACGCGGGGCATGCGCCCGCTGCGCCGGGACATCCAGATGATCTTCCAGGACCCGTACGGCTCCCTGAACCCCCGGCACACCATCGGCTCGATCGTCTCGGCGCCGTTCCGGCTCCAGGGTGTGGAGCCCGAGGGCGGGGTGAAGAAGGAGGTCCAGCGCCTCCTGGAGCTGGTGGGCCTCAGCCCCGAGCACTTCAACCGCTACCCGCACGAGTTCTCCGGCGGCCAGCGCCAGCGCATCGGCATCGCCCGCGCGCTCGCGCTCAAGCCGAAGCTGGTCGTGGCGGACGAGCCGGTCTCCGCGCTCGACGTGTCGATCCAGGCGCAGGTCGTCAACCTCATGGACGACCTGCAGTCCGAGCTCGGTCTGACGTACGTGATCATCGCGCACGACCTCTCCGTCGTCCGCCATGTCTCGGACCGCATCGCGGTGATGTACCTCGGCAAGGTCGTCGAACTCGCCGACCGCACCTCGCTGTACGAGGCGCCGATGCACCCGTACACCAAGGCCCTGATGTCGGCCGTGCCGGTGCCGGACCCCAAGCGCCGGGGCGCCAAGAGCGAGCGGATCCTGCTCAAGGGCGACGTGCCCTCGCCGATCTCGCCGCCGAGCGGCTGCCGCTTCCACACCCGGTGCTGGAAGGCGACGGAGATCTGCAAGACGGCCGAACCGCCGCTGCTCCAGCTCGCCCCCGGACGCCAGGTGGCCTGCCACCACCCGGAGAACGCCGAGGACCAGGCGCCGGGTGACACCAAGCTGCTCGCGGTCGCCAAGGAGGCGATCGAGGTGCTGACGCTGTCGCGGACGGACACGGACGACGCTCCTGACGAGCCGGTCGCGGAGTCGGCCGAGGCGCCGGCCAAGGAGTCGGCCGAGGCGCCGGCCAAGGAGTCGGCCGAGGCGCCGGCCAAGGAGTCGGCCGAGGAGTCTGCCGCGACTCCCGAGGCGGCAGCCGACGCCGGTGACGACAGTGACGTACAGCCGTCGGACGATGCGGATGACGCGGACGGGACGGATGACGTACAGGAGTCGTCCGGCAGTTAGCGGGGATTTGACCGAGCAGGTCATGTACACGCCCTGACGGGAGAGTGCAGAGTCTGCGTGTCCGTTACATCGGAACACGCGCGAAGGGACGACTCATGGCACTCTCCCGTTCGGCACGTCTGGCGGCGGTCGCGACAGCGGCCGCCTCGTTCTGTCTGGTCGCCGCGGCCCCGGCCCCCACCCCCGGCTCGGACGGCATCGGCGACCCGTACTTCCCGCAGCTCGGCAACGGCGGCTTCGACGCCACCCATTACGACCTGAACGTGGCGTACGACCCCGCGACCGACCGCCTCGACGGCGTCACCACCGTCACCGCGCGCGCCACCCAGAACCTCTCCTCCTTCGACCTGGACCTCCAGAAGCTGACCGTCACCTCCGTCGAAGTGAACGGCAGACGCGCCCACTTCACGCGCTCCGGCGACGAGATACGCGTCACCCCGCGCGACGCGATCCGCGACCACCGCACGTTCTCGGTCACGGTCACCTACGGTGGCGTCCCCGAGGCGCTCAACGGCCCCATCGTCTTCGGCTCCGACTACGGCTGGATGAAGACCGACGACGGCGTCTTCGTCGCCTGCGAGCCCAACGCCGCCTCCACCTGGTTCCCCTCCAGCGACCACCCCTCGGACAAGGCGACGTACGACATCCGCATCAAGGCGCCCAAGGGCCTCACCGGCGTCTCCAACGGCCGCCTCGTCGACACGTACGACGTCCGGGGCGGGCAGACCGTGCACCACTGGCGCGAGTCCCGGCCGATGGCGACCTACCTCGCGACCGCCTCGATAGGGAAGTTCGACGTCAAGACCGGCCGGACCCCCTCGGGCATTCCGATCTACGTCGCCATCGACCCGGTCCTGAAGAACAGCAACAACGTCGACGTGTACGGCGTCACGGCCGAGGTCACCGACTACTGGTCGAAGATGTTCGGCCCCTACCCGTTCGAGGAGACCGGCGCGGTCGTCGACGACATGCCGCAGGCCGGGTTCTCCCTGGAGACGCAGTCCAAGCCGAGCTACTCCGCCGTCCGCTCCGAGGGCACGATCGTGCACGAGCTGGCCCACCAGTGGTTCGGCGACTCCGTCTCGGTGCGGCAGTGGAAGGACATCTGGCTCAACGAGGGCTTCGCCAGCTACGGGCCCTGGCTGTGGAACGAGCACAAGGGCCGCTCCAGCGCCCATGACTCCTTCCTGGCCGCCTACAACTCCGTCCCCGCCTCCTCGTCCTTCTGGCAGAGCGTCATCGCCGACCCGCAGCGCGACACCATGTTCAACAGCGCCGTCTACAACCGCGGCGCGATGACACTCCAGGTCCTTCGCGAGCGGATCGGCGACAAGGACTTCTTCAAGCTGCTGCGTACCTGGACCGCCACACACCGCTACGGCAACGCGCAGACCGCCGACTTCATCCGCCTCGCCGAGAAGGTCTCCGGGCAGGACCTCGACGGGCTCTTCCAGACGTGGCTCTACACGAAGGGCAAGCCCGCGCTGTAGGCCACGCGCCACACCTGGCTCAGGGGGGCACCCGGCAGTGCGTAACAATGTCGGGTGCTTCTGGAACTCTTCACCCCCTCCGTCCAGCATTGGCTGGACCTCGTCGGGATCTTCGTCTTCGCGATCTCCGGCGCTCTCCTCGCGGTCCGCAAGAACTTCGATGTCTTCGGCATCGCCGTTCTCGCCGAGGTCACCGCGCTGGGCGGAGGGCTGTTCCGCGACGTGATCATCGGCGCCGTCCCGCCGGCGGCGTTCACCGACCTCGGGTACTTCCTGACCCCGCTGGTCGCCGCCGGCCTCGTGTTCTTCCTGCACCCCGAGGTGGAGCGCACCCAGGTCGCGGTGAACATCTTCGACGCGGCGGGCCTCGGCCTGTTCTGCGTCACCGGCACGGTCAAGGCGTACGACTACGGGCTCGGGCTCACGGCCTCCGCGGCGCTCGGCCTCACGACCGCCGTGGGCGGCGGTGTGCTGCGCGACATCATCGCCAACGAGGTCCCGTCCCTGGTCCGCTGGGACCGCGACCTGTACGCGGTGCCGGCGATCGTCGGCTCGACGATCATCGTTCTGTGCATCCGCTTCGACGTGCTGTCCGCGTTCAGCAGCGGCGCCGCGGTCATCACGGCGTTCGTACTGCGGCTGCTCGCGATGCGCTACCACTGGCGGGCGCCGCGGGCCTGGCACCGCAGGTCGTCGGCGGCGGAGGAGACGCCCTGACCGGGCTCCCGGCGCTCGGCCCGCGATAAAAGCTACCGCTTAGTAGTTTCCTGTTGTACCGTACCTGCATGGCACAGGTATCGTCCGCCGCGCAGGCGGTCATCGGCGACAGCGAATTCGACCGCGACACCGCGGTCACCCGGCGCGAGCCCGGCGTGTACGACATCGACCTCTCGGCCGGCTGGACGATCATCAGCGCCGTCAACGGTGGCTACCTGCTCGCCGTACTCGGCCGCGCCCTCGGTGACGCCCTGCCGCACAGCGACCCGTTCACCATCTCCGCGCACTACTTGACCGCGTCCCGGCCCGGCCCCGCCGTGATCAGGACCGACGTGATCCGCACCGGCCGCACCCTCTCCACCGGCCAGGCCTCCCTCTTCCAGTACGACGACGAGGGCGCCGAGGTCGAGCGGATCCGCGTCCTCGCCTCCTACGGCGACCTCGACGCGCTCCCGGACGACGTCCGCACCACCGCGAAGCCGCCGCACTTCCCGCCGGTCGAGCAGTGCTTCGGCGCGCAGGACGGCCCCACGCCGATCAAGGGCAGCTCCGCCATCACCGAGCGGCTCGCCCTCAAGCTCGATCCGGCGACGCTCGGCTGGGCGCTCGGTTCGCCCTCCGGCAAGGGCGAGATGCGGGCCTGGTTCGGCCTCGCGGACGGGCGCGACGCGGACCCGCTCTCCCTGCTCCTCGCCGTGGACGCGCTGCCCCCGACCGCGTTCGAGATGGGCCTGACCGGCTGGGTCCCGACGGTCGAACTGACCGTCCACGTGCGCTGCCGCCCCGCCCCCGGCCCCCTGCGCATCTCCATCACCACCCGCAACCTCGCGGGCGGCTTCCTGGAGGAGGACGCCGAGGTCTGGGACAGCCAGGACCGCCTCGTGGCCCAGTCCCGGCAGCTCGCGCGGGCGAAGCTGAGCTGACCGGGGCCCGGCCTCACGGTGTGCGCCGGGCGGGGCGTGAAGTGAGCCCGACGCCCTCGGACGACGCGCGTCGCGAGATCCTCTGACGTGTGAAATCCGACCGGCTGCTCTCGATCCTCCTGCTGCTCCAGACCCGTGGGCGGGTCGCCGCCCCCGAGCTCGCCGAGCGGCTCGAAGTGTCCGTGCGCACCATCTACCGCGACATCGAGGCGCTCTCCGCGAGTGGCGTCCCGGTGTACGCCGAGCGTGGCCGGCACGGAGGCATCGCCCTGCTGCCCGGCTACCGCACGGACGTCACCGGACTCACCGCCGACGAGTCGCGGGCCCTGTTCATCCTGGCCGCCCAGGGCGCCCACAGCGCGCTCGGTCTCGACTCCGCGTTCCGCTCGGCCCTGCGCAAGGTGATGGCCGCGCTGCCCGAACCGCACCGCCCCGCCGCCGAGCTGACCAGCCGCCGCATCCTCGTGGAGGCGTCCCGCTGGAGGGGCGGGCCCATGCCCGCCGTGGACCTGGGCGTGCTCCAGGAGGCGGTGCTCGCCGAGCGGCGGCTGCGCCTGCGCTACCGGCACAGCGGCACCGACACACCCCGCACCTACACCGTCGACCCGTACGGACTCGTCTCCAAGGCCGGGGTCTGGTACCTCGTCGCCGACCGGCGCGCCGCGCCCCACCTGTTCCGGGCGGACCGGGTGCGCGAGGCGACCCTCACGGACGCGCCCGTACGGCGGCGCCCTGGAGTCCAACTGGCCGACGCCTGGGCCGTGCTGAAGCGCCAGGTCGAGGACAGGCCGGGTGCCGTCGAGGCCACCGCGCGCGTGCGGCGCACCCACCTCGACCTGTTCCTGCGGCTGTGCGGCAACGCGCTGACGGCGCCGCCCGATGACGACGGCCACAGCGAGTGGATCATCGTGCGCCTCGGCTACGGGGAGGTGCGCGAGACGCGCTCGCTCCTGTCCTTCGCCGACAACGTCGAGGTCACCGGCCCGCCCGAGATCCGTGAGGAACTCGCCCGCTGCGCCGCCGCGATCACCGGCGTGTACGGTCCGCCCACAGGAACTCCGTGACGGCACCGGTCAGTTCGGCCGGCGCGTCCTCCTGCACGAGATGCCCCGCGCCCTCGATCAGCCGCAGCTCGGCGCCGGGGATCAGCTTGGCCAGCTCGTGCCCCCGCGCGACCGGGATCCAGGTGTCATCGGTGCCCCAGCAGATCAGCACGGGCAGGTCCAACTCCCCGTACCGGTCCTGGATCTCGTCGGTGAAGCGCTGGTCGTTCTGCTCGATCTGGCGGTAGAACGCGGGCTGTCCCTCGGCCGTGCACCAGGGTGCGACCAGTCGGTCGAGTGTCGCCGGGTGCAGGCCCCGGTGGCTCGCCGACCTGATGTACTCACGCACCAGTGCCTCGTGCAGGGCGGACGGGAGCTGGGTGAACACCTCGGCGTGCGCGCCGAGAAGGCGGTACGTGGGGGAGCCCCACGGGGCGAGCGCCACCGGGTCGACGAGCGCGAGCCGCTCGTAGCGCGCGCCGTGCAGCAGACGGGCGCGCAGGGCGACACAGCCGCCGAAGTCATGGGCGGCGACGGCGGGTTCCGCGCCGGGCCGGTCCAGGCCCCAGTGGGCGAGCAGCTCGGTCAGGACGCGGGCGTGGGCGGCCAGGGAGACGTCCTGCCCGTCGTGCTTGGCCGAGGCGCCGTACCCGGGCAGGTCCCACACGTACACGCGGTGCCGGGCGGCGAGCGCGCGGGCCGGGCCGCGCCAGACGTACGAGGAGAAGGGCGTGCCGTGGACGAGGACGACCGGCGGCGCGTCCGCAGGGCCGAGCGCGGCCCAGGCGACGTCACCGGACGAACTGGCGTAGGAGCGGTCGAGATTCCAGTCGGCGGTCATGCGTGTCAGGCTAGGGCTTGTCCCGGCCGGGGGCGTGGGGGGCGCGGGCGTCCGCGGCAGGTCGCCGGTGTGGGTCACCTGCAGGCCGGCTTCAGTCCAGCCAGTGCGCCCTGCCGAGGTTGACGAGGCGCAACTGCCGCGTGGCGACGTCGATCGCCGCGTCCATGCGCTCCGGCGGGGTCTCCAGGAAGACGGACGCGGTCATCACCATGTGCTCGACGTAGTGCAGGGCGAGCATCCGCAGGTCGTCGCGGCTCCAGCCGGCGGACACGGGGTCCGCGGCCAGTCCCTCGGCCACCTCCTCGGCGAACCGCGCGAGCTGCCCGCCGATGGCATCCCGCACCCGCTGGACGCCGCCGTGCCGCTCACGCGCGATGAAGCGCACGTGGGAGGGGTGGGTGCGGACCAGGCAGGCGATCAACTCGACTGTCCGGCCGAGGCGTTCCTCGTTGCTCCCCGTCGTGGTCAGCATCGTGGTGATCGTCTCGTGCAGGCTGCCGAGCGCCTCCTCGACGAGGGCGACGCCGAGCTCGGCCGTCGAGTCGAAGTGCCGGTAGAACGCGGTCGGCGCGACCCCGACGGCCCGGGTGACCTCGCGCAGCCCCAGGCTCGACAGGCTCTGGTGCTCGAGCAGCTCCAACGCCGCGTCGAGCAGGGCCTGTCGGGTCTTCTGCTTCTGGGCCTGCCGGACGCCGAGAGTGTGACTCATGCCATGCAGTTAACACTTGTTCTCTGTAATTCGGAAGCCGTGCGCGCGCTAGACTCGAGAGTCAGTGAACGGTTGTAATCCCAACTGTCGCCGACCCGACCATGAGAGGCACTCATGCTGTTCCTCGTAGCCGCCCTGCTTCTGCTCGGCGTCGCGCTGGGCTCCGTGGCCCACGCGCCTCTTCCCGTCACCCTCGTCGCCGCCGCCGTCATCGGTGTCTGGCTGGTCGTCTTCGCCGTGCGCGAGCGGACCGCCCGACGACGCCACCAGCACTGATCCATCAGCCTGATCACGTCTGATCCAAGAGGGGGTACCACCATGCACATCACCGCTGACACCAGCACCGACACCCGCACCAGCACCCACACCGACGCCGTGGCCGGGACGGCCCCTGCGGAGCAGCCCCGCACCGGTGCGCGCGACGCCG
Source organism: Streptomyces sp. NBC_00569 (assembly GCF_036345255.1). Lineage (NCBI taxonomy): Bacteria > Bacillati > Actinomycetota > Actinomycetes > Kitasatosporales > Streptomycetaceae > Streptomyces > Streptomyces sp. NBC_00569. The sequence goes on along the minus strand of NZ_CP107783.1, from coordinate 3,707,481 downwards.
ACGGAATGGCCGTCGCCTCGTTCGTCCTCGGGCTGCTCGGACTGCTCGTCCTCAACCTCTTCCTCGGCCCCGTCGCCATCGTGCTCGCCGGCCTCGCCCTGTGGCGCGGCACCGCCCGCCGTGGCCGTGCGCTGCTCGGACTCGGGCTCGGCGTGGCCGACCTGGCGGTCCTCGCGGCGTTCGTCGCCGCCGACCACACGGTGTCCTGGAGCCTCACGGGCTGACCCCTTTCGCGCTCGGCGTGGGACGGGACCCCACGCGGCGCGGAGCACCGGGACCGGGGCTCGTAGAATCGAGCCCACCATGGCCTACCTCGACCACGCCGCGACCACTCCGATGCTCCCGGAGGCCGTCGAGGTGATGACCGCCCAGCTCGCCGTCACCGGCAACGCGTCCTCGCTGCACGCAGCGGGCCGGCGCGCCCGACGCGCCGTCGAGGAGTCCCGCGAGACCCTCGCCGAATCCCTCGGCGCACGCCCCAGTGAGGTCGTCCTCACCTCAGGCGGCACCGAGGCCGACAACCTCGCGGTGAAGGGCCTGTACTGGTCCCGCCGCGACGCGGACCCCGCCCGCACCCGCGTCCTCTCCAGCCCCGTCGAACACCACGCCGTCCTCGACGCCGTGCACTGGCTCGGTGAGCACGAGGGCGCCACCGTCGAGTACCTGCCCGTCGACGCGTACGGGCGCGTGCACCCGGACGCCCTGCGCGAGGCGATCTCCCGCAACCCCGACGACGTGGCCCTGGCCACCGTCATGTGGGCGAACAACGAGATCGGCACGATCCAGCCCGTCCGTGAACTCGCCGACGTGGCCGCCGAGTTCGGCGTCCCGCTGCATGCCGACGCCGTCCAGGCCTACGGTCAGCTCCCCGTCGACTTCGCCGCGTCCGGCCTCGCCGCGATGACCGTCTCCGGCCACAAGATCGGCGGCCCGTACGGCATCGGGGCGCTCCTCCTGGGCCGCGAGTACACCCCTGTACCCGTGCTCCACGGCGGCGGCCAGGAGCGGCATGTGCGCTCCGGGACGCTCGACGTGCCGGCCGTCGCCGCGTTCGCCGTCGCCGGGCGGATCGCCACCGAACAGCGCGAGCGGTTCGCCCGCGAGATCGGCGGCCTGCGTGACGACCTGGTCGACGCCGTGCGCGCGGCCGTCCCCGAGGTGATCCTCGGCGGCGACCCGGCCCCCGGCGGCCGGCTGCCCGCCAACGCCCACTTCACCTTCCCCGGCTGCGAGGGCGACTCCCTGCTGCTGCTCCTGGACGCGCAGGGCATCGAGTGCTCCACCGGCTCCGCGTGCACGGCCGGTGTGGCGCAGCCCAGCCACGTACTGCTGGCCACCGGCACCGACCCGGACCTCGCCCGCGGCACCCTGCGCTTCTCCCTCGGCCACACGTCGACCGAGGCGGACGTCGCAGCGGTGGCGGACGCGATCGGACCGGCGGTGGAGCGGGCCAGGACGGCCGGGCTGAGCTGACGGCCGGGCTGAGCCGACGGCGGGCTGGGCTGACGGCCGGGCTGAGCCGACGGCGGGCTGGGCTGACGGCCGGGCCGGGCCCGGGCGTGTCCGGGCCGGCCGGGCGGCCTATGCCTTGGCCGTGCGCCCCTCGTCGTGGGCGCGCTTCACCAGGCGCATGTACCGGTCCCAGTCCCAGTGCGGACCCGGGTCGGTGTGGTCCGTGCCCGGCACCTCGACGTGCCCGATGATGTGCTTCCGGTCGACGGGTATCCCGTAGCGCCTGCATATCCCGGCGGTGAGCCGCGCGGAGGACGCGTACATGGCGTCCGTGAAGTCGGCCGGGCGGTCCACGAACCCCTCGTGCTCGATCCCCACACTGCGCTCGTTGAAGTCTTTGTTCCCCGCGTGGAACGCCACGTCCAGCTCGCGGATCATCTGCGCGACGTGCCCGTCCTTGCGCACCACGTAGTGCGCGGCCGCCCCGTGCCACGGGTCCTTGAAGACCTTCAGCGTGCCCTGGTAGCTGCCCTGTGTGACATGGATGATCACGCGGTCGATCGTGTAGTCCGCCGGGCGGTCCGCCCGGCGCCAGTTCGCCGCCGCCGCGGCCACCCACTCCGCGCCCCTGAAGTCGACCTCGCCGGCCTTGCGCGGCTTGTCGATGCCGGGCATCTGCCACCACATGTGCGCCAGATCGCTGCGGGCGAGCAGGCCCACACCGACGGCCGTCGCCGCGCCCCCGATCAGCAGCGTCCGTCTGCTGACCCCCCGGTCACCGTCGCGCTTCGCGCGGCCCCCGGACTTCTGCCGGGACTTCCCCTGTGCTCCCACGACCCGCCCCCGTTCACGTCGTACGAGATCCACAACGGATACTCGCGGGATTCGGTTCCCGCGGCCCCGTACCCTGTTAGAGCTATGACTTCGCAGACCCCGCAGAGCACCCGCCCCCTCCGTGTCCTCGCCGCCATGTCGGGCGGCGTGGACTCCGCCGTCGCCGCCGCCCGCGCGGCGGAAGCGGGCCACGACGTGACGGGCGTCCACCTCGCCCTCTCCGCGAACCCGCAGTCGTTCCGCACCGGAGCCCGTGGCTGTTGCACCATCGAGGACTCCCGCGACGCCCGCAGGGCCGCCGACGTCATCGGCATCCCCTTCTACGTCTGGGACCTCGCCGAGCGGTTCCGCGAGGACGTCGTCGACGACTTCGTCGCCGAGTACGAGGCCGGGCGCACCCCGAACCCGTGCCTGCGCTGCAACGAGAAGATCAAGTTCGCCGCGCTCCTCGACAAGGCGCTCGCCCTCGGCTTCGACGCCGTCGCCACCGGCCACTACGCGAAGGTGGTCGAGCACCCGGACGGCACCCGCGAACTGCACCGTGCCTCCGACATGGCCAAGGACCAGTCGTACGTCCTCGGAGTGCTCGACGACCGCCAGCTCGCGCACGCCCTGTTCCCCCTCGGTGACACGGTCACGACGAAGGACGAGATCCGCGCGGAGGCCGAGCGGCGCGGCCTCGCCGTCGCCAAGAAGCCCGACTCGCACGACATCTGTTTCATCGCGGACGGTGACACCCAGGGCTTCCTGGCGTCGCGCCTGGGCAAGGCCGAGGGCGACATCGTCGACGAGACGGGCAGCAAGGTCGGCACGCACGAGGGCGCGTACGGCTTCACGATCGGCCAGCGCAAGGGCCTGCGCATCGGCACCCCGGCCCCCGACGGCAAGCCGCGCTACGTCCTCGACATCTCGCCGGTGAACAACACGGTGACGGTCGGCCCCGTCGACTCCCTCGACGTCACGGCTCTCACGGCCATCAAGCCCCGCTGGTGCGGCACGGCCCCCTCGGGGCCGGGCACGTACACCGCGCAGCTGCGCGCCCACGGCGACGAGACACCGGTGACGGCGGAGCTGGTCGACGGCACCCTGACCGTCACCTTCGACGAGCCCGCACGCGGCGTCGCCCCCGGCCAGGCCATCGTGCTCTACGACGGCACGCGGGTGGTCGGCTCGGCGACGATCGCGACGACCACGCGCGCGAAGGCCGTCGCCTAGGGCCTGTCCGGCGGATCTTGTCGCGGGCGCGGGCCCCGAGTGCGACCTGATCCGCCGGACAGACCCTGGTCCCGTCGGGCGCTTCCGGGGCGCGCGGGCCTACGCCGAGAAGAACTCGCCGAGCAGCGGGCCGAGTACGTCCGGGTCCACCGCGTGGGTCTGGCCGTCCAGCGTGCGGTACGTCCCGTCGGGCACCGCCTCCGCCACCGCCCGCGCCGCCTCGCGCATCCACGCGGGACTCGCCCCGCCCGCGACCGCGAGCACCGGCACGGTGATCGCGGCCAGCCGCTCCCGCGGCACCAGACCGTCACCCATCGCGGCGTCGTCGTAGGCGAGGGTCGGCGCGACCGCCTCCATGTCCGGCCACCAGGGTGACCGCCGGGCGCCCGCGATCATCTCCGCGGGCATGCCCGTGAGCGACATGAACAGCTCCACCGCGTCCCCGTTGCGGCCGTCGGCCAGAAGCCCGGACAGCTGCCGCGTGTACTGCGCGCGTTCCTCGCCGCTCCCGTCGTCGAGCGCGAACGGGGGTTCGTACACGGCGACCCGGGTCACCGCGAGCCCGCTCGCCGCGGCCTCCAGGGCCAGCGCCGCGCCCGAGGACATGCCGTACAGCGCCGCGCTGCCGCCCACCGCGTCGATCAGCGCCGCGATGTCCTCCACCTCGCGGGCGACCGCGTACGGGGCCGTGTCACCGCTCGCGCCACGGCCCCTGCGGTCGTACGGGACGGCGTCGAGTCCGCCGCTCAGCCGGGCGGCCAGCGGTTCCATCGACGAGCCCGCCGACAGGGCGCCGCTCACCAGGATGACCGCCGGACCCGTGCCGGTGCGTTCGTACGCGATGGCCGTGCCGTCGCAGGAGTTCGTCTTCTTGTCCATGTCCGTGAAGACTCCCCCGCCCGCTGGAACTCATCACGCGGTCAGGCGATTTCCACCTCTTCCACCTCGTAGAAGCACAGGTGGTCCTTGATCGCGGCCACGTCCGGCTTCGGGTCCGGGTACGACCACACCAGGTCGGGGGCGTCCGGCAGGGACCAGTAGGACGCCGTTCCCTTGAAGGGGCAGTACGTCTGTGTGCCGGACGGGTTCAGCAGGTCCACGCGGACGTCCGCCGGCGGGATGTAGTAGCGCACGGGACAGCCCGTCTCGCGCAGCAGCAGCGGACGCGCGCTCTGCGCGAGCACCACCCCGCCCTGGACGACGCGTACGGAACCGGTGCCCTGCTCGATCGTGATCGTGTGTCCATCAGCCATACCTGGGACAGCGCCGGAAGGGGCGCCGTTCTTCCCCCGTACCGTAGGACGCATGAACATCTGCGTCTTCCTCTCCGCCGCCGACCTCGCCGACCGCTACACCCGCCCCGCCCGTGAGTTCGCCGAACTGCTCGGCAAGGGCGGGCACACGCTCGTGTGGGGTGGTTCGGAGAGCGGGCTCATGAAGGTGGTGGCGGACGGCGCGCAGGATGCCGGAGGGCGCCTCGTGGGGGTCTCCGTGGACTTCCTGGCCGCCAAGGCGCGGACGAACGCCGACGAGATGGTGATCGCTCGTGACCTCGCCGAACGCAAGGCACTGCTCCTGGAGAAGGCCGACGCCGTCGTCATCATGGTGGGCGGCACGGGCACGCTCGACGAGGCCACCGAGATCCTGGAGCTGAAGAAGCACGGCAAGCACACCAAGCCGGTCGTCCTGCTGAACTCGGCGGGCTTCTACGACGGCCTCAAGGAGCAGTTCCGCCGCATGGACGACGAGGGGTTCCTGCCCCTGCCGCTCACCGAGCTCGTCTTCTTCGCCGAGGAGCCCGTCGGCGCGCTGGCGTACCTGGAGGAATCAGTCGGCACGCTCTAATGCGAGCATGGGCCGTATGGCAACACATGTGATCACCGGAGCCGGCTCAGGGATCGGCGCGGCAGTGGCGCGCCGTCTGCACGCACGCGGGGACGAACTCGTGCTCCACGCGCGCGACGCGGCCCGCGCGAAGGAACTCGCGGCCCAGTTCCCCGGCGCGGGCACCCTCGTCGGCGACCTCGCCGACCCGGACAAGCTCTCCTGGGCGTTCTCGCATCAGTCGCTGCCCGACCGGCTGGACTCGCTGCTGCACATCGCGGGCGTCGTCGACCTCGGCCCGGTCGGCGAACTCACCCCCAAGTCGTGGCGCCACCAGCTGAACGTGAACCTGGTCTCGCCCGCCGAGCTGACCCGCCACTTCCTGCCCCAGCTCCGCGTCGCCCAGGGCCACGTGATCTTCGTCAACTCCGGTGCGGGCCTCAGCGCGCACGCAGACTGGTCCGCGTACGCCGCCTCCAAGCACGGCCTGAAGGCGCTCGCCGACTCCCTGCGCCAGGAGGAGCACGCCAACGGAGTGCGGGTCACGTCGGTCTACCCGGGCCGCACGGCCAGCGCCATGCAGGTCAAGGTGCACCAGCAGGAGGGCAAGCCGTACGACGCCGCCCGCTGGATCGACCCCGAGTCGGTCGCCACGACGATCGTCATGGCCCTCGACCTGCCGCGCGACGCCGAGGTCAACGACCTGACGGTGCGTCCGGGCCGCTAGCGCATCGCTCCGGTCCACCTGCGCTTGAGCCGGCCCCGGCCCCGTTACGTACGCTTCGCTGGTGAGCGAAAACAGCAAGTTCAGGCCGGGGCCGGCCACCGGTGTCGGATCGATGCCCGGTGGCGACGCGCGCGAGGCGGCCAAGACGGTCACCGGCAGTGTCGAGGAGTTTCCGTATCTGGCGGAACTGCCCGCACGCGGACCCGGCGCCGACATGATCGGCCGGACCACCGGACTGCTCGTCGAGCTCTACGCGCGCGTGGAGCCCAGCGGCTGGCGGCTCGGGGACCGGCCGGGCCGCGACACCCGGCGCGCCCGGTCCTGGATGGGCGAGGACCTGGACGCCCTCGAGGAGTTCACGCAGGGCTACCAGGGGCCGTTGAAGGTGCAGGCGGTCGGACCCTGGACGCTCGCCGCGGCCCTGGAACTGCGCAACGGCGAGGTCGCCCTCTCCGACGAGGGCGCCTGCCGCGACCTCGCCGGCTCGCTCGCCGAGGGCCTGCGCCTCCACCTCGACGACGTGCACCGCCGCATCCCCGGCGCCGAGATCGTGCTCCAGCTCGACGAGCCGTCCCTCATCGCCGTACTGCGCGGCCAGATCAAGAGCGCCAGCGGATACCGAACCCACCGTGCCGTCGACCGCCAGCTCGTGGAGAGCACGCTCCGCGAGGTGCTCTCGGTCCACGACGGGCCCGTCGTCGTGCACTCCTGCGCACCCGACGTCCCGTTCGCCCTGCTGCGCCGCGCGGGCGCCGACGCCATCTCCTTCGACTTCTCGCTGCTCACCGAACGTGACGACGACGCGATCGGTGAGGCCGTCGAGGCCGGCACGCGGCTCCTCGCAGGTGTCGTGCCGGGCACGGACGGCCCATTGTCAGACCCTGCCGGTAGCGTCATGGGAGTCAGGACGCTGTGGCGCAGGCTGGGGCTGAATCCCGGCTCCCTCGCGGAGTCGGTCACGCTCACTCCGTCGTGCGGTCTCGCGGGGGCCTCTCCCGCGTACGCGCGCGCCGCGCTCGCCCACTGCGTCCGGGCGGCGAGATCACTCGCGGACAACCCAGAGTGACGGGTCCGGGTCCGCACAGGGACAAACGGGAGGACGAGACGGTGGCCGGCGAACAGCAGCACGCACAGCCCGCAGAGGTGCCCGCGACGGCACGGGAGCAGCACGCGCAGCTCGCCGAGCAGATCGAGGAGCACCGCTTCAGGTACTACGTGAAGGACCAGCCGATCGTCAGCGACGGCGAGTTCGACAAGCTCCTGCGCTCCCTGGAGGCGCTGGAGGAGCAGTACCCCGAGCTGCGTACGCCCGACTCGCCGACGCAGAAGGTCGCGGGTTCGTACGCGGCCGTGTCCACGTCGTTCGCCGCCGTCGAGCACCGCGAGCGCATGCTCTCCCTCGACAACGCCTTCGACGACGCCGAGTTGGCCGCCTGGGCCGACCGCATCGCCCGGGACGTCGGCACGCCCGACTACCACTTCCTGTGCGAACTCAAGATCGACGGCCTCGCGGTCAACCTCACGTACGAGGACGGCAGGCTCACCCGCGCCGCCACCCGCGGAGACGGCCGCACCGGCGAGGACATCACTCCCAACGTGCGCACGATCGCGGAGATCCCCCACCGCCTCAAGGGCGACCGCGTCCCGGCACTCGTCGAGATCCGCGGCGAAGTGTTCTTCCCCATGGCGCGGTTCGAGGAGCTCAACGCGCGTCTGGTCGAGGCCGGCGACAAGCCCTTCGCCAACCCGCGCAACGCGGCGGCGGGTTCACTGCGCCAGAAGGACCCCCGCGTCACCGCGACCCGCCCGCTCCACATGGTCGTGCACGGCATCGGCGCCCGCGAGGGCTTCGACATCGACCGCCTCTCCCAGGCCTACGAGCTGCTGCACGAATGGGGCCTGCCCACCGCCCGGCACAACAGGGTGGTCGACAGCATCGAGGACGTACGGGAGTTCATCGCCCACTACGGGGAGAACCGCCACTCCATCGTCGAGCACGAGATCGACGGCGCCGTCGTCAAGCTCGACGAGATCCCCCTCCAGGGCCGCCTCGGCTCCACGTCGCGCGCCCCGCGCTGGGCCATCGCCTGGAAGTACCCGCCGGAGGAGGTCAACACCAAGCTGGTCAACATCCGCGTGGGCGTCGGCCGCACCGGCCGCGTCACGCCGTACGCGCAGGTCGAGCCGGTCACCGTGGCCGGCTCCGAGGTCGAGTTCGCGACCCTGCACAACCAGGACGTCGTCAAGAAGAAGGGCGTCCTCATCGGGGACACCGTCGTCCTGCGCAAGGCGGGCGACGTCATCCCGGAGATCCTCGGCCCGGTCGCCGACCTGCGCGACGGCACCGAGCAGGAGTTCGTGATGCCCGCCGAGTGCCCCGAGTGCGGCACCCCGCTGCGGCCCATGAAGGAGGGCGACATCGACCTCCGCTGCCCGAACGCCCGGTCCTGCCCGGCCCAGTTGCGCGAGCGCCTCTTCTACCTCGCGGGCCGCAAGTCCCTCGACATCGAGAACTTCGGTTACGTGGCGGCCGCCGCCCTCACCAAGCCCCTGGAGCCGGCCGAGCCGGTGCTGGCGGACGAGGGCGACCTGTTCGACCTCACCATCGAGCAGCTGCTGCCGATCCGGGCGTACGTCCTCGACCAGGACAGCGGCCTGCCCAAGCGGGACCCGAAGACCGGCGAGGAGAAGATCGCCACGGTCTTCGCCAACCAGCAGGGCGAGCCCCGCAAGAACGCCGTGTCCATGCTGGAGAACATCGCGGCGGCCAAGGAGCGGCCGCTCGCCCGTGTCATCACCGGCCTGTCCGTGCGCCATGTGGGTCCCGTCGCCGCGGAGGCACTGGCCCGCGAGTTCCGCTCCATCGACCGCATCGAGCAGGCCACCGAGGAGGAGCTCGCCGCCACCGACGGCGTCGGGCCGATCATCGCCGCCTCGCTCAAGCAGTGGTTCGCGGAGGACTGGCACCGCGAGATCCTGCGCAAGTGGCGGGCCGCCGGGGTGCGGATGGAGGAGGAGGGCGCCGGCGAGGACCAGGGACCGCGTCCCCTCGAAGGCCTCACGGTCGTCGTCACCGGCACTCTCGAGCACCACACCCGAGATGGCGCGAAAGAGGCCCTGCAGAGCAGAGGGGCCAAGGTGACGGGGTCCGTTTCCAAGAAGACCTCCTTCGTCGTAGTGGGGGACAACCCGGGCTCCAAGTACGACAAGGCGATGCAGCTGAAGGTTCCGGTTCTGAACGAGGACGGGTTCGCCGTCCTGCTCGAACAGGGGCCGGACGCGGCGGCGGACGCGGCGCTTCCGACCGAGGAGTAGCGGTTGAAGACCACCCGTTCAGCGCATACCAGATGCATACGGGTGGCCGGGGCGCATTCGGGCAACCGTGGGCGACCGCTGCCCCTGGAAGCCTTCTGCGGCCTACTGTTGAGGGGTGCGCCTGCCGTGCCCGGCTGCGGATGGGGCATCCCCTGCCCACGACGGGCACGGGGCAGTGAACGAGGACGCGGTACCGCTGACGGAAGTCGTCCGCGGCGGATCGCGTGGCGTGGGCACCGCCGGCTGTGAGAGGGACGGGAATGGAACCGACCGAGAGCGCCGCTCCGGACTCACGGCTGCGCACGCGCTGGCGCGTGTGGCGAGGCGCCGAGAGCCCGGCGCCGGCCGCGCGCAGCGTGCCGGGACGGGACGAGACCGGCGAGAAGGACGACACCGGCGAGAGCGACCAGGGGGACGGGCGCCGCGCGGACGACGCCGCCCCGGCAGCGCGCCCCGCGGACGACAGTCCGGGCGGGGACGAGCACGGTGGTTCGGTGAGCAGGCGCGGCGCGTGGCGCGCGGCGTTCGGGATCCGCGGCGCAGGGCGTACGCGCCGTCGCGCGGGCTCCGGTGCTCAGGGCGAGAGCGGACGGAGTGGCTCCGCCGGCGGGTCGGCCGGATCCGCCGCGCCCGTACCCGGCTGGCCCGCGTCCGGTTCGAACGGCGGAGCCGGGATCGGCGCCTACGGCGTGCCCGGATCCGGTGCGGCGGCGCCCGGTTGGCCCGTCCCGGGTTCGAACGGCGGGGCGGGCATCGGTGCCATCGGCGGTAGCGGCTCCGGAGCGGCGGTGAGCGGCGGGACCGGCTGGACCGGGGCCGCCGCTGACGGTGGTTCCGGGTGGACGGGCGCCGAAGCGGGAGACGCGGGCGGCTGGCCGCGTGCGTACGGGACCTTCGGCGAGGAGGGGGACGGCGGGGAGCGCTCCTGGCTGGGAGCGCTGCCCGTGCTGCCTCTCACGATCGTCGCCCTCGCCGCCGCCGTCCTCGGCACCGGCTTCTACCGCGCCTTCACCGGCAGCCACGCGCTCTTCCCGTCCGGCGGCGCCGGCTGGGCCCTGGCCGTGCTGACCGGCATCATCGTCGGCCACCTCGTCGCGCTCGGCCGCGACCGCTGGTGGGGCGGCACCGGCTCGGGCGCGGCCTTAACGCTCGCGGTCCTGCTGCTCTACGGCTGGGTACCCGCCGGCATGGTCAGCCTCACCGTCGTCGTCCTCGTCGGCATCGCCCGCCGGCACCGCTGGCGCCAGGGCATCCTGCAGGGCGCGGTCGACATCATCGGCATCGGCGCGGGTGGCCTCGCGCTCGCCGTGTTCGGCCAGGTCCCGTCCGTGGAGTCCCCGTGGAGGCCGGAGACCTGGACGGTCCTCAACGTCCCCGAGGTGGCGCTCGTCGCGGCCACCTACCTCACGGTCACGCGCAGCCTGCTCTGGTACGTCCACGCGCCGCGCACCTCCGGCCTGCCCACCGTCGCCCGCACAGCCCTCGTCCGTCAGGGCCTCGTCGGCGCCGCCCTGCTCGGCATCGCCCCGCTGATCTGCGTGGTCGCGATCGCGCTGCCCGAGCTGCTGCCGCTGTTCGCCGTCCCGCTCATCGCGCTCGACTCGACGTTGTGGATCGCCCGGGCCCGCGCCGAGGAGCAGCTGCGCGACCCGCTCACCGGGCTGCCCAACCGGCAGTGGCTCCTGGAGCGGACCTGGACCGCGCTCGACGACGCCGAGCGGATCGGCGCGCGCAGCGCCCTCATGCTGATCGACCTGGACCGCTTCCGGTCGGTCAACGACACCCTCGGCCACCTGGCGGGGGACCGGCTGCTGCTTCAGATCGCCGACCGGCTCCGGATGGCCCTGCCCCGTGGGGCGGAGGCCGCACGCCTCGGCGGCGACGAGTTCGCCGTCCTCCTGCCCGTGGTCGACTCCACGACCTCCGCCACCCGAGTGGCGCGCACCCTGGTCGCCGCCCTCGGTTCCCCGCTCGACCTGGACGGACTCACCCTGGTCCTGGAGGCCAGCGCCGGACTGGCCGTCTTCCCCGACCACGCGCTCGACGCCGAAGGGCTCCTGCGCCGCGCGGACGTCGCGATGTACCAGGCGAAGCGCGACCGTACGGGCGTCGAGGTCTACGAGTCGAAGCGGGACTCCAACACCCCGGACCGCCTCGGCCTGCTCGGCGATCTGCGCCGCGCGCTCGACGCGGGCGAAGTGGAGCTGCACTACCAGCCGAAGGTCCGCTTCGACGGACAGGTCGCGGGACTCGAGGCGCTGGTGCGCTGGGTGCACCCCGAGCGGGGGAAGGTCCCGCCGGACGAGTTCATCGCCATCGCCGAGTCGTCCGGACTCATGCCCCATCTGACCGAGTACGTCCTGGAGACGGCGCTCGCGCAGGTTGCCCGCTGGCGGGCGCAGGGCCTGCGCGTGCCGGTCGCGGTGAACGTGTCGCCGAGGGACGTGCACACCCCGGGATTCGCCGGCGCCGTCGCCGCGCGGCTCGCCCGGCACGGCGTCCCCCCGGGCGCCCTCCAGCTGGAGATAACCGAGCACGTCCTGCTGGAGGACCCCCAGCGCGCCGCCGACACCCTCGCCGGGCTCACCGGGCACGGCGTGAAGATGTCCCTCGACGACTTCGGCACCGGCTACTCCTCCCTCGTCCACCTGCGCCGCCTCCCGGTCAGCGAGCTGAAGATCGACCGCTCGTTCGTGGCCCGCCTCGCCGTGGACAACGAGGACGCGGAGATCGTCCGCTGCACCGTCGACCTGGCGCACTCGCTCGGCCTGCTCGTCGTCGCCGAGGGCGTCGAGGACGACGAGACCTGGGAGCGCCTGCGCGACCTCAGGTGCGACGCCGTCCAGGGCTGGCTGGTGGCCGCCGCGATGCCGCCGGACGAGACGACGGCGTGGCTGCGGGCGCGCGGCTCCCGCGGTTGGCAGCGGCCCTCCGTCCTCGCCGCCGAGGCCGAGGACCAGTCGTCGGGACAGACGGTCAACTGAGCCGTACAGGGGTGACCGGAGGTGTCAGGGCCTCCGAACGGGAAACCGTTTAGGGGGCACGGCACCGTGCCCCATAGGATTGGGGCCAGTCGTCCCATTCCCGTCTGTCGTGCGACGCCCGGCACGCACTCGCCGCGTTGCCGAATCGTCCACGTGGCTCCGCCACGAGGACGCTCCGGCGCCTTGCGATCGCACACACCGGACGACGCACGACCCGCCCCTCGGGCGGACGACGGGAATGGGACGACTGGCCCCGGCCCAAACCACACTCACTCACCCCAGAGGATCGCTGCATGCCTGGCATCACGCGCGAGGAGGTCGCACACCTCGCACGGCTGGCGCGTCTGGAGCTGAAGGACGAAGAGCTCGACCACTTCGCCGGACAGCTCGACGACATCATCGGCGCGGTCGCCCGCGTCTCGGAGGTCGCCGACCAAGACGTACCGCCGACCTCCCACCCGCTCCCGCTGACGAACGTCATGCGGGCGGACGAGGTTCGTCCGTCGCTCACCCCCGAGCAGGCGCTCTCCGGCGCCCCGGCCCAGGAACAGCAGCGTTTCAAGGTGCCGCAGATCCTGGGGGAGGACTAATCACCATGACGGACAGCAACATCATCAAGCTCACCGCCGCCGAGATCGCCTCGAAGATCGCCGCCGGCGAGCTCACGGCCGTCGAGGTCACCGAGGCCCACCTGGCCCGGATCGAGGCCGTCGACGAGAAGGTGCACGCCTTCCTGCACGTCGACCGTGAGGGCGCGCTCGCACAGGCCCGCGCCGTCGACGCCAAGCGCGAAGCGGGCGAGAAGCTCGGCCCGCTGGCCGGCGTACCGCTCGCGCTGAAGGACATCTTCACCACCGAGGGCATCCCGACCACCGTCGGTTCGAAGATCCTCGAAGGCTGGATCCCGCCGTACGACGCCACCCTGACGCGCAAGCTCAAGGACGCCGACGTCATCATCCTCGGCAAGACCAACATGGACGAGTTCGCCATGGGGTCCTCCACCGAGAACAGCGCCTACGGCCCGACCGGCAACCCGTGGGACCTCACCCGTATCCCCGGCGGCTCCGGCGGCGGTTCCTCCGCGGCCCTCGCCGCCTACGAGGCCCCGCTCGCCATCGGCACGGACACCGGCGGTTCGATCCGCCAGCCCGCGGCCGTCACCGGCACCGTCGGCGTCAAGCCGACCTACGGCGGCGTCTCGCGCTACGGCATGGTGGCGTTCTCCAGCTCCCTCGACCAGGGCGGCCCCTGCGCCCGCACGGTCCTGGACGCGGCGCTCCTGCACGAGGTCATCGCCGGCCACGACCCGCTCGACTCGACGTCCATCGACGCGCCGGTCCCGCCGGTCGTCGAGGCCGCGCGCAACGGCTCGGTCCAGGGCATGCGCGTCGGCGTCGTCAAGCAGTTCTCCGGCGAGGGCTACCAGGCCGGCGTCGTCCAGCGCTTCAACGAGTCGGTCGAGCTGCTGAAGTCGCTCGGCGCCGAGATCGTCGAGCTGGACTGCCCGACCTTCGACCTGGCCCTGTCGGCGTACTACCTGATCGCGCCGTCCGAGTGCTCGTCCAACCTGGCCCGCTTCGACGCCATGCGCTACGGCCTGCGGGTCGGCGACGACGGCACGAAGTCGGCCGAGGACGTCACCGCCCTCACCCGTGAGGCCGGCTTCGGCGACGAGGTCAAGCGCCGCGTCATCCTCGGTACGTACGCGCTCAGCTCCGGCTACTACGACGCGTACTACGGCAGTGCCCAGAAGGTCCGCACCCTGATCACCCAGGAGTTCGAGCGCGCCTTCGAGCAGGTCGACGTGATCGTCTCGCCGACGACGCCGACCACCGCCTTCCCGATCGGTGAGCGCGCCGACGACCCGATGGCGATGTACCTGGCCGACGTGTGCACGATCCCGACCAACATGGCGGGCAACGCCGCCATGTCGCTGCCGTGCGGCCTCGCGCCGGAGGACGGCCTGCCGGTCGGGCTGCAGATCATCGCCCCCGCCATGAAGGACGATCGCCTGTACAAGGTCGGCGCTGCCGTCGAGGCCGCCTTCGTGGAAAAGTGGGGGCATCCGCTGCTCGAGGAGGCTCCGTCGCTGTGAGTGCCATGGCAAAGAAGGCCAAGAACTTCAAGAAGTCCAAGACCGGCGCATACGTGTCGATTGCGACCACTGCATTTGGCGCGATCAGTGTCGCGAAGCAGGCGAAGCTGGCCCGCAACGATCACGACACCCTGCGGCTCATCGACGCCGCGGTGTCCGCCGCCGCCATCGTTACCGGCCTGGCGATCCTCTACCGGGAGCTGAAGCGCCTGGGCGACGACGACGTCCTGCTGGGCTGAGAGGGAAAGTCTCACCGTGACCGTCACTGAACTGATGTCGTACGACGCGGCACTCGCGACGTACGACCCCGTCATGGGCCTCGAGGTCCATGTCGAGCTGGGTACGAAGACGAAGATGTTCTGCGGGTGCTCCACCGAGCTGGGCGCCGAGCCCAACTCGCAGACCTGCCCCACCTGTCTCGGCCTGCCCGGCTCGCTCCCGGTCGTCAACGCGATCGGCGTCGAGTCGGCCATCAAGATCGGCCTCGCGCTCAACTGCGAGATCGCCGACTGGTGCCGTTTCGCCCGGAAGAACTACTTCTATCCGGACATGCCGAAGAACTTCCAGACCTCCCAGTACGACGAGCCCATCGCCTTCAACGGCTACCTCGACGTACAGCTGGAGGACGGCGAGATCTTCCGTGTGGAGATCGAGCGCGCCCACATGGAGGAGGACACCGGCAAGTCGCTGCACGTCGGTGGTGCGACGGGCCGTATCCACGGCGCCTCGCACTCCCTGCTCGACTACAACCGCGCCGGCATCCCCCTCATCGAGATCGTCACCAAGCCGATCGAGGGCGCCGGGGAGCGTGCGCCGGAGGTCGCGAAGGCGTACGTCGCCGAGCTGCGCGAGGTCATCAAGGCGCTCGACGTCTCCGAGGCCCGCATGGACAAGGGCCAGATGCGCTGCGACGTGAACCTGTCGCTGCGCACCGGCCCCGAGGCGCCCTTCGGCACCCGCTCGGAGACGAAGAACGTCAACTCGCTGCGTTCCGTCGAGCGTGCCGCCCGTTACGAGATCCAGCGCCACGCCGCTGTCCTGTCGTCCGGCGGCACGATCGTGCAGGAGACCCGTCACTTCCACGAGGAGGACGGCTCCACCACGTCGGGCCGTATCAAGGACAACGCCGAGGACTACCGCTACTTCCCCGAGCCGGACCTGGTGCCGGTGGCGCCCGCCCGCGCCTGGGTGGAGGAGCTGCGCTCGGGGCTGCCCGAGATGCCGCGCGTGCGCCGTAACCGGCTGCGCGAGGAGTGGGGCGTCTCCGAGCACGACATGCAGTCGATCCTCAACGCGGGCGCGGTCGACCCGATCGTCGCCACGATCGAGGCCGGCGCCGACTCCGTCTCGGCCCGCAAGTGGTGGATGGGTGAGCTCGCCCGTAACGCCAACGAGTCGGGCACCGCGCTCGACGAGCTGCCCATCACCCCGGCCCAGGTGGCCCGGGTGGCGGCGCTCGTCTCCGCCGGTGACCTCAACGACAAGCTGGCGCGCCAGGTCATCGAGGGTGTCCTCGCGGGCGAGGGCGACCCGGACACGGTCGTCGAGAAGCGCGGCCTGAAGGTCGTCTCGGACGAGGGCGCGCTCGGCGCGGCCGTCGACGAGGCCATCGCGGGCAACGCCGGGATCGCCGACAAGATCCGTGGCGGCAAGGTCGCCGCCGTCGGCGCGCTCGTGGGCGCCGTCATGAAGGCGACCCGGGGTCAGGCCGACGCGGCGCGCGTCAAGGAGCTGATCCTGGAGAAGCTGGGCGTCTCCGAGGGCTGAGGTTCTGTGTCCTCACACGCCGGACGGGCTCAAAGAGCCAGCCCGTCCGGCGTGTGAGGACCGGGGTCCGGGGCGGAGCCCCCGGACTTCGGAAAGGGGGCAGGGGGAGCACGAATTCTGGAGTCGCACGTTGAGCACCATCCCCGCCGAACTCCTCTCCGTCACCCTCCTCCTGCTCATCCTCGGCTTCGCCGTGGTCCGTCCCCGGCAGCTGCCGGAGGCCGTCGTCGCCGTGCCCGCGGCGGCGATCGTCGTGGCCGTCGGCGCCGTGTCGCCCGCGCACGCGTGGGCCGAGACACAGGACCTGCTCCCGGTCGTCGGGTTCCTCGCCGCCGTCCTGGTGCTCGCTCAGCTCTGCGCCGACGAGGGCCTGTTCAAGGCCGCGGGCGACGCCATCGCGCGGGCCTGCAAGGGCAGTCCGCGCCGCATGCTCGGCGGGGTCTTCGCCGCGGCCGCCGTGATCACCGCGGTGCTGAGCCTGGACGCCACTGTCGTGCTGCTCACGCCGGTCGTCCTCGCCACCGCCCGCCGGATCGGCGCGAGGCCGCGCCCGCACGTCTACGCGAGCGCCCACCTCGCCAACTCCGCCTCGCTGCTTCTGCCGGTCTCGAACCTCACCAATCTCCTCGCCTTCACCGCGAGCGGCCTCACCTTCGCGCGGTTCGCGGGGCTCATGGCCCTGCCGTGGCTGGGCGCGATCGCCGTCGAGTACGTGGTGTTCCGGCGGTACTTCGCCGACGACCTGGCGGCGCCCGCCCACGAGCCGGACGCCGAGGAGCCGCCCGGCCTGCCGGTGTTCACCCTCACCGTCCTCGCGCTGACGCTCGTGGGCTTCGTGGTCACCTCGTTCGCCGGGATCGACCCGCTGTGGGCGGCGATCGCCGGCACGGCCGTCCTCGCGGTGCGGGCGCTGGGGCAGCGGCGCACGACCCCGCTCGCGCTGGTGAAGTCGGCGCACCCGTACTTCTGCCTCTTCGTCCTCGCGCTCGGGATCGTGGTCAAGGCGGTCGTCGACAACGGGCTCGGGGACGGCATCGACCGGCTGCTGCCCGAGGGCTCGTCGCTTCCCGCGCTGCTCGCCGTCGCCGGCGTCGCGGCCCTGCTCTCCAACCTGATCAACAACCTTCCGGCCGTTCTCGCGCTGCTCCCCGTGGCGGGGCCCGCGGGTGCGGGGCCGGTCCTCGCCGTCCTCATCGGCGTCAACCTCGGCCCCAACCTCACGTATGTGGGCTCGCTCGCCACGCTCCTGTGGCGCCGCATCGTCCACGCCCACGACGTGCATCCCGAGCTCGGTGACTTCACCCGGCTCGGCGTGCTCACGGTCCCGGCGACCCTGGTCGTGTCAACGGTGGCGCTCTGGGCGGGACTTCAGTTCCTCGGCTGACGGGCCGCAGAAGGCGAGCCGCGTCACCGGACCGGAAGGTGACCGCGAACTCCCGCGCCCTTGTGACTAAGGCCACGAAAGCGACAAAGGATCACTTCTTGCTGTAAGAGTGGCTTGCCATTGCTCATGTGTCTTTGCGGGCGTTCCCGGTGAAGATCCACAACCCTGGGAGCGCGTCCGTGGCAGCACTCGCACGATGGTGTGCACGGCACCGCCTCGTAGTCGTCCTGCTGTGGCTCCTCGCCCTCGGCGGCACGAGCGCGGCAGCGGCCGTCGGGGGCTCCTCCTATTCGAACGACTACGAGGCACCGGGCACCGAGTCGGGGCGCGCCACGCAACTCCTCGACGACGCATTCCCCGGCCTCGGCGGCGACAGCGACACCGTCGTCTGGCACACGGACGGCAGCATGGTCCGCGCCGCCGACGTGAAAGAGCGCATGACCCGCACGCTCGACAGGATCGAGCACCTGCCCGGCATCGCCGCGGTCACCGGCCCGTACGAGCAGCAGGGCACCGGCCAGACAAGCGCCGACGGACGCACCGCCTACGCCACGGTCACCTTCGACCAGCAGTCCGGCGACATCGCCAAGGCCGACGCGCAACGTCTCGTCGACACCGCCAAGGCCGCCGAGAACAACGCCCCCGACGGACTGCGGGTCGAACTCGGCGGCAGCGCCGTCGCCCTGACCGAGTCCGCCCAGGGGCATGTCGCCGAGATCGTCGGCGTCGTGGTCGCGGCCGTCGTCCTCCTGCTCGCCTTCGGCTCCCTCGCGGCCAGCGCCCTGCCGATCGCCACGGCCCTGGTCAGCGTGGGCACCGCCGCCTCCGGCATCGTGCTCCTCGGCCATGTGATGACCGTCGCCGACTTCGCCCCGATGCTCGGCATGCTCGTCGGCCTCGGCGTCGGCATCGACTACGCGCTGTTCATCGTGACCCGGCACCGGCGCGGCCTGAAGCAGGGCCTGTCCGTGGACGAGGCGGCGGAGCGCGCCGTCGCCACCACCGGGCGCGCGGTCGTCTTCGCCGGCGCCACCGTCTGCATCGCGCTCCTCGGCATGCTGATCCTGCGCCTCAGCTTCCTCAACGGCGTCGCGATCGCCGCCTCCCTGACCGTGCTGCTCACCGTCGCCGCGTCCGTCACGCTGCTGCCCGCGCTCCTGTCGTTCATCGGCATGCGCGCGCTCAGCAGGCGCCAGCGGCGCAGACTCGCCGCACACGGCCCCGAGCCCGAGCTGCCGACCGGGGTCGCCGCCCGCTGGGCCGCCTTCGTGGAGCACCACCCCCGGCTCCTCGCCGGCCTCGCCCTCGGCGTGATCACGGTGCTCTCGGTGCCCACGCTCTTCCTGCACCTGGGCACGTCCGACCAGGGAAACAACGCGTCGGCGTCCACGACCAGGCAGGCCTACGACCTTCTGGCCGACGGATTCGGGCCCGGCGTGAACGGGCCGCTCACCCTCGTCACCCCCATAGACGGCGCCGGCGACCAGGTGGCCGTGAGCCGTCTGGAGTCCATGATCGGCTCGGCCGATGGCGTCTCCTCCGTGACCCCGGCGACGTACAACGACAGCGGCACCGCCGCCTTCCTGACCGTCGTGCCGAAGTCCGCGCCCCAGTCCCAGAAGACCAGCGAGCTCGTCGACCGGCTGCGCACCGACGTCATCCCCGCGGCCGAGAAGGGCACGTCCCTCGACGTACGGCTCGGCGGCGTCACCGCCAGCTACGACGACTTCGCCGACGTCATCATCGGCAAACTGCCGCTCTTCGTGGGCGTCGTCATCGGACTCGGCTGCGTCCTGCTGCTCCTCGCCTTCCGCTCGATCGGCATTCCCCTCAAGGCCGCCGCGATGAACGTCGCGGCCGTCGCCTCCGCCTTCGGCGTCGTCGTCGCGATCTTCCAGTGGGGCTGGGGCAGCGAGATGCTCGGCCTCGGCAGAGCGGGCCCGATCGAGCCCTTCCTCCCCGTGATCATGGTGTCGGTCCTGTTCGGGCTCTCGATGGACTACCAGGTGTTCCTGGTCAGCCGCATGTACGAGGAGTGGCTGGAGACCGGCGACAACCGGCGATCCGTCCGCGTCGGGCTCGCCGAGACCAGCCGCGTCATCAACTCCGCGGCCGTGATCATGATTTCGGTCTTCCTGGCCTTCGTCCTCAGCGGTGACCGCGTCATCGCGATGTTCGGCATCGCCCTGGCCGCCGCTGTCGCCCTCGACGCGTTCGTCCTGCGCACGCTCCTGGTGCCCGCCCTCATGCACATGCTCGGCGGGGCCAACTGGTGGCTGCCGAAGTGGCTCGACCGCCGACTGCCCCGCATCAGCATCGAGCCGCCCGAGTGCCGCGAGCCGCATGCGAGTATTCCTGGACAGCACCCGGCCGCGGACGGCGCCCTGCTGGACACACTGGTGAAGGCCGAGGCCGAGGAGCACAAGCGCGATGTACACGATCTCCCTGGGTGACGACGGCGCGGAACTGCGGCCCCTTGAGCCGTGGCACGCCGAGCAGTTCCTCACCCATCTGGAGCGCGGCCGCGAGTTCATCGGGCAGCACATCTCGTTCGGCTCGAACATCAAGGACGTCGACACGGCCCGTGATCTGCTCAGGTCCTACGCCGACAAGCGCGCCGCCGACACCGGAAGCCTGTACGGGATCTGGCTGGACGGGACGCTCGTCGGCGGCCTGCTCTTCCGGATCTTCGACGTGGAGGGCGGCAACTGCGAGATCGGCTGCTGGCTCGAGCCCGCCGCGGCCGGGCGCGGTCTCGTCACACGCGGTGCGCGCGTCCTCATCGACTGGGCGGTCCTCGAACGCGGCATCCACCGGGTGGAGTGGGTCGCCTCCTCCGAGAACGGGCCCAGCCTGAACGTGGCGCGGCGACTCGGCATGAAGCGGGAGGGCGTTCTGCGCGAGGCCAGCACGCACAAGGGCGTCAAGCAGGACCTTGAGGTGTGGTCGGTGCTCGCGCCTGAGTGGCGCGCGCTTTGATCCGCCGGGCCGTTCCGGATGCCCGTGACCTCGTGGGCCGGTGCTAGCTCGCCGGTTGTGAGGCGGGTGGCTCGGGGGCGGGGGACTCCGCGTTCGACGGCGGGGCCGACGATTCTCCGGGTGCCTCGGACGACGGCGGCTGCGACGCCTCGGACGACGGGGACGACGGGGACGACGAGGACGACTCCGGCGTCCCGGACGACGGGGCGGTCGAGGCGTTCGAGGGGGAGGCCCCGGGAGGGGTGCGCGGCGTGGTCCTGCGGTCGCTGCCACCGGTGGTGCCCGCGGTTCGGGTGAACCAGCCCTCGGTCTCCGGGTCGTACATCACGAACCTGGCCACCGGCTGCGGCGCAGGCGACACGACCACCACGTTCGACGACTTGTACGCCGACCAGGCCTTGCCCTGACGCTTCACCGGCCCCCGCAGAGGCACCGGGGCGAGCAGCGGGTTCCCGCACGAGCAGCGCACGCGCGGCTCCCCGCGGTCGTTCACGAGCACGGCGGTGCCGGACTGGAGCACGGACTGGAAGGCCGTCGCCGCGCCGTCGCGGAAGCCGTGGTTCGTGACCCGGGTGTCGAGGCGGAGCTGGACCGGGGTCAGCGACCGCAGATAGGCGGGGACACCGGACGGGGCGAGACCGAGGACGGAGGCGAACGCCTTGTTCTTGTCCGGCTCCGCGCCCAGCGCGCGGATCTGCTTCTCCACGTCGCAGCTGGAGACGTCGCGGGTGCCGCCGTACAGACCGGGGGCGGAGCCCTCGACGCCCCGGACGATGTTGGCGTTCTGCGACGGGCCGGTCCCCGAGGCGCTCGGCAGCGCGGTCGGCGTGGTCGCGGTGGCGCCCTTCCGGGTGCTCGACCCGGTGTACGGGTCGGGGCCGGACGAGCTGGCGCTCTGGAGGAAGAGCTCGTCGCCGGCCGCGGTCCCGCCGCCTCCACCACCGCCGCCGAAGTTGGTGAGGACGACAGTGAGGACCACCGCGGCGGCGATCAGGACGCCGAGCGCCACGAGCTTCCTGGGCGTGAAGCGCCACCAGGGGCGACCGGGGTGTGGGCCGTCCGGGGGCGGGGTGCCACCGGGGGGCGGGGTGTCGCCCGGGGGTGGCGTGCCGCCCGGGCCGCCGCCCGTACTGCCAGAGCCTGAACCAGCGCCTGAACCAGCGCCCGAGCCGGAGCCTTCGCCGGGCGGCGGTGCTGAGGGGGGCCCGGGCGCCGACGGAGGTTCGGGCGCGGGCCGGGCCGGGCCCGAGAGTGGGCCGGATGGGGGGCCGGTGGGGCGGCCGGGCTCCGTCGGTCGGTCACTCACGGGCGCTTCTTCTCACCGTAGGAGGCATGGGGCGGGACAGGGAGGGCCCGCCTCGCGGTCCGGCGGCCCAGTCCCCTATATCCCGTTACCTCCACATTGTGTGCTCCGTACTCGTACGGCCCGCAAGCCGAACTCGTACGGCCCGCGACGCGACGCGGTCGGCCCTCCCGAGGGGCGGACCGCCCGGCGCCTGCCTAGCGTGGCCCCGTGAGTGAACAGGCATCCGACGGCCGGACCGGCGCCAGGCGCAGCGCGAAACACGGCTGGGCCGCGGCCCTCGTCGCCGTGCTCGCCGGGCTCGTGGCCATGGTGGTCACGGCCGCCCTCGGCCTGTGGGCCGCGGGCGCCACCGGGCTTCCCGGGAGCGCCTTCCCCCGAGTGGTCGTCGCCGTCGTGGTGATGGCGGCCGGCGGCTCCGTCGAACTGGCCGGAAACGCCGGAGAACTCGCCCAGACACACGCCGACATCTCGGTCCTGCCCCTTTCCGTCACCCTCGCCGGAGCACTGGTGATCGCCGCGGGCTTCCTGCGGCCGCTGCGCCACCGGGCCATCGCGAGCGGCGGCGAACTCCTGGGCTGGGCCGGGCGGGTGGCCGTGCCGTGGGTGGTGGCGATCGTCGTCCTCTCGTTCCTGGCCAGGCAGGATTTCGAGATCCCCGTCACGGACCCGACCGGCGGCGTCATCGAGGGCGTCCTGGACGGCCCACCCAAGGTCGGATTCCGGACGAACCTGCCCCTCACGCTGCTCTTCGGCCTGCTGTGGCTCGCGGGCGTCATGATTCTCGCCGTCCTCGTGTCACGCGCCGCCCCGCTCCCCGCCCGCCTCGTCCGCTTCCAGGAGTCGGTGCGCCCGGCCGCGTACGCGATGGCAGCGCTGCTGCTCGTGTACGTGGTGCTGGGCGTCGTCATCGGTCTCGTCGTCGCCGCGACGCGCGGCCACGCTTCCGAGACGTTCGCCGTGATCCTCCTGGGCCTGCCCAACCTCGTCTGGTTCGGCTACACCATCGGCCTCGGCGCGTCCTGGGAAGGCAAGGTCGACGGTCCGTTCGGCCTGCCCGTGCCGCACATCCTCGACGCCGTGCTCCGCACGCCCGACATCTCCACCGTCGACGTCAGCACGCTCGCCGCGCAGGACGGCCGCGTCTGGTGGTCGATCGCGGTGGCCGCGATCCTGACGCTGGCGGCCGCGTTCGGCATGGCGCTGCGGTCACCCGCCCGGATGAGGGCCTGGCAGCACGCCCTCCACATGGCGGCGGCCCTCGTCCTGACCGTGCTGGCCATCTGCCTTCTCGCCCGGGTCTCCGCGTACTACGGCCTGTCGCTCCTCGGCCTCGGCGATCTCGGCGGCAGGCTCGGCGGAGAGATGTCGCTCCGACCGAACGTGTGGAGCGCCCTCGGCCTCGCGGTCCTGTGGGGCCTGGGCACCGGGTTCCTCGGCGGCCTGCTCGCGTCCCGGCGCCACCGGCGTGGAGAGGTGGAGACGGCGAAGCCGGACCGGAGCTGACCGTTTCGCGACTGACCGTTTCGCAACTGACCGGATCGGAGCAGGGGCGGGGCTGGGGGCTAGCGCACCAGGCCTGTGAAGACCGGCAGCGCCCATCGCGGGGGTGCGGGCGGGGGCCCGGCCGTGGGGGACCACGTACTGATCCGGCCGTTCACCTGCGTCGGAGGATGGTCGTCCCGGGCGCCGCCACGGACCGCCGCGCGCAGGGCCGCCACGAACTGGAGGCACGAGTCGTAGCGGTCGTCCGGGCTCTTCGCCAGCGCCTTGGCGAGTACGCCGTTCATCGCCGCCGGGAGATCCGGGCGCAGCCCGGTCAGGGGCGGCGGCGGGTCGAACTGGTGGGCCCACAGCAGCGCCATGTCGTCGTCGCGCTGGAACGGCGGCAGGCCGGTCAGGGTCTCCTGGACGACGCAGGCGAGGCTGTAGACGTCGCACCGGCCGTCGACCGGGCGGCCGGAGATCTGCTCGGGCGCCACATAGTCGAGCGTGCCGACGAACTGCCCCACGGACGTGAACCCCGTCAGCGACAGCGACTTCTTCGTCAGGCCGAAGTCGGTGAGGTAGACGTGCTCGGGGTGGTCGCTGTCCGTTCCCGCGGCGACCAGGATGTTGCCGGGCTTCACGTCCCGGTGCACCAGGTCGTGGTCGTGGGCGGCGTCGAGCGCGGACGCGACCTGCGCGGCGATCCGTACCGCCGTCTCCGCGGGCAGCGGCCCCTGGCGGTCGATGAGCGCGCGCAGGTCCTGGCCCGCGACGAAGCGCATGGCGATGTAGAGGATGCCCTCGGTCTCGCCGGCCTCGAAGACCGGCACGATGTGCGGATGGTCGATCGCGGCGGCGACGCGCGACTCGTGCGTGAACCGTTTACGGAAGGTGTCGTTGCGGACGAGTTCGGGGGCGAGCAGCTTGAGCGCGACGGTGCGGTCGAGGCGTAGGTCCGTGGCCCGGTAGACGACCGCCATGCCGCCCCGGCCGATCTCGCTCTCCACGCGGTACCCGGCGATCTGCCGCCCGAGCAGATCGGACGGCCGGCCGACGGGCAACTGCGCATCGTCCGTCATCACCGGTCACCGCGCCGGGGGCCGTCCCGAACGGGAGCGGGGGCAGAGGGCTCCTCGGCGCCGCGCTCCGCGGTCGGGTATCCGCTCATCTCTTCCGGGTCCACGATGCGTGTCGGCTCGGGGGCGGGCCGTCCCTCATCGGCGTTCTCGTCCGGACCGGGGGCCGTCCCGTCCGCGCCCGCGTCGGCGACCTCCTCCGGGCCCGCGTAGGCGACCTCCTCCGGGTCCACGACGCGGGTGGGTTCCGGGGCCGCGGCAGGTGCAGGCCCGGCCGCGGGAGCCGGTGTCGCCGCGCTCGGCCGTCCCGGTCCCGCCCCCGCCGCGTACGTACTCAGCTGAGTGCCGTCGCTGTACACCCACCGCTCGTGCTCGGCGTCGTACAGCCACACCGCCTCGCCGTCGACGACCATCCCCACGCGCAGCCCCTGCGTGCGGCGCCGGAACGTCTCCCCGTCGATGCGCTGCTCGGCCAGTTCCAGCGCGGCCCGCCGGTACTGGCCCGCGGCCTCCTCGACGCGTGCCATCAGCGGGCGCGGATCCGCCGTGCGGGCCATGGGCTTTCCGGCCTGGGGCGGGTCGCGCGGCACGGCGACGAGCAGGCGGCCGTCGACCCACGCCGACCAGCCGTTGGCGCACACGATCCGGCCCCAGTCCGCGCGCCGGTCGACCAGCTCGACGGGGAGCAGCGGGTCGAGCGGCTGCGTGGGCCGGGACACGTCCGGCTCCTCCCAGGCGGGCATCCCGTCCGGAGGCACGACATGGGTGGGGCGGAACTCCGGTGTCGCCATGGGCGCCTCTCCGCTACTTCCGCATGATGGCGGGCTCGTGCCGGCGCAGCAGGCGCGCGACGGCGAATCCGAAGACGACCGAGAGCACGACCAGCATCCCCATGTTGAGCAGCCACACCCCGGTGGCGTGCTCGAACAGGGGGTCGCTCGTCAGCTTCCCCGGCACGATCCGGGACAGCCCGACCGTGCCCGCCATCGCGGCCAGCGCCCACCTCGACGGAACCAGCCACGACAACTGCTCGATTCCGGGCACCCCGTGCAGTTGGAGCAGCGCACCGCAGAACACGACCTGGATGATCGCGAGGAGCACCAGGAGAGGCATGGTGACCTCCTCCTTGCGCACGAGCGCGGACACGAGCAGACCGAGCATCATCGCCGTGAACGACAGGAGTGCCACCGTCAGCGTGATCTCCATCAGCGGAGGCATCAACACCCCCTTGCCACCGGGCGCGTTGAGGTCGACACCGACGAGCCCGACGAGCGTGAGCACGATGGCCTGAAGCACCGTGATCGTGCCGAGGACGACGACCTTGGACATCAGATACGCGGATCTGGACAGCCCGACGGCACGTTCCCGCTGGTAGATCACCCGTTCCTTCACCAGCTCGCGCACGGCGTTGGCGGCGCCCGTGAGCACACCGCCCACACACAGGAGGAGCAGCGCGTTCATCGCCGACTCCTGGGTGAGACGGCTGCCGGCCAGCGCACGCACCATCGCGCCCATGACGAACGGCAGCGCGATCATGATGGCGAGGAAGGTCCGGTCGGCGCTCAGCGCGGCCGCGTACCGGCGTACGAGCGTCCGCAGCTGCGCGCCCCAGCTCCGTGTCCTCGGCGGCGGGGCCACCTCCTTCACGGGGGTGGCCGGCAGCCGGGGCTGTGCCGTGGAGTTCACGATGTACTGACGGTGGAACAGGGACGTGTTGTAGTCCTCCGCCCAGCCGCGGTCGCGGTCGTTCTCGAAGGCCTCGAACGCCTCCGGCCACTCCTCGAAGCCGAAGAACCCGAGCGCGTCCCCCGGCGGGCCGTAGAACGCGATCTTCCCTCCAGGGGCGAGGACCAGCAGCCGGTCGCACACCTCCAGGCTGAGGACGCTGTGCGTGACGACGATGACGGTCCGCCCGTCGTCGGCGAGGCCGCGCAGCATGTGCATCACCGAGCGGTCCATGCCCGGGTCGAGCCCGGACGTCGGCTCGTCGAGGAAGAGCAGTGACGGCTTGGTGAGCAGTTCGAGGGCGACGCTGACGCGCTTGCGCTGGCCGCCGGAGAGGCTGTGGATCGGCTGCGTCGCCCGCTGTTCGAGGCCCAGCTCGCGGACGACCTCGTCGACGCGGTCGCGCCGTTCCGACTTCTCGGTGTCCTGCGGGAAGCGGAGTTCGGCCGCGTAGCCGAGGGCCCGGCGCACGGTCAACTGCGAGTGCAGGATGTCGTCCTGCGGCACCAGGCCGATGCGCTGGCGCAGTTCGGCGTAGTCGCGGTACAGGTCGCGGCCGTCGTACAGGACCGAGCCCTGGTCGGCGGGGCGCAGCCCGGTCAGCGCGTTGAGCAGCGTGGACTTGCCCGCGCCGCTCGGGCCCACGACGGCGAGCAGGCACTTCTCGCCGACCGGGAACGAGACGTGATCGAGGAGCGTCTTGCGGCCCCGGTCCACGGTGACCGCCAGGCCTTGGACGTCGAGCGAGACCTCACCGGTGTCGACGAACTCCTGCAGCGTGTCGCCGACCAGGCAGAACGCGGAGTGGCCGATGCCCACGATGTCCCCGGGCGAGACCCGGGCGCGGGAGACCGGTGTGCCGTTGAGGTAGGTGCCGTTGTGCGAGCCGAGGTCGACGATCTCGTACGTGCCGTCGGGCCGCGCCCGCAGCTCGGCGTGACGGCGGGAGACGGTCAGGTCGTCGACCACGAGGTCGTTGTCGGCGCTGCGGCCGAGGTGCACGGTCCGGGCGGGCAGCGGCCGCACGGTCGTCGGCTGCCGGAACGTGCCGGTCGCGCCGGGCATGGAGACGGATGAAGGCCGTTCCGGGGCGCGGCGTGTCGCTGACACCTGATCAAGTACGTGATCAGGAATGCGGTCCGGTATCTGATCCGACAGGTGATGCGTCATGGGCCTGGGCGGCGGCGGTGGCTCATGGCCGACCAGCACGGCGCGCGGTCCGTCCGCGGGGTGACCGAACCTGATGACCGTCCCCGGCCCCACCCCGGACTCGTGGATGCGCCGGCCCCCGGTGTACGTGCCGTTCGTACTGTCCTCGTCCTCCAGAGACCAGTGGTCGTCGACGGGCCGGAGCACCGCGTGGTGCCATGAGACGCGGGCGTCGTCGATGACGATGTCACTCATGGGGTCGCGACCGACGTGGTAGTCCCTGCTCGGGCTCATCACCGTGGGTCCGGCATCGGTTTCGAGCACAAGCTCGGGCGCAGTCGACGCGACGGGCCGCTCTGCCATGTCCGAATTCTATCGACGTGTGCTGGTGTGCGCCTGATCGGACAAGTGCCCCGGCCGTACACAGGCCCGGCACAGGCCGGTCTCAGCCCGGACTCAGCTCGTTAAGAGAGCTCTCAGACTCCGTCCGTACGGTGCGGGGCATGGTTACGAAGACTGATGACGAGACGACCGAGACCCCTGAGTCCACCACCGCCGAGGCCGCCGAGGCCGCCGCCGAGACTCCTGAGGTCAGCGAGGTCACCAAGGAGGCCGAAGGTACCGACGCCGCCGACACCCCCGTGGGCACGGATGCGGACGCTGACCTCGACGACGAACCGTTCGCGACCGCCGCGCCCGTGGAGGACTCCTCCGGTGCGGGGCAGGGCGCCGGCGCCGTCGTCTCCGCGGCACTGGGCGTCGTCGCCCTCAGCGGCAGCTGGGTCGCGACCGTCGCCTCGGCCCGCGAGTCCCTGATCGGCCAGCTCCAGACCTCGCAGAGCGCGAGCGTCGCCAAGCAGGTCTCCGAGGTCTACGGCGACTCGTGGCACGCCACCGCCCTGGTCGGCGGCCTCTTCGCGCTCCTCGCGCTGATCGTCGGCGCGGTCGTCCTGGCCCGGCCCGCGTTCGGCGCCCCGGGCAGGCCGCAGGCCGTGTGGATCAAGTCGGTCGCCTGGGCGGGTGTCTCCCTCGGCATCCTCGGTCTGCTTCTCGCCGTGGCGAAGTACACCGACATCCTCATGTCGCTTCCCTCGACCTCTTCCTGACCCCGCTTCCTGAGACGTGCGTCGGGGGTGCCTCAGACCGGGTCGGGGGTACCTCAGCCCGGTCTGAGGTTCTCTGAGGTACGTCTAAGGCACCCCGTACCCGCAACATGCGGCACTCTCCCGATGTGGCGGACCCCCCTGGGAGACGAGTGTTGAGGCATCGCAGAAAGCGAAGCCGAAACCCACTCGCCACCAGGGAGCACCAGATGTACGAGTACGAGATCCACCAGGTCCGCGCCGCCGAACTGATCCACCGGGCCGAGCACAGCCGCCTGGTCCGCGAGGCCCGTGAAGCCCGGCGCAGCCGGCGCGCGGAGCGCCGCGCCGCCTCTGCCGGCCAGGACGCGGAGGGTCGGGTGAACAGTCCGCGCTCAGGCCGCTCGCGTTTCGCACGCGCGGCCTGACGATGAAGGCGGAGCCGGGGGAGGACCACACGCGTGTGGTCCTCCCTTTCCACTTCAGCCCCGACTTCAACGCAGGCGACCGGCATATCGAGGTCACTGACCGGCGCCCGACTCTGCCCTCGGCGATAACGGGTGCCGCTGCGTCGGACCCCTGTGCGATGCTCGCCCCTGTGGAGACCAGGTGCGTCAGCCCGGTGTTCGTCGGCCGCGCCGGCGAACTGGGCGTACTCAACAAGGCGCTCGCCCGTGCCACCACGGGGGAGCCGCAGGCCATGCTGCTCGGCGGGGAGGCGGGGGTCGGAAAGACCCGTCTCGTCGAGGAGTTCGCGCTCGCCGCGCGACGGGAGGGCGCCGTCGTCGCGCTCGGCGGGTGCGTCGAGATCGGTGCGGACGGGCTTCCGTTCGCCCCCTTCTCGACGGCTCTGCGCGCCCTGCGCCGACTGCTGCCCGAGGAGTTCGTCGCGGCGGCCGCCGGACAGGAGACCGAGCTCGCACGGCTCCTGCCCGAACTCTCCCTGGCGCCGGCCGGACGCGACGGACGCCACGGCGAGGAGAGCATGGCCCGGCTCTTCGAGCTGACGGCCCGTCTCCTGGAACGTGTCGCCGCGGATCGCACCGTCCTCGTCGTCCTGGAAGACCTCCACTGGGCCGACGCCTCCACCCGCCACCTCCTCTCGTACCTCTTCCGTACGCTGCGCAGCGGCCGCCTCGTCATCGTGGCCACGTACCGCGCCGACGACGTCCACCGCCGCCACCCCCTGCGCCCGCTCCTCGCCGAACTCGACCGTCTGCGCACCGTCACCCGCCTGGAACTCGACCGCTTCAGCCGCGACGAGGTGGCCCGCCAGGTCGCCGGGATCTTCGCCGCCGAACCCGAACAGGCCCAGGTCGACGACATCTTCGAGCGCTCCGACGGCAACGCGTTCTTCGTCGAGGAACTGGCCGTCGCCACCAGCGAGGGCTGCTGCACCGGCCTGTCCGAGACGCTGCGCGACGTGCTCCTCGTCCGCGTCGAGAGCCTTCCCGACGATGCCCAGCGCGTGGCCAGGATCGTCGCCGAGGGCGGCTCGACCGTCGAGTACGCGCTGCTCGCCGCCGTAGCCCGGCTCGGCGAGGACGAACTGATCGAGGCCCTGCGCGCCGCCGTCGGCGCCAACATCCTGCTCGCCACCCCCGACGGGGACGGCTACCGCTTCCGCCACTCCCTGGTCCGCGAGGCCGTCGGCGACGACCTCCTGCCCGGCGAACGCTCCCGCCTCAGCCGCCGCTACGCCGAGGCGCTCGAGGCCGACCCCTCGCTCGTCCGCGCCGACGAACGCGTCACGCGCCTCGCGAGCTACTGGTACCACGCCCACGACCCGGCCAAGGCCCTGCCCGCCGTACTCGACGCATCCGTCGAGGCCCGCCGCCGGCACGCCTACTCCGAACAACTGCGGCTCCTGGAACGGGCGATGAACCTCTGGGACGAGACCCCCGAGGACATCCGCGCCGAGCTGCGCCCGGTCGACTACACCGAGGTCTACCCGCCCTGCGGCTGCGACCCCGCCACCACCCCCCTGCGCTATCTCGACCTGATGGCCGAGGCCGCCGTCGCCGGCCGGCTGTGCGGCGAACGCGAACGCTCCCTCAAGATCACCAAGCGTGCCCTGCGCCTCATCGACGACGCCGACGACGAGAAGGACCCCCTGCGCGCTGCCTGGTTCTGGATCCAGCGCTCCCGCCTCGTGCCGTCCCTCGGCCGCGGCGACGGCTGGGCCGAGATCGCCACCGCCCAGGAACTCGTACGCGGACTGCCGCCGTCCGAGGTGCACGCCGAGGTCCTCACCAACGTCGCCTCCTGGGGCATGCTCCACAACCCCGGCGAGGAGACCCTGGCCGCCGCCGAACGGGCCGTCGAATACGCCCGCATGGTCAAGGCCGAGGACATCGAACTGAACGCGAGACTCACCCTCGGCAGCCTCCTCGTCGACGCGGGGGAGGCCGACCGCGGCCTGGCCGAGATGTACGCCGTCCGCGACCGGGTCGTCGAGATCGGCCTCGTCCCGCAGGTCGGCCGCGTCCACATCAACCTCGCCTCCGCTCTGGAGAGCGCGGGCCGCTCCCTCGAGTCCGTGACCGTCGCCGAGTCGGGCATGGACCTGTGCCGCCGGTACGGGCTCCTCGACTCGGAGGGCTGGGTCCTGACCAACATGGCCGAGTCCCTCACCTCCCTGGGCCGCTGGACCGAGGCCGACGCCGTCGTCGACACGGCGCTGCGGTCCTCCGCCCTGAGCGCCAAGCCCCGCGGCACAGTCGCCCTCCGCCGCGCGACCGTCGCCCTCGGACGCGGCGACCATGTCGAGGCGGCCGCCCAGCTCACCGCGGCCCGAGCCACCTACGGCACCCACGACACCATGCCCCAGTACGCGCTGCCCCTGTCCGCCCTCGCCGTAGGCATCGCGGCCGCGGCCGGCGGCACCCAGGGACTCCTCGACGCCCGCGCCGAACTCGCCCGCGTCGTCGCCGAGGGCATCCCGCCGAGCAACCAGCGCTATGCCTGGCCGCTCCTCGTCGCCGCCGCCGTCGCCGAGGCGGACGCGCGGGGCCTGCCGACCGCGGAGCCCGGCCGCGCCGGAGCTGTCGACCGGATCCGCACCGCCGCCAAGCGCCTGGCCACACCCATGCCCGTGTGGCTCGCCCACGAACAGTGGGTCCGCGCCGAACTCCTGCGCGCCGAAGGCCGCGACACCCCTGACGACTGGTCCCATCCCCTCACCACCTTCGAGTCGCTCGACCGCCCCCACGACCTCGCCCGCGTCCGCTTCCGCACGGCGGAATCCCTTCTCGCGGCAGCCTCCGCGTTCGAGGACGAGAGGGAGCGGGCCACGGAACTGCTGCGGCTCGCCGGAGCCGTCGCCGAACACATCGGAGCGCGCCCGCTCACCGAAGCGGTCGCCCTCCTCGCCCAGCGCGCCCGCCTCACCCTGAACCCCGCCGCGCCACGCCCTCAGACCCCTGCCGACCCCGCCGAGGAACTCGGCCTGACCAGCCGCGAACGCGACGTCCTGCGCCTCGTCTCCGCCGGACGCAGCAACCGCCAGATCGCCGAGGAGCTCTTCATCTCCCCGAAGACGGCGAGCGTCCACGTCTCCAACATCCTCGCCAAGCTGGGCGTCGCCGGCCGCGGCGAGGCAGCCGCTCTGGCCCACCGCCTGAGACTGTTCGCGCCGACGGGCTGAGCCCCGGGCCCGCACGGGATCGTCACGCAGGGTGAAATTTCGCGCTGTCGTACGCTGGACTGAGATCTCGGCCACCCGGAGGCGCCGTGTTCAACATGTTCGAGGAGCTGTTCTCACCCGGCCGCAAGCACACCGACGAGGAGCGCAAACGCCTGGAGCTGACCCGCGTGGACCTCAACGACGGCGACCCGGGGCGCGGTCCCATAGACCTCACCTCCGGCAAGGTGGTGGTCCGTGTCCCCGCCCAGGCCGCACCTGGCCCGACGGACCCGACGGACCCGATGGATCCGGCGGACGAGGCGGAGCCGGGGGAGCAGACCCCGGAGGCGGACGCGCACGACCTCGCCGTCCCCGCCCCCTCCGACGGCGAGACCTGAGCCCTGGTTCCGCTCCCGCCCGGGACCGGGGCCGCCCTTCAGGACACCTCCAGCTCCAGGATCCGGTCGTCGCCCTTCCGGGGCGTGCCTCTCGAGTCCGTGTTGCTCGTCGTCAGCCACAGCTTGTTCCGGCCCGCGGCGACCACCGTGCGCAACCTTCCGTACGTGCCCTCCTCGGTCGCCTTGTCGATGAGGAAGGCCTGGGGCTCGGCCGCCACCCCCGTCCCCTTCAGGGGGATCCGCCACAGCCGCTCGCCTCTCAGGCCCGCCATCCAGATCGAGCCCTCCGCGTAGGCGATGCCGCTCGGTGACGCCTCGGACGTGTGCCACACGGCCACCGGATCGTGGAAGCCGGACTTGCCGCTCTTGCCCTCCACGTCGGGCCAGCCGTAGTTGTCACCCGGCACGATCAGGTTGAGCTCGTCCCACGTGTCCTGGCCGAACTCCGAGGCCCACAGATGCTTGTCCTTGTCCCAGGCGAGCCCCTGCACATTGCGGTGACCGTACGTATAGACCACGGAGTCGCCGAAGGGATTTCCGGGCGCCGGTCTGCCGTCCGGGGTCATCCGGAGGATCTTGCCGCCCGGGGACTTCTTGTCCTGCGCGTACTTCTTCACGTACGTCTCGCCCGTGCCCGCGTAGAGCAGCTTGTCCGGGCCGAACGCGATGCGCCCGCCGTTGTGGTTCGTGCCCTTCGGGATGCCCTTGAACACCGTCTCGGGCGCGCCCAGCTGGTCACCCGGCGGCTTCTTCGCGTCGTACCGCATCCGCACGATGCGGTTGTCCGACTTCGCGGTGAAGTACGCGTAGAGCCAGTGGTCGGAGGCGAACGACGGGGAGAGGGCCAGGCCGAGCAGTCCGCCCTCGCCGCCAGGGACCACCCCGGGCACCGTGCCGACCTCGGTCTTCTTGCCCGTCTTCGTGTCGACCCGCGTGATCGTCGCCTTGTCCCGCGAGGACACCAGCAGGCCGCCGCCCGGCAGCGGAGCCAGACCCCAGGGGGAATTCAGGCCCTCGGCGACCGTGCGCACCACCTTCACCGAACCCTTCACCGGACCGGTGTCGCCCCCCGAGTTCCCGGAAGCGGACGTTCCTGGTTCGGACGAGCCGGGGGAGGCGCTGCGCCGGCTGTCCGACGGACCGCCGCCACCCGAGGAACACCCCGCCGTGAACAGGATCGAGGCGCAGGCCAACACGGCCAACACGGGCTGCACACCGGGACGTTGCACGATCGGATCCTCTCGACGCTGCGGACGGGGCTGCTCTTCTGCGCTGCGGTTCTACTGTTCATACACCGCAGCCACCCCGCAGGTTCCCGATCAACCCCGACGCGTTCGGAGCAACTCGAGCCCGCCCGCCACTCTCACGGCCCAGCCGTCGAAGCTCCCCCAGCCGCCAAAGCCCGTCCTCCCCCTCAGCCTCCAGAACTTCTCCCCCCAGCCCCAGAGCCCCGTCCCCAGAGCTCCCCCTCAGTCCCAGGACCCCCGAGCCCGCGGCAGCTCCCCGATCTCCGCCAGATCACGGTCCGTGAGCCGCAGCTCCGCGGCCGCAGCGTTCTCCGCCGCCCACCGATCCCGCTTGGCACCCGGTACCGGGACCACGTGCCGCCCGCGGCTCAGCACCCACGCCAGCGCCACCTGCGCGGGAGTGACCGCTTCCCCGTGCCGCGCGGCGATCCGGCGCAGGCCCGCCACGATCGGCTGGTTGGCCGCCATCATCTCCGCGGTGAACCGGGGATGCCGGGCCCGCAGATCGTCCGGTTCGAAGCCCTGCCCCGGCGTCAGCGTGCCCGTGAGGAAGCCGTTGCCCAGCGGCATCGCCGCGAGGAACCCCACGCCCCGCGCCTCGCACCACGGCAGCAGTGTCTCCAGCGCCTCCGGCGACCACACCGAGAGCTCGGCCTCCACCGCGCTCACCGGGAACACCTGCTGCACCCGCTCCAGCTGCCGGATCGTTCCCGCATGCAGCCCGGCCCTGCTCCGCCGTGTCGCCCGTGCCCCCACCGCGCACAGCCCGAGCGCCCGCACCTTTCCCGCGCCCACCAGCTCCGCCATGGCGCCCCACGTCTCCTCGACGGGCACCTCGGGGTCGGCCCGGTGCAGCTGGTACAGATCGATCGTGTCGGTCTGGAGCCGCCGCAGGGACGCGTCGCAGGCCCGCTTCACATACCCGGGCCGGCCGTTGGCGACGATGTGCTGCTCCCCGACGAGCAGCCCGCACTTGGTCGACACGAAGGCGTCGCCCCGGCGCTCCTTCAGGACCCGTCCGAGCAGGAGCTCGTTCGTGAACGGCCCGTACATGTCCGCCGTGTCCAGCAGGGTCGACCCCCGGTCCAGCGCGGCGTGCACAGTGCGTACGGACTCGTCCCCCCGCTGCCGCGAGCCGGTATAGGCCCAGCTCATCGGCATGCACCCGAGCCCGATCGCGCCCACCTCGAGCGCTGCCGCCCCGATCGTCCTGCGCTCCACCTGGAAGTAGCCTCCCTCTGCGTGTTCGAGAGGCACCCAAACTAACCTCTGGGACCCGGCCCGCCGCGCACAGCCCACCTCCCATTAGCCTCCTGACCATGAGTGCTGAGGTATCCGCCGACGTTTGGCTCCCGTTCCGTGCAGACGAGGTCCCCGGGCTTCCCGAGGGGCTCAACTACCGCTTCTGGGACGGCGGCCCCGACTTTCCCGCCGACCCGGCCGACTGCGCCTTCTACGTGGTCCCCTACATGAAGGGCGCGGATGTCGGCGTACGCCCCATGGCGCAGATGACGTCCGTACGGGCCGTGCAGACGCTCTCCGCCGGCGTCGACCATGTACAGGGAGGCCTCAAGTCGCTCCCCTCGGGCGTGCAGCTGTGCAACGCGCGCGGCGTGCACGAGGCGAGCACCGCCGAGCTCACCCTCGCCCTGATCCTGGCGTCCCTGAGGGGCATCCCCGGGTTCGTGCGGGGACAGGAGGGCGAGGAGTGGCGCTCCGGCTTCTATCCGGCGCTCGCCGACAAGAACGTACTGATCATCGGGTACGGGTCGATCGGCTCCGCCATCGAGGACCGGCTCGCTCCCTTCGAGTGCGCGCGGGTGGTGCGCGTCGCGCGCTCCGCCCGCACGACCGCACGCGGCCCCGTGCACCCGCTCACCGAACTGCCGGCGCTGCTCCCCGACGCGGACGTGGTGATCCTTTCGACGCCGCTCAACGAGGCGACGCGAGGTCTCGCGAACGCAGCCTTCCTGGCACGACTCAAGGACGGCGCCCTCCTCGTGAACGTCGCGCGCGGGCCCGTCGTCGACACCGAGGCGCTCCTGGTCGAACTGGAGAGCGGCCGGATCACCGCCGCTCTCGACGTCACCGATCCCGAACCCCTGCCCCAGGGGCACCCGTTGTGGCACGCTCCGGGAGTGCTCGTCAGCCCGCACGTCGGCGGCTCCACATCCGCCTTCTGGCCGCGGGCCAAGCGCCTGCTCGCCGCGCAGCTGACCCGGTTCGCGGCGGGAGAACCGCTCGAGAACGTCGTCCTGACGACGGACTGAGGGCGGGTTCCGGAGAGGCCCATCCACCGCCTCCCGGCCCGGCCTAGCGCGCCCCCGCACACGCTCCGCACCCGCCCGGATGCGCCCTGTACGCGCATCCTCGCTGGTCGTCACGGAGAGTAGAGAGACTATGTCCCTGAGTGACGAGTCTGGTGTATCGTCCCGACTGGGGTAGCGCCGTGGAGAGTTCGGCGCGGGGGGCGGACAACCGGACTGTGAGGGGGCGACGGGCGATGCACGGCCTATGGGCGAACGATCCGACGCGGCGGGGCCGCCGGCGACGACCCGCGCGCGCACCGGTCCGCACAAGCCGGCCCAGCTGCCACGGCAGCCGCAGGGGCGGACGCCACAGGAGCGGCGGACGCAGAAGGCCCCAGCAGGCAGCACACGGAAACCGGGACACGGGGGCGGCACGGACCGGAGCGACCCTGTGAGCGCCCCCGGAACTGTGATCACCGCCCGCCGCCTGTTCCAGGGCGGCGGGTCCAGCCTCGCCTCGCAGCTCGTCTTCGCCCTCCTGTGCGGCGGGTACGCCACGGGGTCGGCGCTCGGCTGGGGATCCGACCGACTCGCCCTGTTCATGGGCGACTTCGGACTCAGCGCCGCCGCCGCGGTCGCCGCCGTGTCGAACTTCGCGTACGCACGCAGTCGGCGCAGCCGCATTCGGCCGGCCTGGATCCTGTTCTCGGTCTCCTCCGCCATGGCGTCCCTGGGGAACGGGGTGTGGGGCTGGTACGAGGTCGTCCTCCAGCGCCCCGTGCCGACGCCGAGCCTCGCCGACCTCTTCTTCCTGTGCTTCGCGCCGCCCGCCATCGTCGGTCTGCTCGTCCTCGCCAAGCGCCCCTTCACCAAGGCCGGCTGGGTCTGTCTCGCGCTCGACTCCTGGCTCATCGCCGGCTCGCTGATCACGCTGTCCTGGAGCCTCGCCCTCGTGCACACCGCGCGGTTCGAGGGGCAGAGCGTCACCCGCACCGCGCTCTCCCTCGCGTACCCGCTCCTCGACATCGTGCTGGTCAGCATGGTGCTCGCGTTGCACTTCCGCCGCTCGCCCGGCAACCGCACGGCGGTGAACACCGCGATCGGCGCGCTCGCCCTGACCGTCATGTGCGACGCCCTGTTCACCTCGCCCCTGCTGCACGCGAGTTACCACTCGGGGGAGATCCTCGACGCCGGCTGGTTCGCCGGGTCGCTGCTGCTCGCGTACGCGCCCTGGGTGGGGCCGCGGCGCGGGGAGCACGACGGAGGCCCCGCGTTCGCGCGGTACCAGGTCACCCGCCCCATCTCCGGATCGCTCGCGGCGCTCACGCCCTATCTGGCCGCCGCCGTCTGTACGTTGGGAATTCTGTACAACGTCCTGAACGGTCAGAGCATCGACCGCGTGGTCCTCTTCACGGCCTGCACGGTCGTCCTGGCCCTCGTCGTGCGCCAGGGCATCATGCTCCTCGACAACATCACCCTCACCCAGGAGCTGGCGCAGAAGGAGAACCACTTCCGCTCCCTGGTCCAGGGCTCCAGCGACGTCATCATGATCGCTGCTCCGAACGGCGTCCTCAGGTACGTCAGCCCGGCCGCCGCCGGGGTCTACGGGCGTGACGCCGAGGAGCTCGTCGGGTCGGAGCTCGCCTCGATCATCCATCCCGAGGACCTCGGGCGCGTGGTCCACGAAGTGCGCCGCTTCCTCGCGGCGAGCCAGATCGAGGAACCGACGACCCGCATCGAGTGCCGCTTCCGCTCCGGCACCGGCACCTGGCTGAACGTGGAGTCGACGGTCAACCGCCACCACGGCGGCCTCATCCTCAACAGCCGGGACGTCACCGAACGGGTGCGCCTGCAGGCACAGTTGCAGCACAACGCCGAACACGACCCGCTCACCGACCTGCCCAACCGCGCCCTGTTCACCAAGCGGGTCGGCCTCGCGCTGGGAGGCCGCCGCGCCACCGACCGCGGCACGGCCGTCCTCTTCATCGACCTCGACGGCTTCAAGCAGGTCAACGACACCATCGGCCACCAGGCGGGCGACGAACTCCTCGTCCAGGCCGCCCGGCGCCTGGCCGCATCCGTGCGCTCCGGGGACACCGCCGCCCGCCTGGGAGGCGACGAGTTCGCGGCGCTGATCGTCGGCGACGGCGGCCGCGACGACACCGCGCGTGAGCAGCACATCTACGAGCTCGCGGACCGCCTCAGGGTCACGCTCTCGCAGCCGTACGCCATCGACGGCAACGATGTCCGGGTGGCCGCCTCCATCGGTGTCGCCTTCGCCGAACCCGACGTGTCCGCGGGTGAGTTGCTGCGGAACGCGGACCTGGCGATGTACCGGGCGAAGGCCGCCGGCAAGGGCCGGGTGGAGCTGTACGCGCCCCAGATGCAGGCCGACGTCGTGCGCAAGGCGGAGCTCGCCACCCGGCTGCGCACCGCCCTGCACGAGGGCGAGTTCGCCCTGCTGCACCAGCCGGTCGTGTCCCTCGACTCGGGCCGGATCACGTCGGTCGCCGCGCAGGCCCGCTGGCGCTCGACTCAGGGCATCCTGTTCACGCCCGCCGAGTTCCTGCGTACGGCCGAGGACGGCGAGCGTACCGCCGAGCTCGGCCGGTGGATGCTGGAGGAGGCCGTCGAGCAGGCCGCCGAGCGCGGCCGCAGAGGGCATGCCGTGCCCGTGGCCGTCCGGATCGGCGCCCGCAGACTCCTCGACCGGTCGCTGCCCCTCGGCTCCATCGAGGCGCTCCTGACCCGGCACGGGCTCCCCTCCGGCGCGCTGGTCATCGAACTGGCCGACAGTGACCCCAGGGTCCCCCTGGACGAGCTGGAGCGGCGTCTCACCGTGTTGCGCAGACTCGGCGTCCGGATCGCCCTGGACGGCTTCGGCAGCGGATACGCGGCGATCACGGCGCTGCGCAGGCTCCCTGTCGATGTACTGAAACTCGACCGCAGTCTCGTAGAAGGAGTGGTGGAATCCGCCCGCCTGCACAAGATCACCAGTGGTCTGCTGCGCATCGCCGGCGACCTCGGCCTGAATTCCGTGGCCGACGGCGTCGACCTGCCCGAGCAGGTCGTCGCTCTGCGCGCCATGGGGTGCACACATGGACAGGGGATGGCCTTCTCCGGGCCGCTCGACGAGTACCGGTTGCGCCGCGCGCTGGCCTCGGGGGGCTACCCGGTGCCCAGCGGTCCGGCCGAGCCGGTGTTCGCGGGCGTACCGGCACCGTCCGTTCGGGCGGCCCTGCTCCGCTCACATAATGAGACTCCCGTCCCACCTACTTGACACGCACTGTGTGCCGGGGGGAGGGTCAATGCCATGCGCACCCGAATTCTCGTACTTGGAAAGCGCGTCGGCTGAAGCTGGGACCCACCGGTCGGAACACCGGATCCCAGCGACCGCACCCGGCGCGCTCCCCTCGCTTGCCTCACGGCACGAGGGGTTTTTTGTTGCACAAGCGCGTGTAATCCAGTAACCGAACACCGTACAAACCTCGCAAAAACCCTCAGCATCGAGAAGAGAATGCCGATGACCGAGCAGGCCACCGGGGCCCACCATCCGCAGCCGCGGCCCCGAGGACAGCAGTCCGCCCCCGTCGAGCACGTCACGGGGGCGAAGTCCCTCATCCGTTCGCTCGAGGAGGTCGGGGTCGACACCGTATTCGGCATTCCCGGCGGCACGATCCTTCCCGCGTACGACCCGATGATGGACTCCGAGAAGGTCCGTCACGTCCTCGTCCGGCATGAGCAGGGTGCGGGTCACGCGGCCACGGGTTACGCGCAGGCCACCGGCAAGGTCGGTGTGTGCATGGCGACTTCGGGTCCGGGTGCCACGAACCTGGTGACGCCGATCGCCGACGCGTACATGGACTCGGTGCCGCTGGTCGCGATCACCGGTCAGGTCGTGTCCAACGCGATCGGCACGGACGCCTTCCAGGAGGCGGACATCGTCGGCATCACGATGCCGATCACCAAGCACAGCTTCCTCGTCACCAAGGCCGAGGACATCCCGAAGGCGATCGCGGAGGCGTTCCACATCGCCTCGACCGGTCGCCCCGGCCCGGTCCTCGTCGACATCCCGAAGGACATCCTGCAGGCGCAGACGACCTTCTCCTGGCCGCAGACGCAGGACCTGCCCGGCTACCGCCCGGTGACCAAGCCGCACGCCAAGCAGATCCGCGAGGCCGCGAAGCTGATCACCGCCGCGAAGCGGCCGGTCCTCTACGTCGGCGGCGGTGTGCTCAAGGCGCACGCCACGGCCGAGCTGAAGGTCCTCGCGGAACTCACCGGAGCGCCCGTCACCACCACCCTGATGGCGCTCGGCGCATTCCCCGACAGCCACCCGCTGCACGTGGGAATGCCGGGCATGCACGGTGCGGTCACCGCCGTCACCGCGCTGCAGAAGGCCGACCTGATCGTCGCCCTCGGAGCCCGCTTCGACGACCGCGTCACCGGCAAGCTGGACAGCTTCGCCCCGTTCGCGAAGATCGTCCACGCCGACATCGACCCGGCCGAGATCGGCAAGAACCGTGTCGCCGACGTGCCGATCGTCGGTGACGCCCGCGAGGTCATCGCCGACCTGGTCCAGGCCGTGCAGAAGGAGCACAGCGAGGGCCACAAGGGCGACTACAGCGCCTGGTGGAAGGACCTCAGCCGCTGGCGCGACACCTACCCGCTGGGCTACGACCAGCCCGAGGACGGCTCGCTCTCGCCGCAGAACGTCATCGAGCGGATCGGCCGGCTCGCGCCCGAGGGCACGATCTTCGCCGCGGGCGTCGGCCAGCACCAGATGTGGGCCGCGCACTTCATCCAGTACGAGAAGCCCGCCACCTGGCTCAACTCCGGCGGTGCCGGAACGA
Source organism: Streptomyces sp. NBC_00569 (assembly GCF_036345255.1). NCBI lineage: Bacteria > Bacillati > Actinomycetota > Actinomycetes > Kitasatosporales > Streptomycetaceae > Streptomyces > Streptomyces sp. NBC_00569. The sequence goes on along the minus strand of NZ_CP107783.1, from coordinate 3,666,710 downwards.
TGGGCTATTCGGTGCCCGCCGCGATGGGTGCGAAGGCCGGCATGCCGGACCGCGCCGTCTGGGCGATCGACGGCGACGGCTGCTTCCAGATGACCAATCAGGAACTGACCACCTGCGCGCTCAACAACATCCCGATCAAGGTCGCCATCATCAACAACGGCGCCCTCGGCATGGTCCGCCAGTGGCAGACGCTGTTCTACAACCAGCGCTACTCCAACACGGTGCTCCACAGCGGCCCGGACGACGTCCAGGCCAACAAGGGCACCCGCGTCCCCGACTTCGTCAAGCTGTCGGAGGCCATGGGCTGCTACGCCATCCGGTGTGAGCGCCCCGAGGACCTGGACAAGGTCATCGAAGAGGCCAACTCCATCAACGACCGCCCCGTCGTCGTCGACTTCATCGTCCACGAGGACGCCATGGTGTGGCCGATGGTCGCCGCCGGCACCTCCAACGACGAAGTCATGGCCGCCCGCGGGGTCCGCCCCGACTTCGGCGACAACGAAGACGACTGAGACCGAGAGCGAAAGAGAGACCAAGAGCCATGTCCAAGCACACGCTCTCCGTCCTGGTCGAGAACAAGCCAGGTGTCCTCGCCCGGATCACCGCGCTGTTCTCCCGCCGAGGGTTCAACATCGACTCCCTGGCGGTCGGCGTCACCGAGCACCCCGACATCTCCCGCATCACCATCGTGGTGAATGTCGAGGACCTGCCGCTCGAACAGGTCACGAAGCAGCTCAACAAGCTGGTCAACGTCCTGAAGATCGTCGAACTGGAGCAGGGCCACGCCGTCCAGCGTGAGCTCGTCCTCGCCAAGGTCCGCGCCGACAACGAGACACGCTCGCAGATCGTCGAGATCGTCCAGCTGTTCCGCGCCAAGACCGTGGACGTCTCCCCGGAGGCCGTCACCATCGAGGCCACCGGCTCCAGCGACAAGCTGGAGGCGATGCTCAAGATGCTGGAACCCTTCGGCATCAAGGAGCTCGTCCAGTCGGGCACCATCGCGGTCGGCCGCGGCTCGCGCTCCATCACCGACCGGAGCCTGCGGGCGCTCGACCGCACGGCCTGAGCCCCCAGGTGCTTTCGAGCGCCCTCTCGTATACCGAGACCCGAAAACTTCCCTCCGCAATCCCGCCGTACGGTGGGACGCAACACCTGCACACCAAGGAGAAAATCCAGTGGCCGAGCTGTTCTACGACGACGATGCCGACCTGTCCATCATCCAGGGCCGCAAGGTCGCGGTGATCGGTTACGGCAGCCAGGGCCACGCCCACGCGCTGTCGCTCCGTGACTCCGGTGTCGACGTCCGCGTCGGTCTGCACGAGGGCTCCAAGTCCAAGGCCAAGGCCGAGGAGCAGGGCCTGCGCGTGGTGACGCCGTCGGAGGCCGCCACCGAGGCCGACGTCATCATGATCCTGGTCCCGGACCCGATCCAGGCCCAGGTCTACGAGGAGTCCATCAAGGACAACCTGAAGGACGGCGACGCGCTGTTCTTCGGCCACGGCCTCAACATCCGCTACGGCTTCATCAAGCCCCCGGCCAACGTGGACGTGGCGATGGTCGCGCCCAAGGGCCCGGGTCACCTGGTGCGCCGCCAGTACGAAGAGGGCCGCGGCGTTCCGTGCATCGCGGCCGTCGAGCAGGACGCCACGGGCAAGGGCTTCGAGCTGGCCCTCTCCTACGCGAAGGGCATCGGCGGCACCCGCGCCGGCGTCATCAAGACGACCTTCACCGAGGAGACCGAGACCGACCTGTTCGGTGAGCAGGCCGTCCTGTGCGGTGGCACCGCCGCGCTGGTCAAGGCGGGCTTCGAGACGCTGACCGAGGCCGGCTACCAGCCGGAGATCGCGTACTTCGAGTGCCTCCACGAGCTGAAGCTCATCGTCGACCTCATGTACGAGGGCGGCCTGGAGAAGATGCGCTGGTCGATCTCCGAGACCGCCGAGTGGGGCGACTACGTCACCGGCCCGCGCATCATCACGGACGCCACCAAGGCCGAGATGAAGAAGGTCCTCGCCGAGATCCAGGACGGCACGTTCGCCAAGAACTGGATGGACGAGTACCACTCGGGCCTGAAGAAGTACAACGAGTACAAGACCCAGGACGAGAACCACCTCCTGGAGACCACCGGCAAGGAGCTCCGCAAGCTCATGAGCTGGGTGGACAACGACGAGGCGTAAGCCTTACGACGAGGGGGCCGGGGCGAATGCCCCGGCCCCCTCGTCGAGGTGGACGGCCCGTGGCGCACTCGCGTCAACGTGGTTGTCCACCCCGTCCAGCCACGGACGAGTGATCCTTCCACGGAGGCGCAAGACCACCTCCGAAGCGCCACTAGACTGCAGAACACATTCGCGTCGGGCCCACAGCGTCGTGCGTCTACCACGCGGCACAGCGACACCGTAGAAGTGCAAGTACGTCCCCACGCCGCCCGGCACGCACTCTCGCCGGACCGGCCAAAGGCACAAGTAGCCCCGTCTACGAGAGCCTTCGTCCGGCACACCGAGAGCACGCACCGAACGACGCGGGAACGCGCCCGCACCTCCCCGGCGCCGCTGACACCCCTCCACCGCATGCGGCCGTCGGGACGGCCGTCCGCAATGGGACTTGTGAGGACTCACGTGAGCACTGCTGCAACCGGCAAACCTGTCGTACTCATCGCGGAAGAGCTGTCTCCCGCGACCGTCGACGCTCTTGGCCCCGACTTCGATATCCGCCAGTGCAACGGCGCCGACCGGGCCGAGCTGCTCCCGGCCATCGCCGACGTCGACGCGATCCTGATCCGTTCGGCCACCAAGGTCGACGCCGAGGCGATCGCCGCCGCGAAGAAGCTGAAGGTCGTCGCACGAGCCGGCGTCGGCCTCGACAACGTCGACGTCTCCGCCGCCACCAAGGCCGGCGTGATGGTCGTCAACGCCCCGACCTCCAACATCGTGACCGCCGCCGAGCTCGCCTGCGGCCTGCTCATCGCCACCGCGCGCAACATCCCGCAGGGCAGCCAGGCCCTCAAGGCCGGCGAGTGGAAGCGCTCCAAGTACACGGGCGTCGAGCTGGCCGAGAAGACCCTCGGCGTCGTCGGCCTCGGCCGTATCGGCGCGCTCGTCGCGCAGCGCATGTCGGCCTTCGGCATGAAGGTCGTCGCGTACGACCCGTACGTGCAGCCCGCGCGCGCCGCCCAGATGGGCGTCAAGGTCCTCACGCTCGACGAGCTGCTCGAGGTCTCCGACTTCATCACCGTGCACCTCCCCAAGACCCCCGAGACGGTCGGCCTCATCGGCGACGACGCGCTGCGCAAGGTCAAGCCGACCGTCCGCATCGTCAACGCCGCGCGTGGCGGGATCGTCGACGAGGCGGCGCTGTACTCGGCGCTCAAGGAGGGCCGCGTCGCCGGCGCCGGCCTCGACGTGTACGCCAAGGAGCCCTGCACGGACTCCCCGCTGTTCGAGTTCGACCAGGTCGTGGCGACCCCGCACCTCGGTGCCTCCACGGACGAGGCGCAGGAGAAGGCCGGTATCGCCGTCGCCCGCTCCGTGCGGCTCGCGCTCGCCGGTGAGCTCGTGCCGGACGCGGTGAACGTCCAGGGCGGCGTCATCGCCGAGGACGTCAAGCCGGGCCTGCCGCTCGCCGAGAAGCTCGGCCGGATCTTCACCGCGCTCGCGGGCGAGGTCGCGGCGCGCCTCGACGTCGAGGTCTACGGCGAGATCACTCAGCACGACGTGAAGGTGCTCGAACTCTCCGCTCTGAAGGGCGTGTTCGAGGACGTCGTCGACGAGACGGTGTCGTACGTGAACGCTCCGCTGTTCGCGCAGGAGCGCGGCGTCGAGGTCCGCCTCACCACGAGCTCCGAGTCCCCGGACCACCGGAACGTCGTCACCGTGCGCGGCACGCTGACCGGCGGCGAGGAGATCTCGGTCTCCGGCACGCTCGCCGGCCCCAAGCACCTCCAGAAGATCGTCGCCGTCGGCGAGTACGACGTGGACCTCGCCCTGGCCGACCACATGGTCGTCCTGCGCTACGAGGACCGTCCCGGTGTCGTCGGCACCGTGGGCCGTGTGCTCGGCGAGGCGGGCATCAACATCGCCGGCATGCAGGTCGCCCGCGCGGGCCTGGGCGGCGAGGCGCTCGCCGTCCTGACCGTCGACGACACGGTGCCCGCCGGGGTGCTCGGCGAGCTGGGTGACGAGATCGGCGCGACGTCGGCGCGCTCCGTGAACCTGACGGACTAGTTCTCGGCATGTGGTGGGGCCCGGGTCACCCTTTTGGTGGCCCGGGCCCTTCCTTTTTTCTCCCCCGCCCCAACGCCGGGCGGGCTGAGATTCAGCCCGCCCGGCGTTCGAGGACATGCGGGAAGGGGGCGGATCGGCAAGGAGATCAGGCCGTGGCCCGCTCCGGCTCCGGCTGCTCCTCCCGCTGCGGCGCGGCCACCCCGCGCAGGCCACGCAGGGCCAGTACCGCGGCCCCCAGCAGGACCGCCCCACCGGCCAGCGCGGCGATGTGCATGCCGCTCGTGAACGCCTCCCGGGCCGACGTCAGGAGCGCGTCGCCCGCCCGGCCCGGCAGGTGCTGCGCCACCGCGAGCGCTCCGCCCAGCGTCTCCTTCGCCTCGGCCGGCGCGTCGCCGATCCGGTGACGGTAGACCGCCGTACCGATCGAGCCCAGGACGGCCATGCCGAGGGCGCCGCCGAACTCCTGGCCCGTCTCGAGCAGGGACGACGCCGCGCCGGCCTTCTCCGCGGGGGCCGCGCCGAGCGCCAGGTCGGTCAGCTGCGAGCCCACGATCACCGCGCCGGAGGCGAGTACACCCGCTCCGGCCAGGACGGTCCACAGGGAGTCCGTACCGGTCAGCGTCAGGAGGCCGTAGCCGCAGGCGCTGGTCAGGAAGCCGGCGGTGACGACGGAGCCGCGGTGGACGCCACGCTGCACGAGGACCGTCGCGAGGGGGGCCGCGAGACCGATGAATACGGTCGGCGCGAGCGCCCACAGCGCCGCTTCGAGTGCGCTCTTGCCGAGCACGGCCTGGAGGTACTGCGTCGTGAAGTAGGCCGACCCCATCATCGCGAAGGCCGAGATGAGGTTGAGGGTGACGGCGGGGCCGAAGCCGCGGCCCCGGAAGAGGGCCGGCGAGATCATCGGTGACTCGACGGTGCGCTGACGGCGTACGAACAGGGCGCCGAAGACGAGGCCGACGACGATCGACGCGACGTAGAGCGGCTCGAAGCCCTCGGAGGGGATCTCCTTGATGCCGTAGACGAGGGGGAGCACCGCGGCCATCGACAGCGGGACGCTCACGAAGTCGAAGCGGCCCGGCTGCGGGTCCTTGAACTCGGGGAGCAGGACCGGGGCGAGCAGCAGGAGCAGGGCCATCGCGGGCAGGTTGACGAGGAAGACCGAGCCCCACCAGAAGTGCTCGACGAGGATGCCGCTCATCACCGAGCCGAGCGCGATGCCGCCGGTCATGACGCCGGACCAGATGCCGATGGCCGTCGCGCGCTGTTTGTCGTCGCGGAACATGTTGCGCACCAGCGCCATCGTCGTGGGCATCAGGGTCGCGCCGCCGATGCCGAGGATCGCGCGGGCCGCGATCAGCATTTCCGCGCTGTTCGCGTAGGCCGCGCAGACGGAGGCGGCGCCGAAGGCGGTGGCGCCGATCATCAGGAGCTTGCGTCGGCCGATGCGGTCGCCGAGGGAGCCCATCGTCATCAGCAGGCCGGCGAGCACGAACGCGTAGATGTCGAAGATCCACAGCTGCTGGGTGCCGGTGGGCTCGACGTCCGCGCTGATCGAGGGGATCGCGAAGTAGAGGACGGAGACGTCCATCGAGACGAGGAGCAGCGGAAGCATCAGGACCACGAGAGCCGTCCATTCACGGCGCCCCGCACGGGAGTTGGTGCTCGGTGAGTTCGTCATGAGAAGGACTGTACGGGCGCCTTAAACGCTTGTCTAGTACGAGCGTATAGATCGATTGTGTAAGACGTCGGTATGGGACGTTCGTATGGGACAACCGTATGAAACGGGGGTACGGTGGCCGCATGGGACATCGCGAGGATCTGCTCGAAGGCGCCAAGCGCTGCCTTCTGGAGAAGGGGTTCGTGCGCACGACGGCGCGCGACATCGTCAAGGAGTCGGGGACCAACCTGGCGTCGATCGGCTACCACTACGGCTCGAAGGACGCGCTGCTCGCGCAGGCGTACGTGGCGCTGGCCGAAGGGGCCTCGGACGACTGGAGCGCGGTGGGCGAACTGCCCGGCGCGCCGGGCTCGTTGGAGCGGTTCCGGTCGGTGATGGCCGGGATCACCGACAGCCTCGGGAAGCCCGGGTCCATCTGGCACCTGAGCATCGAGCTGGTGACGATGGGCGACAAGATGCCGGTCGTGCGCGAGCAGTTGGCACAGGCTCAGCACGAGGCGGGGCGCGGCTTCATCGGCATGGTCATGGGGGAGGAGCCGCCGGCCGACGACCCGAGCGTGCACACGCTCGGGAAGCTCTTCTCGGTGCTGGTCCTCGGGCTCGTCGCCCAGCACACCTTCGACGCGGACTACTCGCCCAGCGCCGATGAACTCACCGAGGGCCTGCGGCTGTTGCTGGACGCGATGCGCGCGTCACAGGCGTGACGCCTTGAGCCCCATGTGCAGCAGCAGCCGGTCCTCGCCGTCGTCCAGGTCGAGACCGGTGAGCTGCTCCACGCGGGACAGCCGGTAGTAGAGGGTCTGGCGGTGGATGCCCAACTCCGCCGCCGTGCGGCCCGCCTGGCCCGCGCAGTCGAGGAACACCTCGGTGGTGCGGGCCAGTTGGCGGTTGGCCGGCAGTAGGAGCGGGGCCAGGACCGGGTCGTGCGCCGTGTCCGGGGGCAGTGCGGTGAGCAGGCGGTACGGGCCGATCGCCGCCCAGTGCGCGTCCGGGCCGAGACGCGGCTCGGCGAGCGCCGCGCGCGCCGCGGCCGTCGCCTCCTGCCAGGCGGCCCCGAGGTCACCCAGTTCGCGCCGCGCGCCCCCGAACCCCGCAGCGACGACCGTCGTGCCGGCGCGCTCCCGCAGCTTCGCCGTCGCCGCCATGGCCGGCCCGAGCGCGTCCGCCGAACGCAGCCGCACCAGGAGGGCCAGGGCCTGTCCGGCCGCGCCCCACGGCACCGTGCACAGCGCGTCGGCCGAGGGGATCGTGCGGAAGGACGGCGCGTCGTCCGGGTCCGCATAGGGGTCTCCACTGCTCGAGCGAAGCCGAGAGCTAGGGGAAGGCCACGGCGCGACGCACACCACCGCGTGCAGCCCGTCCGCGCGCGAGCCGAGCGCCGTGCGCAGGGCCGCCACCGCCATGTCCCGCTGCCAGCCGCGTTCGGCCGTGAGCACCTCGCGGAACTCGCGGGTCAGGTCGGCGCCCGCCTGCGCCTCGTCCGCCAGCAGCGCGCCGATGCGGCCCGCCACCTCCATCGCGGCGGTCAGCTGCTGCTCCGTCGGCCCCGGATCGTCGTCGAGCAGCCACACATAGCCGAGGACGACACCCCGATGGCGTACGGGAAGGCAGATGCGGCCCCGGTAGACCCCGGCCTCCGGGGTCGGCGGGATACGGACGGGCCCGGTGGCGCGGGCGATGCCGAAGCCCTCGAACCAGGTGCGCACCGCGGCGGTGGAGCGGCGGGTCAGGATCGAGCGGGTGCGGACGGGGTCCAGCGTCGATGCGTCGAAATCGCTGTCGCTGTCGTGCGCGCCGAACGCGATCAGCCCGAAATCCCGGTTCTCCAGCGTCGCGGGGGCGCTGAGCAGCGCCGAGATCTCGTCGACCAGTTCCTGGTAGTCGCCCTTCACCCCGCCATTCTCGCGCACCCCACCCGATCTCTTCAGACAAATGTCTGAGGTGGTGGCCACAGATGCGTGACAGCTGTCGATGGCACTGGATCGGAGAGATCCTTAGATTTCACGGTGGTTCTCCGTGCCGTACCGGTCTGTTGCGATTCAGTTCGTTTACACCGATACAGCCACTCGTCCGTACTCTCCGTGGAGGTGCCCCGTGCTGGGTCCCGTGATTCTCGCCGCGTCGCGCAGCGACAGGATGCGCCGTTTCATCTCGGCCGCCCCCGGCACGAAGCAGGTCGTCGACCGGTTCATCGCCGGTGAGGGCGTCGACGACGTCGTGCCGATCGTCGTGGACGCCTGCGACAGGGGCCTCGAAGTGACCCTCGACGTGGTCGGCGAGGACATCACCACCCCCGAGCAGGCCGCCGCCGCGCGCGACGCCTACCTCGAGCTGATCGCGCGCCTCAAGGACCTGGGCCTCGGCACCAAGGCCGAGATGTCCGTCAAGCTGTCGATGTTCGGCCAGGCGCTGGAGGGCGGCCACGAGCTGGCCCTCGCCAACGTCCGCCCGGTGGTCGAGGCCGCCGCCGCGATCGGCACCACGGTCACCCTGGACGCCGAGGACCACACCACCCTCGACTCGATGTTCGCCATCCACGACGAGCTGCGGAAGGACTTCCCGCAGACCGGATGCGTCATCCAGGCCTATCTCTTCCGCACCGAGGACGACGCCCGCCGCCTGGCCGCCGCCGGCAGCCGCGTGCGCATCGTGAAGGGCGCCTACAAGGAGCCCGCCTCCGTCGCGTACCAGGACAAGGGCGAGATCGACAAGGCGTATGTCCGCATCCTGAAGGTTCTGATGGAGGGTGACGGGTACCCGATGATCGGGTCCCACGACCCGCGCCTCATCTCCATCAGCCAGGAGCTCGCCCGCCGCGCCGGGCGCAAGCTGGACGAGTACGAGTTCCAGATGCTGTACGGGATCCGCAGCGACGAGCACGTCCGTCTCGCCGCCGAGGGTCACCGGATGCGCGTCTACACCGCGTACGGCACCGACTGGTACGGCTACTTCATGCGCCGCCTCGCGGAGAAGCCCGCCAACCTGCTGTTCTTCGCCCGCTCCATCCTCACCAAGGGCTGAGCCCCACCCCTCTCAAAGGAGTTCAGAGACTCATGGACGCTGTAACCCAGGTCCCCGCTCCCGTCAACGAGCCGGTGCACGGCTACGCCCCCGGTTCCCCGGAGCGGACGCGCCTCGAGACCAAGCTCAAGGAGCTTGCCGAGAACCCGATCGAGCTGTCGATGACCATCGGCGGCGTCAAGCGCCTCGGTGGCGGTGACGAGTTCACCGTCGTCCAGCCGCACAACCACAAGGCCGTCATCGGTACGGGCCGCGGCGCCACGCAGCAGGACGCGCAGGACGCGATCGACGCCGCGCTCGCCGCCGCCCCGGCCTGGCGCGCGATGTCCTTCGACGACCGCGCCGCGATCATCCTGCGCGCCGCCGAGCTGCTGTCCACGACGTGGCGCGAGACGCTCGCCGCGTCCACGATGCTCGGCCAGTCGAAGACCGCCCAGCAGGCCGAGATCGACACCCCCTGTGAGCTCGTCGACTTCTGGCGCTTCAACGTGCACTACGCGCGCCAGATCCTCGCCGAGCAGCCCCCGGCGAACTCGACCGGCGTGTGGAACCGCATGGACCACCGCCCGCTCGAGGGCTTCGTCTACGCGATCACGCCCTTCAACTTCACCGCCATCGCGGGCAACCTCCCCACCGCCCCCGCCCTCATGGGCAACGTGGTGGTCTGGAAGCCGTCCCCGACGCAGACCCACGCCGCCGTGCTGCTCATGCAGCTCCTCGAAGAGGCCGGCCTGCCCAAGGGCGTCATCAACCTCGTCACCGGTGACGGCATCGCGGTCTCCGAGGTCGCCCTCAACCACCGCGACCTGGCCGGCATCCACTTCACCGGCTCGACCCCGACCTTCCAGCACCTGTGGAAGACGGTCGGCGAGAACATCGCGAAGTACCGCACCTACCCGCGTCTCGTCGGCGAGACGGGCGGCAAGGACTTCGTCGTCGCCCACCCGAGCGCCGACCGCGCCGTCCTCAAGACGGCCCTGACCCGCGGCTCCTTCGAGTTCCAGGGCCAGAAGTGCTCCGCGAGCTCGCGCGCGTACATCCCGGCCTCCATCTGGAACTCCGGCTTCAAGGAGGAGTTCGCGGCCGAGGTCGACGGCATCAAGATGGGTGACGTCACCGACCTGTCGAACTTCATCGGCGCCGTCATCGACGACCGCGCGTTCGCCAAGAACAAGGCGGCCATCGACCGCGCCAAGGCCGACGACTCCTGCACCATCGTCGCGGGCGGCACCTACGACGACTCGGTCGGTTACTTCGTGCGCCCGACCGTCGTCGAGTGCGCGGACCCGGAGAACGAGGTCTTCAAGACCGAGTACTTCGGCCCGTTCCTCGCCGTCCACGTCTACGAGGACGACAAGTACGACGAGATGCTGACCCAGATGGAGTCGGCGTCGGACTACGCCCTGACGGGCTCGGTCATCTCCAACGACCGCGCCGCGGCCGCCTACACGATGGAGAAGCTCCGCTACGCCGCGGGCAACTTCTACATCAACGACAAGTCGACCGGCGCCGTCGTCGGCCAGCAGCCCTTCGGCGGCGGCCGCGCCTCCGGCACCAACGACAAGGCCGGCGCCCCGCAGAACCTCCAGCGCTGGACCCTGACCCGCGCCATCAAGGAGACGCTGGTCCCGCCGACCGAGTACGGCTACCCGCACATGGGCTGACGCCCACCCCGGGCGGCCCACACGGACCGCCCCCTCCGCCCCCGCCTCCGACCAGGGCCCCACCCCGGTCGGAGGCGGTGTCGTGTCCGGGGTCAGAGCAGTGCGTCCACGGCGACGCGCGTGATGTCGGCGGCGATCCGGTCCTCGCCCGGGGTGTCCGGGTCGAGCCGGGTCGTGTACACGGAGACGATCAGGGGAGCTCCACCGCCCGGCGGCCAGGCCACGGCCACGTCGTTGACCCCGCCGTAGGCGGGTGACCCGGTCTTGTCGCCGACCCGCCAGCCCGGCGGGAGCCCCGCGCGGATCCGCTTGTCGCCGGTGGTGTTCTCCACGAGCCACCGGGTCAGCTGGCCGCGGTCGAGCGGGTGGAGGGCGTCGCCGAGGACCAGCGCGCGCAGGTCCGCGGTCATGGCTGCGGGCGTCGTGGTGTCCCGCCGGTCGCCGGGGAGGTTCGTGTTGAGGTCGGTCTCCCACCGGTCGAGCCGGGTCACGGAGTCGCCGAGCGAGCGGGCGAACGCGGTGACGCCGGCGGGGCCGCCGATCCGGCGCATCAGGAGATTGGCCGCGGTGTTGTCGCTGTAGGTGATGGCGGCGTCGCACAGCTCCCTCACCGTCATGCCGGTCTCGAGGTGCAGCTCGGTACGGGGCGAGGCGGCCACGAGGTCGTCGCGTCCGTAGCGGATCAGTACGTCGAGCAGTCCGGGCTCCTGCTCGCGCGCCCGGTGCAGGATCGCCGAGGCGGCAAGCACCTTGAACGTCGAGGCGATCGCGAAGCGTTCGTGCGCGCGGTAGCCGAGGACGGCGCCGGTGCCGGTGTGCAGGGCGTGCACCCCGATGCGGCCGGGATAGCCCTCCTCCAGCTCGCGCAGCCGGCGCCGGGCGTCGCCGCCGGCCGCGGGGGAGGGCGCCGCGCTCGCGGTGCCGGGCACGGAGAGGAGGACGGGCGCCAGGGCCGCGGCGCCGAGGAGGGACCTTCGTGAGGGAGGTAAGTTCATGATCTCGAAGGTACGTGAGCGGGGTCGGGGATGCCGCTGTCATCGCCTGGTTCGTGGTGCCGCGCGGCCCGCTGTGACCGGACGCGTCAGCTCCAGCCCACCACGATGAGCGAGAGGGCGGCCGCGAAGCCGCCGCACAGCAGGCCCAGGTAGAGCCCGTAGAACCTGCGCAGCCGGTGCGCCAGGAAGCCGAACGCGCCGAACGCGAGCCCCACGGGGAGCGTGCGCGAACCGCGGGCACGTGCCGACTCGGACAGGAAGTCCGCGACAGGGACGTCCGCGCGGCCCGCCTGCTTCACGTAGACCTTGAACGGGATGCCGTTCCAGGGCTGGTGGCGTACCGCCGACGCGCCCTCGACGGACAGCTCGTGACGGACCTCCGCCCGCATCCGGTCCGTCGTCAGGGGTGCGGGCAACGACACACCCATGGAGGCCAGTTGGAGCGCGAGCAGGCCGCCCGCGAGGCTGCCCGCGAGCGCGGTGACGGACAGCTTCAGGGCCCGGCGCGGCACCGCGACGCACGCCACCGCGAGGAACAGCTCGGGCATCAGCGGCCAGCTCAGTGCCTCCGCGCACGCCCATGAGAAGGCGAGGAGCAGCCCGAGCCGTGCGCTGATCACGCGGGCCAGGGCCTTGCGGACGCGGGAGTCGCGCAGCGGCTCCGCGACCGTGCGGTCATGCAGCGCCGCGACCGCCTTACGGGCCTCCTGCACCGTCGCCGTGCACGGGAGCGGCTCGCCGATCCGCACCCGGACCAAGGACGGGCGCAGCCTGCCGTGCTTGGGCAGAAGTCGGTCCGTGCCCGCGATCCCGACCGGCACGACCGGCACGCGCGCGTGCTCCGCCAGGACCAGCGCGCCCCGATGGAACGACCCCAGCTCACCCGCACGCGCGCGCGTGCCCTCGGGAAAGAGGACCACGGCGCGCCCGGCGCGCAGCGTGTCCGCCATGCCGAGCAGGTCGTCCATGCCCCCGCCGGAGCGCCGCACCGGGAAACCTGCGGCGAGGCGGCTGCAGATCCGGCTGCGCCAGGGCGAGGCGAACCAGTAGTCGGCCGCCGCACCGATCGCCGGGGCGTGCGACGCGTCGAGCGCGGCGAGCAGCGCCGCGGTGTCGGCGTGCGAGCTGTGGTTGGCGACCACGACACAGCCGCCGCGCGGGAGCCGGCCCCGGCGCTCCACACCGCCGGTGAGGGTGAGGACGAGCCACCACAGGGCGTGGCGAAGGCGGGCGGCCGCACGAACCGGGCGCACTCGGGCAGCGGTGGTCACGGTCGTCGTCACAGGGTCACCACCATCACGAGGAGCAGGGCCACCAGGAGTGAGTCGATACGGTCGAGGAGCCCGCCGAAGCCCGGCAGCCAGCTGCCCGCGTCCTTCACGCCCGCCTCGCGCTTCACCATCGACTCGACGAGATCGCCGAGGACGCAGCCCGCGAGGACGGCCGCCCACAGGACCGGCGTGAACGCGCCGACTGCCGCGAGCGCGGCGGCAGTTGCCGCTGCCGCGCCGACCACACCCGCCCACGTCTTGTTGGGGGACAGCGGTGAGAGGCGCCGTGCGAGCGGCCCCCGCCGGCCGAGCGCCGTACCGCCGCACCACGCGCCCACGTCACCGAAGGCCACCGCGACCCCCACCGCGAGCGCCGTGTCGCCGAGCAGCACCAGGCCGCTGAGCGAGACCGGGATCCACAGCAGACCGAAGAGCGTGCGCGACGCGCGTGTGAAGCCCTGCTCGGCGTCGCCCGCGCAGACCGCCGCGAGGACGGCGAGTACGAGAAGCGCTCCCGTCGTACGGGGATCGGGCCCCGCAAGTGCCGCTCCGGGTACGGCGATCGCCGCGGCGACCAGGACGGCCCGCTCGGCGCGGGGCAGGGCGGCCATCCGCGCGTACTCGCCCACGGCGACCACGCCGAGCCCGGCCGCGAGCGCGAAGGCCCCCGCGCGGCCCACGAAGAAGGCCCCGACGAACAGCGGCGCGGACAGGGCCCAGGTCCGCCACCGTCTGCGCAGCTCGGCCCGCATCCGTATCCGGGACGGCAGCGAGGCGACGGCGACACCACCGGCCCCGAGGACCCCGGCCACGACCGGCACGGCCCGCCCGGCCACCTCGCCGGCGACGAACACGGCGCTCATCGGGCACCCCGCAGCCGCGTGCCGCGGTCCGCGGGGGACTGCGGGCGGGTGTGCGTGATGCCGCCGGACACCTCGCCGGGGTCGAGGGGGAGGCTCCGATCGTGCTCAGAGGGAAAGGAGCCGAGCGTGGGGGAGGAGGACGGCGACGGAGATGGGGGTGGGGATGGGGCTGGGGATGGGGACGGGCGGCGCCTAGGGGCGGAGGACGCGGGCTCCGCCACCCGCACCACAGTCTTCTCGCTCGCCACATCCCTCTCCGTAGCCATGGCCCTCTCCGTAGCCACAACCCGCTCCCTGGCCACAGCGGCCACAGCTGTCTCTGGCTGCCCAAGCGCCCTCCACACCCAGACCGCCCGCACCACCGCCGTCACCGCGGAGCCCGCCGCGACGACCGCGAGCACCGGTACCGCCCAGCCCGAGGCCGCGGCCACGACGGCGAGGAGGCAGCGCTCCGTCTTGCCGACCGGGCCGCCGTTGCGGCGGGGCGCACCCGCCGCCGCGCCCGCCAGCGAGACCCATGAAGGGAGCGTCGTCGCGAAGGCCGCCGCGGCCACCAGCCACAGCGGGGCCAGCGGCAGGAAACCCGCGATGACGAGCAGGTCGGCCGCACGGTCACCCAGCTCGTTCAGGAGCGCGCCGCGCGGCGTCGTGCGGCCGGTGTCGCGGGCGAGCGCGCCGTCCAGGTTCGCGAAGGCGAGCCGCCCCGCGAGCAGCACGGCCACGAGAAGCGCGGCCGACGGCGCCGGCAGCCACGCGAGCGCGGCCGCCGCGCCCGCGGCGCACACGACACCGGCCGCCGTCAGTGTGTCGGGCGAGACCTGCCGGGCGGCGAGCGCGCGGCGCAGGCCGGCGAGCCGGTCCGCGTACCAGGGCTTGAGAGCGTAGAGGCCGTTCATGAGGACGACTGTGCCGCCGGAGAAGCGGCGTGAAATCGGCACGCGTACTCAAATGGCGCGTGAGTACGGTGTCCCGGTGACCACGCTGAGCACCGCCCACACCGCCGACCTCACGCGAGCCGAACTCCGTTCCGTGCGTGCCCTGTTGGACGACGCCTTCGGCGGCGGCTTCAGCGACGACGACTGGGACCACACCGTCGGCGGCGTGCACGCCCTCGTGCGCGACAGCGCCGGTGACCTCGTCGCGCACGGCTCCGTGGTGCAGCGCAGGGGCGCGCACGCGGGCCGCTCGCTGCGCATCGGCTACGTCGAGGGCGTCGCCGTCCGCGCCGACACGCGCAGGAGCGGTCTGGGCGGGCAGGTCATGGCGGCCCTGGAGCGGGTGATCGACGCCGCCTACGAACTGGGCGCGCTGTCGGCCTCGCCCGACGGGGCCGGGCTCTACCGTGCGCGCGGCTGGGAGCAGTGGCAGGGCGCTTTCGCCGCGTACGGCCCCGACGGGCCCGTGCCACTGCCGGACGACGAGAGCGCGCCGTACCTGCGCCGCGTCACCGCCGCACTCGACCCGGCTCACACGCTCCTCTTCGACTGGCGGGGCGGCGACCTTCTCTGAGCCCGGAACGCCGGCCGGCCCCGGCGCGACGTCACCCCGTCGCGTGACTGCCGTCTCAGATAGTAGGAAGTCCGAGTAATTGTGGAGACAGAAGCAGGCTCCTCGCTTAGCTTTGTAGGAGCCGAACGTCTCGCTCGATCCAGCGAATGGCGGTCGTGAGCTGAGCAGAAGGCAGGCAACCCCTGCGGCTCCAGGCTCCCCGCCTCTTCCGGCGCCTCGAAATCCCAAGTGATCTCAAGGAGTCGATCTCTCATGGCCACAGCGACGCCCGTCCGCCGCCGAGTCCGTCACGCATCGCCGTCCGATTCAGACCGTAAGAACGCTGCCGCCGCCCTGCAGCGAGCCCTCGACCGCAGGGACAACGGCGGCGAGACGGGACACGAAACCCGTTAGGGCCCCCGGTCCCTACGGCTGTGTGCCGCGCCTGATCTCGAAGTAGTCGATGCGCTCGCCGCTCTCGGCCAGCGCGGAGACCTTCAGTGCCGGTGTCACGCCCGTCCCGCCGGTCTCCGCCTCCACCGCGAGGAACGAGAAGCCGGTGTACCGCACCCGGGACCACTCCACGGTGTCCGGGTCCGGCAGGCGTGACTTCGTCCAGTGGAACGTCACGATCGACTCGCGGTCGTGGACATGGCCCTCGTAGCTGTCCCCGACCCCGATGCCGAACCCGTAGAGGTCCTTGCCGGCGCCGCCCGCGGTGACGTACACGATGCCGTCGCGCGTCGGATCGGTCGACGCGCCGACCGGCACGGGCTTGCCCACCTCTCCGTCCTTGACGGCGTCCGTGCGCTCGTACACGTGGTTGTGCCCATTGATCACCAGGTCCACCTGGTGCTCGGCGAACAGCGGCAGCCACGCGGCGCGCACCCCGCCGTCGGAGGCGTGCGTCGACGTCGAGTACGCGCAGTGGTGGAAGAAGACCACCACGAAGTCGATGTCCTTGCGCGCGCGCAACTCGCCGAGCCGCTCGGCCAGCCACGCGGTCTGCTTACCGTCCGTGTACCCCTTGTTCGCGGGGATCTCGTACGAGACGTCGTTCGCGTCGAGTGCGACGACGCCCACGTTCCCGTACACGAAGGAGTAGACGCCCGGCGCGTTCCGCGGGTCCGGGCCGTTGTCCGGCAGGGTCCAGCGGGCCGACTGGCCGCCGTATCCGTTGGGGGAGTACCAGGCCTCCATGTCGTGGTTGCCGGTCGTCACCATCCACGGCACCGACTTCGCGACCGACTCCGTCTGCGCGAGGAACTGGTCCCACACGCGCGCGTCGTACGTGTCCGACTCCTTGCCGTGCCCGCTGCTGTCGGCGTAGCAGATGTCGCCGGCGTGCAGATGGAACGAGGGGTTCTGGCCCAGGATCAGCTGGTCGTTGGCGAGCGCGTCATAGCTGACGCCCTGGTCACCGAAGGCCGTGAAGACGAACCTCTCCGCCTTCGCCGGAGCCGTGCGGAACGAGCCGATCGTCGCGATGCGCTCCGCGGACGCCGGGTCGAAACCGTCGTGGCCCACTCCGTAGTAGTACGTCGTCCCGGGCGTCAGGCCGTCCAGGGCCGCGTGCAGATAGAGCTGCTCGACCGCCGGGAGCTTCTTCGACAGGCTCGGGGTGTGCAGCGCGCGCACCTCCGCCTCGATCTTCCGGCTGAGGTCCCAGGGCCTCAGGCCGACCCGTACGAACGGCTTGCGCACCGCGAACGGCACCTGCCAGGAGATCCGCATCTGCGTCTTCGGGTCGGCGCCGAAGGCGAGATGGCGGGCGAACGGCGCGACGAGGGAGCCGTCGACCCGCACGGCCGCCGAGCGGACGGGCGCGGCGGGCGAGGAGGCGGCGGAAGGCGCCGCGTACGCCGAGGAGGCCGAGCCGCCCAGCAGGGTCAGGCCGCCCAGGCTCGCCGCGGTCCCGGTCAGCGCGCGCCGCCTGCTGAAGCGGGCCCGCAGGTACTCGTGCTGCTCCGGCATGCTCAGACGGCGGGCCAACTGCTCGGGAATGCCGACGTTCGGTGTGTCCACGAGAAGAAAACTTCCCAGTAACAACCAACGAGGGCCATACCTACGGGTGAACAAAAATCGACCGCACGGCGGCCCGCGTACGGCGGATCCCGCGACGGCCCGCGCGAGGCCTGTCCGAATGGCGGACAACGAGTGTCATCCCATGGGACGCCGAAGTAGGGTGCCCGTATGTCGGCTAGCTCTCGCATCCTCAATCTCGCAGTGATCCCCGGTGACGGCATCGGCCAGGAGGTCGTGGCCCAGGGGCTCAAGGTCCTCGGCGCCGTCCTCCCGCAGGATGTGAAGCTGGAGACCAAGGAATACGACTTCGGCGCCAGGCGCTACCACGCGACCGGTGAGACCCTCACCGACGCCGATGTCGAGGCCCTCAAGCAGCACGACGCCATCCTGCTCGGCGCGATCGGTGACCCCTCGGTCCCGTCCGGCGTCCTCGAGCGCGGCTTCCTGCTCAAGCTCCGCTTCCTCTTCGACCACCACGTCAACCTCCGCCCGAGCAAGCTGCTCCCGGGTGTGGCGACGCCCCTCAAGGGCCAGCCGGAGATCGACTTCATCGTGGTCCGTGAGGGCACCGAGGGCCCGTACACGGGCAATGGCGGCTCGATCCGCACCGGCACCCCGCACGAGGTCGCCACCGAGGTCTCCGTCAACACGGCGTTCGGTGTCGAGCGCGTGGTCCGTGACGCCTTCGCCCGCGCCCAGGCCCGCCCCCGCAAGAAGCTCACGCTGGTCCACAAGAACAACGTGCTGTCCTTCGCGGGTCACCTCTGGACGAACATCTTCAACAAGGTGGCCACGGAGTTCCCCGAGGTCACCACGGACTACCTGCACGTCGACGCGGCGACGATCTTCCTCGTCACCGACCCCGAGCGCTTCGACGTGATCGTCACCGACAACCTCTTCGGCGACATCATCACCGACCTCGCCGCCGCCGTCTCCGGTGGTATCGGCGTCGCGGCCTCCGGGAACATCAACCCGTCCCGCGAGTTCCCGTCGATGTTCGAGCCGGTCCACGGCTCGGCCCCCGACATCGCCGGACAGGCCAAGGCCGACCCCACGGCCACGGTCCTGTCCGTGGCGCTCCTGCTGCGTCACCTCGGTTACGAGGCCGAGGCCGCCCGCATCGAGGACGCCGTCTCCGCCGACCTGGCCGAGCGCGGCACGAGCGTGCGGTCGACCGACGAGATCGGCGACGCGCTCGCCGGCCGAGTAGCCGGCTGACCCGCCGCGCTTGATGCACTTAAGCAGCCGCCGGGTCGCATCCGCACCCGGCGGCTTCACCTTTGCGGTCCCCGGGTGCCACCATCAACCCCTGGGCCGCACCTCACGCTGTACCCGTACGGGCTGTTTTCGTCCATCGGACCCCACGCGCGATAATCGAACGTGGGGCCGCGGTGAACGCAGAAGCTCGGACGACCAAGTAGTTGGGAAGTTCGTGCTTCCGGCTGCGCGAGCGTGATAGCGGTCCGTCACACACAACCGGTGAAGGACACGCAACCATGACGACGCCCACGATCGAGCTCAAGCCCTCCTCGACCCCGCTGTCCGGCGCGGAGCGCGAGGCGATCCTGGCCCACCCCGGATTCGGCCGCCACTTCACCGACCACATGGTGACGATCCGGTGGACCGAGGGCCGCGGCTGGCACGACGGGCAGCTCGTGCCCTACGGACCGCTCTCCCTCGACCCGGCGACGAACGTCCTGCACTACGCGCAGGAGATCTTCGAGGGTCTCAAGGCCTACCGCCGGCCCGACGGCACCGTCGCCACCTTCCGCCCCGAGATGAACGCCAAGCGCTTCCAGGCCTCGGCCCGCCGCCTGGCCATGCCCGAACTGCCGGTCGAGACGTTTATCGAGGCGTGTGACGCGCTGGTGCGGCAGGACATCGCGTGGGTCCCGGCGCACGGTGGCGAGGAGTCCCTCTACCTGCGTCCCTTCATGATCGCGACCGAGGTCGGCCTGGGCGTGAAGCCCGCCAACGAGTACCTCTTCATCGTGATCGCCTCGCCCGCGGGCGCCTACTTCGCCGGTGGCGTCAAGCCGGTGTCGATCTGGCTGTCCGAGGACCGCGTGCGCGCCGTCCCCGGCGGCATGGGCGACGCCAAGACCGGCGGCAACTACGCGGCGTCCCTCCTCGCCCAGGCCGAGGCCGCCGCCGAGGGCTGCGACCAGGTCGCCTACCTCGACGCCGTCGAGCACAAGTGGGTCGAGGAACTGGGCGGCATGAACCTGTACTTCGTGTACGGAGACAAGATCGTCACTCCCGAGCTGACCGGCTCGCTCCTCGCGGGTGTCACCCGTGACTCGCTCCTGTCGGTCGCCCGCGACCTCGGCTTCGAGTCCGTCGAGGGCCGCGTCTCCATCGATCAGTGGCAGGCCGACTCCGAGAACGGCACGCTCACCGAGGTCTTCGCCTGCGGCACCGCGGCGGTCATCACGCCCGTCGGCACCGTCAAGCGCGCCGGCGGCCAGTGGACCCAGTCGGGCGGCGAGCCCGGCGAGGTCACACTGAAGCTGCGCGAGGCGCTCCTCGACATCCAGCGCGGCACGAGCGCGGACAAGCACGGCTGGATGCACCAGCTCGGCTAGACCGGCTCGCGCTCAGCCTTCACCGCTCGTGACCAGGGCCGCCTCGGACTTCTTGTCCGCGGCGGCCCTGACGCGTACCGAGCGCACCTCACGTGCCGTCAGCGCCAGGTACGCCGCGCCGCCGGCCAGGCCCGACAGCAGGAAGCTGCAGTCCACGCCACCCGTCAGGGAGAGCAGCGGGCCCTCGTACGAGGGCAGGGACACCGCGAGCAGGCCGACGAGCGCGCCCAGGGCCCAGGAGGCGGTGGCGCGCGGGTTCCAGCCGCCCCGGTACCAGTAGACGCCGCCGCGCGAGCGCCGGTTGAAGACCTGGAGCGCGTCCGCGTCGTAGACGCCGCGGCAGCGCACGAAGCCGATCAGGGTGATCACGGCCCAGGGGGTGCCGATCGCGGTGAGGAGCAGGACGAACGACGTCATGGCGTCCTGTGCGGCCCACGCGAAGTGGCCGACGAAGACGCAGACCGTGGCGACGCCGGCGACCGTGTAGGTCGCGGCCGTGCGGGAGGCGCGGGGCAGGATCGCGTCCAGGTCGAGGCCCATGGAGTAGAGCATCAGGCCCGCGTTGCCGACCGAGCCCGCGGAGGCGGCGAGCAGCAGCGGGATCAGGTACCAGGTGGGCGAGGCGGAGACGAGCGAGCCCGCGTAGTCGAGGGCGGCGCGGGCCGCGTACGCGGTGAACGTGCCGAACAGCTGGGGCGTGAGCAGGCCGACGATCAGGCCGAGCCAGGTGGCGCGCAGGACGCTCCGCTGGGAGTGGCGGGCCGGGGACACGTAGCGCGTGTAGTCGCCGAGGAGCGTGATGAAGGCGATGGGGCCCGACAGGCCGGCCGCGACGAGGGCGAGCAGCCAGGTCGGCCAGAACGAGCCGAGCAGGTAGCCGCCGGCGTCCGGCAGCGGCGCCGTCGTGAAGTGCGGGGCGTACGCGGCGACGCCGAGCGCCAGGAGCGCGGTCATGCCCACGGCCAGGACGCGCGAGAGGCGCAGCAGGACGCGGTAGCCGTAGACCGCGCCGATCACGGTGGCGGCGGCCAGGAGCGCGTAGACGACGCCGTAGGTGAGGCCCGACTCGGGCACGCCGAACAGGCGGTGCAGGACGCCCGTCATCGCGTCGCCGCCGATCCACACGGTCAGCGCCGTGTAGCCGAGCGACAGGAGCAGGCCGACGACCGAGCCGACGAGCCGGCCGCGGACGCCGAACTGGGCGCCGGACGACGTCGACAGGTTCGTGCCGGTGCGCAGGGAGACCAGGGCGAGCGGGGCGGTGAGCGCGGTGCCGAGAAGCGTGCCCGCGATCACGGAGGTGACCGAGGCCCACCAGCCGAGCCCGAACGACACAGGCAGCCAGCCGAAGACGATCACCCCGAGGCAGAGGTTCGAGCCTAGGAGGATCGAGACGATGTCCCGGGGACCGCTGGTGCGTTCCTCATCGGGGATGGTGTCGACACCGCGCTGTTCTATCGCCATGGGGGACCCCTGATCTTTGCGTCGTTGCATCGTTCACGTCGGGCGCTTTAGAGCAGCGTTCAATGTGACTCATCACAAGCTGGCACGTCAATATTTCCGAGTTGTGAATCGTATGGTTAGAGTGAAGTTCTAAACCTGTACGGGAGGTGTGGTGGCGTGCGTCTGACCCCCACGGAACGCGATCGGCTGCTGCTGTTCGGGGCCGCGGAGCTGGCCAGGGCCCGGAAGGCCCGCGGCTTGCGGCTCAATGTCCCCGAGGCGACGGCCCTCATCGCGGACACGGTGTGCGAGGCGGCCAGGGACGGCCGGCGGCTCGCCGAGGCCATCGAGGCGGCGCGCTCCGTCCTCGGCCCCGACGACGTGCTCCCCGGCGTCTCCGACGTCGTGACGGAGGTGCACGTCGAGGCCGTCTTCGACGACGGGTCGCGGCTCGCCGTGGTCAGTGACCCGATCGGCTCATCGCTGGGCGACGAGGCGCCGGGCGCGCTGCTCCCGGGCCCCGAGCACAGCGACCCGCCGGCCACGGTGACGCTCACGGCGACCAACACGTCGAGCGTCCCCGTCTCCGTCACCTCCCACTTCCACTTCTTCGAGGCCAACCCGCGGCTCGACTTCGACCGCGCGGCCGCGTACGGCATGCGGCTCGCCGTCCCCGCCGGGTCGTCGGTGCGGTTCGGGCCGGGGGAGAGCGCCGAGGTGGGCCTCGTGCCCATCGGCGGCGCGCGCGTCGCGATCGGCTTCGCCGGGCTCGTCGACGGCCCGCTGGACGCGCCGGGCGCCAAGGAGGAGGCCCTGCGCAGGGCAGCCGCCTGCGGATATCTCGGAGTGAAGGGAGCGGGCGCATGAGCAGGCCCACCAAGCACAGCGACCACTGCGCGCCGGGCAGCCGGCACATCGACCCGCACGCGTACGCCGCCACGCACGGCCCGCGCGCCGGTGACCGCGTCCGCCTCGGCGACTCGGGCCTGACCGTCCGCGTCGAGTCCGACGCGCAGGCGTACGGCGACGAGTTCCTCGCCGGGTTCGGCAAGACGGCCCGCGACGGACTGCACCTCAAGGCCGCCGCCGTCCGCGAGACCTGCGACGTCGTGATCAGCAACGTCCTCGTGATCGACGCCGTGCAGGGGATCCGGAAGGTCTCCATCGGCATCCGCGAGGGACGGATCCACGCCATAGGGCGCGCCGGCAACCCGGACACCCTCGACGGGGTCGACGTCGTCGTCGGCACCGGCACGTCCATCGTGTCCGGCGAGGGCCTCATCGCCACCGCGGGCGCCGTCGACACCCACGTACACCTGCTGTCGCCGCGCATCATGGAGGCCTCGCTCGCCTCCGGCGTGACCACGATCATCGGCCAGGAGTTCGGGCCCGTGTGGGGCGTGGGCGTCAACTCGCCCTGGGCGCTGCGCCACGCCTTCAACGCCTTCGACGCCTGGCCCGTCAACATCGGCTTCCTCGGCCGGGGTTCGTCCTCGCACGACGCCCCGCTGATCGAGGCGCTTGCCGAGGGCGGCGCGTCGGGCTTCAAGGTCCACGAGGACATGGGCGCCCACACCCGCGCCCTCGACACCGCGCTGCGCGTCGCCGAGGAGCACGACGTCCAGGTCGCCCTGCACAGCGACGGCCTGAACGAGTGCCTGTCCGTCGAGGACACCCTCAGGGTCCTCGAAGGCCGCACCATCCACGCCTTCCACATCGAGGGCTGCGGCGGCGGGCACGTACCGAACGTGCTGAAGATGGCGGGCGTCCCGAACGTCATCGGGTCGTCCACCAACCCCACGCTGCCCTTCGGCCGCGACGCCGTCGCCGAGCACTACGGCATGATCGTCTCGGTCCACGACCTGAAGACCGACCTGCCGGGCGACGCCGCCATGGCCCGCGACCGGATCCGCGCCGGGACGATGGGTGCCGAGGACGTCCTGCACGACCTGGGCGCCATCGGCATCACGTCGTCGGACGCGCAGGGCATGGGCCGCGCCGGTGAGACCGTCCGCAGGACCTTCGCCATGGCCGGGAAGATGAAGGCCGAACTCGGCCCGATGCCCGGCGACGGCGAGTACGACGACAACGCGCGCGTCCTGCGCTACATGGCGAAGCTGACGATCAACCCCGCCATCGCGCACGGCCTCTCCCACGAGGTCGGCTCGATCGAGGCCGGCAAGCTCGCCGACATCGTGCTGTGGCGCCCCGAGTTCTTCGGCGCGAAGCCGCAGCTCGTCCTGAAGGCGGGCTTCCCCGCGTACGGCGTCGTCGGCGACCCGAACGCGGCCACCGACACCTGCGAACCCCTCGTCCTGGGGCCGCAGTTCGGGGCGCACGGCGCGACCGCGGCGGACATCTCCGTCGCCTTCGTCGCCCGGGCCGCCCTCGACCAGGGCAACGACAAGATGCCCACCCGCCGCCGCCGCGTCGCCGTCCGCGGCACCCGCGGCATCGGCCCGGCCGACCTGCTCCTCAACTCGCGCACCGGCTCCATCGACGTCGACCAGGCCACCGGACTCGTCACGCTCGACGGCGACCCGGTCCGCTCGGAACCGGCCGACTCCGTCTCCCTGAACCGTCTCTACTTCCTGTGAGGACCCGCTCATGAGCAGCTTCCACATGCCCCCCGAGTGGGCCCCGCACGAGCGCACCTGGATGGCCTGGCCGAGCCCCAACCCGACCTTCACCAACGACGAGGAGCTGGCCGAGGCGCGCGAGGCCTGGGCGTCCGTCGCCCGCGCCGTACGCCGATTCGAGCCGGTGACCGTGATCGTCGCCCCGGGCCAGAGCGACTCGGCCCGCGCGCTCCTCGGCGACGACATCGACCTCGTCGAGCGTGACCTCGACGACGCCTGGATGCGCGACATCGGCCCCACGTTCGTCGTCGGAGACGGCCGACTCGCCGCCGTGGACTGGACGTTCAACGGCTGGGGCGCCCAGGACTGGGCCGTCTGGGAGCACGACGCGAAGATAGCCCGCCACATCGCGGACCTCGCCGGCGTCCCCGTCCACTCCTCCTCCCTCGTCAACGAGGGCGGCGGCATCCACGTCGACGGCGAGGGCACCGTGCTCCTCACCGAGACCGTGCAGCTCGACCCCGACCGCAACCCGGGCCGCACCAAGGCCGAGGTCGAGCAGGAGATCCACGCCAGGATCGGCACCACCAAGGCGATCTGGCTGCCGCGCGGCCTCACCGGCGACTACGGCGTCTACGGCACCCGCGGCCACGTCGACATCGTCGCCGCGTTCGCCGCGCCCGGCGTCGTCCTGGTCCACTCGCAGCAGGACCCCGCCCACCCCGACCACGAGCTGAGCAAGCAGCTCATCGCCCAGCTCAGGGGCGAGACGGACGCCAAGGGCCGTCCCCTGGAGGTCGTCGAGGTCCCCGCGCCGACCGTCCTCAAGGACGACGAGGGCTGGGTCGACTACTCGTACATCAACCACTACCTGTGCAACGACGGCGTCGTCCTGTGCTCCTTCGACGACCCGAACGACGAGGTCGCGGCCGGGATCTTCCGCAGGCTCTTCCCGGACAGGACCGTCCAGCTCGTGGACGCCCGTACGATCTTCGCCGGGGGTGGTGGCATCCACTGCATCACCCAGCAGCAACCCGAGATCACGCCCGCAGACTGAAAGACCCGCAGGAGTCCCCGTGGCCCAGGCCCGCCGGAAGAACGCGCCTCCGCGCGAAGAGGTCCTCGCCGCGGCCATGGAGATGATCGCCGAGCGCGGCCTGGAGAAGCTCACCATGGCCGCGCTCGGCCGCGAGGTCGGCATGAGCAGCGGCCACCTCCTCTACTACTTCGGTTCGAAGGACGAGCTGCTCCTGCGGACCCTGGAGTGGAGCGAGGGCCGCCTGGGCGCGGAGCGGGCCCGGCTGCTCTCCGGCGGCGGCACGGTCCGCGAGCGTCTCGACGCGTACGTCGACCTGTATGTCCCCGACGCCCAGGGCGACCCGCACTGGACGCTGTGGCTGGAGGTCTGGAACCGCTCGCAGAACGCCGAGGCCGACGGCGACGCGCGCGAGCGGCAGGCCGCGATCGAGCTGGCCTGGCACCGCGACCTCGTCGCGCTGCTCGCCGAGGGCACCTCGCGCGGCGAGCTCCCGCCGCTCGACCCCGACCGGTTCGCGTCGCGGCTGCGGGCGCTGCTCGACGGCTTCTCCATCCATGTGGCGATCGGCCTGCGCGGCACGGACCGGGCTCAGATCCTGTCCCACGTACGGGAGTTCCTGGACGAGGCGCTGCCCCCCACGGACTCCTGACCGGGCGTCGGGGTCAGACCGGGCGGTTGTGGTTCCTTGCCCGGTCCGGTCCGCAGGAGAGCCCCTGCTGCAGTGTGAAGCGGACGGGTGTCCCCGGGGCGGCCTGGGCCGCCCCGGCCAGGGCGGCCTCCGCGACCACGGCGATCACCGGGTAGCCGCCGGTCGTCGGGTGGTCGTGCAGGAAGACCACCGGGCGGCCGTCGGGCGGCACCTGCACCGCGCCGAGCACCATGCCCTCGCTGGGCAGCTCACCCGACAACTCCCTTGCCAGGCACGGGCCTTCGGTGCGCAGGCCGATGCGGTTGCTGTGCGCGGACACGCGATACGTGGCGGTCGTGAACGTGTGCAGCGCCGCGGGGGTGAACCAGTCGGCGCGGGGGCCGAGCCGTACGGGCAGGGTCAGTTCGCGCGGCGGGGCCGGCCAGGGCGCGGCAGGCGGCATCGGCGGGCAGGGCGCCGCCTCGCCGACGGGCAGCACCTCGCCGTCGCGCAGGGGAGCGGGCCCGAGGCCCGACAGGAGGTCCGTCGAGCGGCTGCCGAGCACGGTCTCGACGGCGATCCCGCCGGCCACGGCCACGTAGGAGCGCACGCCGTGGACCGCCGGCCCGGCGTCGAGGACCGCACCCGCGGGCACCCGCACCGGGGCACCCCACGCGACGGGCCTGGCGTCCAGGGTCACCGCGCAGGGGGCGCCGCCGACGACGACGGTGACCGGCCGGTCGGGCCGCAGCGCGCACCCGGTGAGCGTGGTCTCGAGGACGGCGGCGTCCCCGGCGTTGCCGAGCAGCCGGTTGGCGAGCCGCATCGCGGGTGCATCGAGGGCGCCGGAGCGCGGAACTCCCAGGTGGGCGTGGCCGGTCCGGCCCGCGTCCTGGATCGTCGTGAGGGCGCCGGCCCGTACCAGGGTGATCTTGGCGGTCATGCGCGGCCTCCTTCGGCGACGAACCGCACCTGGGTGCCCGGCGTCAGGAGTGCCGCCGCCTCCCGGGACGGGTCCCACAGCGGTGCCGGGTCCGGCATGGTGCCGATCAGCTGCCAGCCGCCGGGGGTCGCGCGCGGGTACACGGCGGTGTAGGGGCCTGCGAGGGCGAGCGCGCCGGCGGGGACGCGGGTGCGCGGGGTCGCGTGGCGCGGTAGGTGCAGCTCGGCGGGCAGGCCCGTGAGATAGCCGAAGCCGGGGGCGAAGCCGCAGAACGCGACGCGGTACGTGTGGGCGGAGTGGCGGGCGGCGACCTCGTCCTCGGGGACGCCCCAGCGGGCCGCCACCCCGGCGAGGTCCGGGCCGTCGTAGACCACCGGGATCTCGACGACGGCCCCCTCCTCGGGAGCGTGCAACGGGATGTCCCAGGACATGAGCCGACGGGCCAGGAGCTCGGGGTCGCCCACCCCGTCGAGCAGGACGGTGCACGCGCCGGGCACGATCTCGGCGACGGGCGGCAGGGTCCCGGCGGCGCGGCGACGCAGCAGCTCGGCGTGGAGCGCACCGGTGCGACCGGCGTCCGGCAGCTCCACGAGCAGCGCATGCCGCCCGGCGGGCCGCACCACCATCGAGGGCGACGAGGCCGTCATGCGAACGCCCCGACCTTGACGCCGGCCTCTTCGAGCGCGTGGCGCACCCGGACCGCGAGCCGGGCCGCGCCCGGGGTGTCGCCGTGCAGGCACAGGGAACGGGCGGCGACCGTGACACGCGTACCGTCCACCGTGTCCACGGCGCGCTCGACGGCGAACGCCACGGAGCGGCGCACCACCGCGTCCTCGTCGCAGACCACGGCGTTCGGCTCGCTCCGGGGTACCAGCGTGCCCCGGGGGGTGTAGGCGCGGTCGGCGAAGGCCTCCGGCACCGGCGTGAGACCGGCGTCCGCCGCGGCGGCGAGCAGCCGGGAGCCGGGCAGTCCGAGCACGGGCAGCGAACCACCCGCGAGCCGGACCCCCGCCACCACGGCGCCCGCCTGCTCCGCGTCATGGACGGTCCGGTTGTAGAGCGCGCCATGCGGCTTCACATACGCCACCTCGGCCCCGGCCGCCTCGGCGAACACCCTCAACGCGCCTATCTGGTAGGCCACTTCGGCCGCCAGCTCGTCCGCGGGCACATCCATCGCCCGCCGCCCGAAGCCGGCCAGGTCGCGGTACGACACCTGCGCCCCGATCCGTACGCCGCGCGCGGCAGCGAGGTCGCAGACGCGGCGCATCACCGCGGGGTCGCCCGCGTGGAATCCACAGGCGACGTTGGCGCTGGTCACCACGGAGAGCAGGGCCTCGTCGTCGGTGAGGGTCCAGCGGCCGAAGCCTTCGCCGAGGTCGGCGTTGAGGTCGATGAGGTCCTGGATCACGTCCGTAACGTAGAGGATTGTTGAACGATTCGACAAGGGGTCGATTTTGTCACGGTCGTCTCAGACCCCTTGTTCGATCGTTGAACGATCCCTTACGGTCCGTGCATCCTCCATGGAACCGGAAGCGCATAATCCGGTCCGTGCCCCCTCGTGCCCTGAAGAAGGCCGCCGCATGATCGTTCTTCTCGGCGTGCTCGTGGTGATCCTCGGATTCGTCACGCGCCGCAACCCCGTCCTCGTGGTGGGCGTCGCCGGTATCGTCACCGGCCTGCTCGGCAGGATGAACCCGCTGGAGGTCCTCGCGGCCTTCGGCCGGTCCTTCGCCGACAGCCGCTCGGTCACCGTCTTCGCCATCGTCCTGCCGGTGATCGGCCTCCTGGAGCGGTACGGCCTGCGCGAGCAGGCGCGCACCCTCATCGGCCGTCTCGGCAAGCTCAGTGCCGGCCGCTTCCTCACCGTCTACCTGCTGATCCGCCAGGTCACCGCGGCCTTCGGACTCAACAGCATCGGCGGCCCCGCGCAGACCGTGCGCCCGCTCGTCGCACCCATGGCCGAGGCCGCCGCCGAACGCACCACCGGCGGCCCGCTGCCCGACCGGCTGCGCGAGAAAGTCCGCTCGTACGCCGCTTCGTCCGACACCGTGGGCGTCTTCTTCGGCGAGGACTGCTTCATCGCCATCGGCTCGATCCTGCTCATCACCGGGTTCGTGAACTCGACCTACCACCAGCAGCTCGAACCCACCGAGCTGGCCCTGTGGGCGATCCCGCTCGCCTTCTGCGCCCTCGTCATCCACGGCGCCCGGCTCCTGCTCCTGGACCGGAAACTGGAGCGCGAGATGGCTCTGCATGCCGCCGAGAACGAACTGCCGCCGCCCCCGCGGGCCGCGGCGTCCCGCACGGGCAACGGGTCCGAGGAGGCCGGCAAGTGATCAAGGTCGAATGGCTCTACTGGCTGATAGGCCTCGTCTTCGTCGTCATGGCCGTACAGATGGCGGCCGACCGCACCAACCCCAAGCGCTGGACGTCCGCCGCGTTCTGGGGCCTGCTCGGGCTCACCTTCCCCTACGGCACCGGCGTCGTGAACGCCGAGCTGAACGCGGCGAAGCCGGGCTCCGCGAGCTGGACTCTGCCCGCCGAACCCCTCGGCGTCGCCGTCCTCGCCCTCATCGTGCTGGCCGGATTCAACTTCATCGGCAAGGGCGTCCCCGTCACCACCACCGCCGAACAGCGCGAGGCCTCCGCGGCGCGGCTCGGCAGCAAGATCTTCATCCCCGCCCTGACGATCCCGGTCGTCGCCATCGTCTGCGCCTCCGTCCTGGACGAGTCGGGCCTCTTCGAGACGGGGAAGGCCACACTCATCGGCCTGGGCCTCGGCTGCATCGCCGCGCTCGCGGTCGGCATGTTCGTCACGGGCGAGAAGAAGCTCTCCGTCCCGATCCACTCGGGCCGCTCCATGCTGGAGGCCATGGGCTCGGCCCTGCTGCTCCCCCAGCTCCTGGCCGTGCTCGGCTCGATCTTCGCGGTCGCCGGCGTCGGCACCCAGGTCGGCACGATCGTGAACGACGTCCTGCCCGACAACTCCAAGTACCTCGCCGTGATCGCCTACTGCGTCGGCATGTTCCTGTTCACCGTGATCATGGGCAATGCCTTCGCCGCGTTCCCCGTGATGACGGCCGCGATCGGCTGGCCCGTCCTCATCCAGCAGATGCACGGCAACGAGGCGGCCGTCCTCGCGATCGGCATGCTGGCGGGCTTCAGCGGCACGCTCTGTACGCCGATGGCCGCCAACTTCAACATCGTCCCGGCGTCGCTCCTCGAACTGAAGGACCAGTACGGCCCGATCAAGGCACAGCTGCCGACGGGGCTCGCGCTGCTCGTCTGCAACATCGTGATCATGGCCCTGTTCGCCTTCTAGGGACTGGTCCCCGCCCAGGAACCGGCTCCGTCCGAGACCTGTTCCCCGTCCAGGAACGTGCGCTGTCCCAGAAAGGTCGACACAGATGACCCGCGTCCTCATCACCGGCTTCGAGCCGTTCGGCGGCGAGAGCGTGAACCCCTCCTGGCAGGCGGCCTCCCTGGTCGCCGCCGAGCCGCCCGCAGGTCTCACCGTCACCGCGGTTCAACTCCCTTGCGTCTTCGGTGAGTCCGTGGCCGCCCTGCGCCGGGCCGTCCGCGAGAGCGGGCCGGACCTGGTCGTGTGCGTCGGTCAGGCGGGCGGGCGGCCGGGTGTCACCGTCGAGCGGGTCGCGGTCAACGTCGACGACGCCCGCATCCCCGACAACGCGGGCGCGGCGCCGGTCGACGAGCCGGTCGTCCCGGGCGGGCCCGCCGCGTACTTCTCCACGTTGCCGATCAAGGCGTGCGTGGCCGCGATGCGGGAGGCCGGGGTGCCGGCCGCCGTCTCCAACACGGCGGGCACGTTCGTCTGCAACCACGTGGCGTACGGCCTCGCCCACCTCATTGCGACCGAACTCCCCGGGGTGCGGGGCGGGTTCGTGCATGTGCCGTGGGCGCCGGAGCAGGTCCCCGACGGCACCGCCGCCGCGCTGCCCGCCGTGACAGTGGCCCACGGCCTGCGGGCGCTGATGCTCGCCGCGGCGGCCACGACTCAGGATCTGCGGGTGACGGAGGGGGCCACGCACTGAGCGTGCGGCCGTGCGTCGTCCGTGCCCGAGCGCGCAGTTTCCCACGCCCCCGAAGGGGCGCCCCGCAGCCGAACCCCACCCACGAGGAGCTCTCCCCATGACCGTACAGGCCGCGGAATTCGCCCGCCTCGCCACGGGCAACGTCACCCGCGAGTACCCCAACTTCACTGCTCACCTGGTCACTTCGGCCGACGAAGAGACCCGCCCGAGCGCCCTGCACCCCGCCTTCTACGGTGCCTACGACTGGCATTCGTCCGTCCACATGCACTGGCTGCTCGTCCGGCTCCTGAGGCGGGGCCTGCCCGACTCCGCCCAGGACGCCGAGGTCATCGGCGTACTCGACCGGCACCTCACCCCCGCCAACCTCGCCACGGAAGCCGCCTATCTGCAGAACCGGCCCACCTTCGAGCGCCCCTACGGCTGGGCCTGGCTGATTGCGCTCGCCGCCGAGTGCCGTGCCCTCGGCAGCCCGGACGGCGACCGCTGGGCGGACGCGCTCGCCCCCGCTGTCACCGCCGTCGACCTGCTGCTGAGCGAATGGCTGCCCAAGGCCACGTATCCCGTACGCCACGGCAACCACCCCAACAGCGCCTTCGCGCTGGGTCTCGTCCTCGACGCGGGCGAGCGCGCGGGGCTGCCCGCGGCCACCGTCGAGGCCGTGCGGGACCGGCTGCGCTCCTGGTTCGCCGGCGATCACGACGCGCCCGCCCACTGGGAGCCGTCGGGGCAGGACTTCCTCTCCCCGGCGCTCACCGAGGCCGACGCGATGCGGCGGGTGCTGACGGGGCCGGAGTTCGAGCCCTGGCTGGACCGGTTTCTGCCCGCGCTGCGAGCCGGCGAGCCCTGCGCCCTCCTGGAGGTCCCGGTCGTCTCCGACCATGCCGACCCGCAGATCGGTCACCTGCTGGGCCTCGCCCTCAGCCGGGCGGCCGCCTTGCGCGGCATCGCGGGGGCGGTCCCGGACGGGCCGGTCCGCACGCGCCTCACGGAGGCGGCGGACGCCCATCTGAAGGCCGGGCTGCCCGCCGTGGAGCGTGGCGACTTCACCACCGACCACTGGCTGGCCACCTTTGCCACGCTCGCCCTTGAGGCGTGACCACAAAGAACGCAAGTACGCATGATCGTTGCGCGTTACACCCTTGTCATGGAGTGAAGCGTTCCGGCACCGTGGCCGCCCATGGGACGAGAGCAATGGAAGAAGATCCTGGTCGGGTCGGCCGGGAACATGGTCGAGTGGTTCGACTGGTTCGTGTACGCGAGCTTCGCCACGTACTTCGCGGGAGCTTTCTTCCCCGACGGGAACCCCACGGCACAGCTGATGAACACGGCCGGCATCTTCGCCGTCGGCTTCTTCATGCGGCCCGTGGGCGGCTGGCTGCTGGGCAGGGTGGGGGACCGCAAGGGCCGTAAGGCGGCGCTCACCCTGACCGTCACGCTGATGTCGGCGTCCGCCGTCCTCATCGCGATCGCGCCCACCTACGGGGTCGCCGGGTACGGCGGCGCCGTCGTCCTGCTCATCGCCCGCCTCCTGCAGGGCCTCTCGGTCGGCGGCGAGTACGCGGCCAGCGCCACCTACCTCACCGAGGCGTCCGACCCGAGCCGCCGCGGCTTCGCGTCCAGCTTCCAGTACGTCTCCATGACCGCGGGTCAGATCGTGGGCCTCGGCCTCCAGATCGTCCTCCAGCGCACGCTGTCCGACGACGCGCTGCACAGCTGGGGCTGGCGCATCCCGTTCGTCGTCGGCGCGCTCGGCGCCGCGATCATCTTCTATCTGCGGCGCAACATGCTGGAGACCGACGTCTACGAGGAGTCCGCCGACGACGCGGGCGCCGACCGCAAGGGCACCCTGACGGCGCTGTGGGCGCACCGGCGCGAGGCGTTCCTCGTGATGGCCCTGACGATGGGCGGCACCGTCGCGTACTACACGTACACGACGTACCTCACCAAGTACCTCTCCAACTCCGCCGGCCTGAGCAAGGAGACCGCGACGCTCGTCTCGTTCTGCGCGCTGATCGTCTTCGCCTGCATCCAGCCGCTCGCGGGCCGGCTCTCGGACCGGATCGGCCGCCGCCCGCTCCTGATCACCTTCGCGGTGGGCTCCACCTTCCTCACCGTGCCGATCATGACGATGCTCAAGCACGCGGGCTCCTTCTGGCCGGCCCTCGGCCTCGCCCTGCTCGCCCTCGTCGTCGTCACCGGCTACACGTCGATCAACGCGTGCGTGAAGGCCGAGCTGTTCCCGACCGGCATCCGCGCCCTCGGCGTGGCCCTCCCGTACGCCATCGCCAACGCGCTCTTCGGCGGTACGGCGGAGTACGTGGCCCTGTGGTTCAAGGACGCGGGCGTGGAGTCGGGCTTCTACTGGTACGTCGCCGGGTGCGCCGCCGTGTCGCTGATCGTCTACCTGACGATGCGCGAGACGAGGGACATCGACCTGAACCGGGTCGCGGTCGCCGGGCCCGAGGCCACGCGGCGCGCGCCCGAAGCGGTCTGAGCCCACATCGTGAGACCACGGTCCGGGCCACGCCCGGGCTGTGGCAGACTGCCGACGTGCTCTCGTTCGCCATGATTATTGGCAGCAGGCGCGCCGGTCCGCAGTGACCGCCACGTACCACCACGTACGGGCGGACATCGTCGTCTCGACCCGCGCGCAGACCTCTCGCACCCGCGAGGGGTTTTTTCGTTTCCTGGCCCACCACGAACCAGGACCGGAGCGCGAGGGATCATAGGGGGACGGTGGAGCCGGTCATTCCGGTAGACCGAGATCCGACACAGGAGCCAGATCAGCATGACGGACGCAACCGACGACCATTACCCCGCTTCCCGCGTCGACGACGACTTCCACGTCTTCGACACCACGCTGCGCGACGGCGCACAGCGTGAGGGCATCAATCTGACCGTCGCGGACAAGCTGACCATCGCCCGGCACCTGGACGACTTCGGCGTGGGCTTCATCGAGGGCGGCTGGCCCGGTGCCAACCCCCGCGACACCGAGTTCTTCGCCCGCGCCCGGCAGGAGATCGACTTCAAGCACGCGGAGCTCGTCGCGTTCGGCGCCACCCGTCGCGCCGGCGCCAAGGCCTCCGAGGACCCGCAGGTCAAGGCGCTCGTAGAGTCCGGCGCCCCGGTCGTGACGCTGGTCGCCAAGTCGCACGACCGCCATGTCGAACTGGCTCTGCGGACCACCCTCGAGGAGAACCTGGAGATGGTCCGCGACACCGTCTCCTACCTGCGCGCGCAGGGCCGCCGCGTCTTCGTCGACTGCGAGCACTTCTTCGACGGCTACCGCGCCAACCCCACGTACGCCAAGGCCGTCGTCACGGCCGCGCACGAGGCGGGCGCCGACGTGGTCGTCCTGTGCGACACGAACGGCGGCATGCTGCCCGCCCAGGTCCAGGCGATCACCGCGACGGTCCTCGCCGACACGGGGGCCCGCCTCGGCATCCACGCCCAGGACGACACCGGCTGCGCCGTCGCCAACACCCTCGCCGCCGTCGACGCGGGCGCGACCCACGTGCAGTGCACGGCCAACGGCTACGGCGAGCGCGTCGGCAACTCCAACCTCTTCCCGGTCGTCGCCGCCCTGGAGCTCAAGTACGGCAAGAAGGTCCTCCCCGAGGGCGCCCTGCGCGAGATGACCCGCATCTCCCACGCCATCGCCGAGGTCGTCAACCTCACGCCCTCCACGCATCAGCCGTACGTGGGTGTTTCCGCGTTCGCCCACAAGGCGGGCCTTCACGCCTCGGCGATCAAGGTCGACCCGGACCTCTACCAGCACATCGACCCGGACCTCGTCGGCAACCGCATCCGCATGCTCGTGTCCGACATGGCGGGCCGCGCGTCCATCGAGCTCAAGGGCAAGGAGCTCGGCGTCGACATCTCCGACGACCGCGAGCTGGTCGGCCGCGTCGTCGAGCGCGTCAAGGAGCGCGAGCTCAAGGGCTACACGTACGAGGCGGCCGACGCCTCCTTCGAACTCCTCCTGCGTGAGGAGGCCGAGGGCCGCGCCCGGCGCTACTTCCGCGTCGAGTCGTGGCGGGCCATCGTCGAGGACCGCCCCGACGGCAGCCACGCCAACGAGGCGACCGTGAAGCTGTGGGCCAAGGGCGAGCGCATCGTCGCCACGGCCGAGGGCAACGGCCCGGTCAACGCCCTCGACCGCGCCCTGCGCGTCGGCCTGGAGCGGATCTACCCGCAGCTCGCCAAGCTGGAGCTCGTCGACTACAAGGTCCGCATCCTGGAGGGCAAGCACGGCACGTCCTCCACGACCCGTGTCCTGATCTCCACGAGCGACGGCGCGGGCGAGTGGTCCACCGTCGGCGTCGCCGAGAACGTCATCGCCGCGTCGTGGGGCGCCCTCGAGGACGCCTACACATACGGGCTCCTGCGGGCCGGGGTCGAGCCGGTCGAGTAGAGACAGCACAGGTACGGACGCCGGAGGGGCCGTGATCGGCCCCTCCGGCTCTCTGTCGCCCCGGCCACCCGTGTTACCAGGTGAAGGTCGCCGAGGTCTTCGCGGGCAGCGAGTAAGTGGCGTGCTGCCCGCCCCAGTTGACGGTCACCGTCTTCGCGGACGTGCCGCCGTTGTACGCGATGAGCGCCTTCGAGCCGTCCGGGTTGCGCCAGGCGACGTTCGGCACGGCCGAGCTGCCGGTCGACGCGATGCGCCGGGCGCCCGGCCGGACGAACTTCGTCAGATGGCCCATCGTGTAGTACTCGACGGTGTAGTCCACCTGTCCGCTGCGCCCGTCTCCGTTGTGCACGGTCACGAGACCCGTGCAGGTGCCGCAGCCGCCGTTGTGGGGGCCCATGTTCTGGTCCACGGCGAGCGACCACTTGGTCACCGACTTCGCCCAGTTGCGGGTGTAGTCGACGATGTTGAGCATGTCCTCGCGCTGCTGGTCGGCGATCCACGTGCCGCCCGAGTGCTCGGTCCCGAAGGCGTCGAGCTGCGGGTAGCGGTCATGGATGCCGCTCTGCTCGGCGACGTCGCCGCCGTAGCCGTGCCACGCGATCCCGCCGAAGTTCGGGTGCGCGCGCACCGCCGCGTCGTCCACGGTCTGCGCCGCGTAGCCGTCGTAGGTGTCCCAGTTCCAGTCGTGCGCCAGGACCTTGGTGGTCAGGCCGGCGGCCGCCAGCTTCGGGAGCAGCTCGCTCTTGGTGAAGTAGGCGAGCCCCGAGGCGTTCCAGCTCATCGAGGGGTAGCCCCCGCAGCACGTCGGCTCGTTCTGCGCGCTGACGTAGTCGACCGGGACGCCCTGGTCCCGGTACGCCTGGAGGTACTTCACGAAGTACGAGGCGTAGGTGCCGTAGTCCTCTGCTTTCAGCCAGCCGCCGTTGAGCTGTCCGCTGTCCTTCATCCAGGCGGGCGCGGTCCACGGGGAGGCCATCACGGTGACCTTCGGGTTGAGCAGACGGGCCTGCTTCGTGAGGGGCAGGACGTCCGCGAGGTCGTGGGCGACGGAGAACTCGGAGAGGTCGGGATCGGTCTGCCCGGCGGGCACGTCGTCGAACGTGTAGCCGTAACGCGCCAGGTCGGAGCCGCCCATCGGGTTGCGCAGGAACGACAGGCCGATGCCGTCCGTGGGGGAGAACAGTTTGCGCATCGTGGCGTCGCGCGTGGCTGGTGACAGGGCGCCGCTGCTGTTCATCAGCCAGGCCGCGGTGTCCGTGAACGAGGCGCCGCCGCCGGTGAAGGTCTGGTAGCGGGTGTTCTCGTCGACGGTGATGTTCTCGCCACCGCCGCCCGTGCCCGCCTGGAAGGCGAACGGGGCCTGCTGTTCGAGTCCGCGGACCACATGGCGTCCGGCGGCGTCGTCCGTCGTGGTCAGCCAGGCCGTGACCGGCTCGCCCGCGGCCTGCGCGGGGGAGGCCACGAGCCCGGTCAGGCCCGCGGTCGTGAGCAGCCCTGCGGCGAGCAGCCGGGCCGCCCGGCGCGGGCCCGAACGGAGTCGTCTGGGGGTTCTCATGGTGCGCCGCCCTTCTGTGGGGGTGAGGAGTTGGGGCGTGCGAGGCGTGAGTAAATGACGGCCGCGAACGGGAGTCAAGGGGGCGCGCGTTCAGAAAATGAATGCTCAACTGCCCTGACAGGCCACGGGAATTGGCTGTGCACCGGTTCTGACGTGAAGTCTTGACGGGTTCACGGGGCACCAGTTAATTCACGGCGTGAGCTAAGTCATGAGCTTCACCAGGGACGCCCGTCACCCCCAGAGGTTGCGGCGCGTACCCGAACCGGCCGAAGGGAAGTCCATGCGAAGAACCGCCCTGCTCGTCTCCGCAGCCCTGCTCACGGGGCTGCTCCCGCTCGCGTCGGCAGGCGCGGCGACCGGCGCGGAGGAACCGCCGCCGGTGCCCGTCGACCGCTTCGAGGGAGAGGTTCCCTTCGCGTCCCAGCCCGCGGAGGGCATCTTCACCTGGGGAGGCGACAGCGACGACCCGCCCGAGCTGGAGCTCGCGGCGCGCGACGACGCCCCCGAGGGCGACAAGGTCCTCTCCGGGACGTACGACATCAGCGGCTACGGCGGCTTCACCCACGACTTCGCCGCGAACGAGCCCGGCCACGACTGGTCCGCGCACAAGGGCATCCGCTTCTGGTGGGACGGGAAGAACACCGGCAAGCGGGTCAACTTCGAGATCAAGGACGGCGGTGCGAACGGCGAGGCGTCCGAACTGTGGACGACCTCGTTCACCGACGAGTGGACCGGCTGGCACCAGGTCGAGATCCCCTTCAGCGACTTCGCCTACCGCACCGACTACCAGCCCGTCGGCGGCATCGACCAGAACCTCGGCCTCACCGAGATGTGGGGTTACGCGCTCACCCTGCCCACCGGCACGCCCGGCACCTTCGCCATGGACGGAGTGGAGCTGTACGGCAAGGCCGACCCCGCCCTGACCACAAAGGTACTGACGGGTGCCGCCGTGTACCCGGTGAAGGAGGGCGGCACGGCCGGCGTGCGGATCTCCGTCGCCACCACCGGCTCCGCCCCGCTCGCCGAGCCGGTCACGGTCGCGTACGAGAGCGCGGGCGGCAGCGCCGGCGCGGGCACGGACTACACCCCGGTCAAGGGCGAGTTCACCTTCCCGGCCGGCACCGCTTCGGGCGCCACGCACACCGTGTCCGTACCGACCCTCAAGGACAAGGCGGCCGAGCCCGCCGAGACGATCCCCCTGAAGCTGACGGTCGCCGGCGCCAAGGCGCCCGCCGAGACCCCGCAGGTGGTGATCGACGCCCACGGCCTGCCCTACCTCGACGCCAAGCTTCCGGTGAAGCGGCGCGTCGCCGACCTGCTCTCCCGGATGTCCCTGGAGGAGAAGGCCGGCCAGATGACGCAGGCCGAGCGCAACGCGGTCGGCACGGGCGGCGATGTCGCCGCGTACGACCTCGGCTCGCTGCTCTCCGGCGGCGGCTCGACGCCGACGCCGAACACGGCCGCGGCCTGGGCGAAGATGATCGACGGCTTCCAGCTCCGGGCGCAGGCGACGCGGTTCCAGATCCCGCTGATCTACGGCGTGGACGCGGTGCACGGCCACAACAACCTCGTCGGCGCCACGGTCCTGCCGCACAACATCGGCATCGGCGCGACCCGCGACCCCGGGACGGCCGAGAAGGCGGGCGCGGTCACGGCGGCCGAGGTCCGCGCCACCGGCATCCCCTGGGACTTCGCACCCTGTCTGTGCGTCACCCGCGACGAACGCTGGGGCCGGTCGTACGAGTCCTTCGGCGAGGACCCCGCCCTCGTGAAGCAGATGGAGACGGTCGTCCAGGGGCTCCAAGGGGCACGCGACGGCAAGGACCTCGACCGGGACGACAAGGTCCTCGCCACGGCCAAGCACTTCGTGGGCGACGGCGGCACCGAGTACGGCTCGTCGACCACCGGCTCGTACACCATCGACCAGGGCGTCACCAAGGTCACGCGGCAGGAGCTGGAGGCGGTGCACCTCGCGCCGTTCCAGGAGGCCGTGGACCGCGGGGTCGGCACGGTCATGCCCTCGTACTCGTCGCTCGACATCATCGGCGACGACGAGGGCCCGGTGAAGATGCACGCGGACGCCGCCATGATCAACGGAGTCCTGAAGGACCGCATGGGCTTCGACGGCTTCGTCATCAGCGACTGGCAGGCCATCGACCAGCTCCCCGGCGACTACGCGTCCGACGTCCGTACGTCGGTCAACGCGGGCCTGGACATGATCATGGTCCCGTCCGCGTACAAGGACTTCCGGACGACCCTGATCGACGAGGTGAAGGCGGGCCGGATCGGCGAGTCGCGGATCGACGACGCTGTGTCGCGCATCCTGACCCAGAAGTTCAAGCTGGGCCTCTTCGAGAAGCCGTACGCCGACACGAGCGGGGCCGCCGCCATCGGCTCGGCCGGACACCGCGCCGTCGCCCGCACCGCCGCCGCCGAATCCCAGGTCCTCCTGAAGAACGCGGGCGGCGTGCTCCCCCTCAAGAAGAGCCAGAAGGTGTACGTCGCCGGGTCCAACGCCGACGACATCGGCAACCAGACAGGCGGCTGGACCGTCTCCTGGCAGGGCTCGTCCGGAAAGATCACCGACGGCACGACGGTCCTCGAGGGCATGAAGAAGGCCGCGCCAGGCGCCACCATCTCCTACTCCAAGGACGCCTCCGCACCCACGGACGGCTATGACGTGGGCGTCGTCGTGGTCGGCGAGACCCCGTACGCGGAAGGGATCGGCGATGTCGGCAACGGCAACGACCTGGAGCTCACGCCCGCCGACCAGGCCGCCGTGGACAAGGTGTGCGGCGCCATGAAGTGCGCGGTGCTCATCGTCTCCGGCCGCCCGCAGCTCATCGGCGACCGGCTCGGCGACATCGACGCGCTCGTCGCGTCCTGGCTGCCCGGCACGGAGGGCGACGGCGTCGCGGACGTCCTGTACGGGGCGAAGCCCTTCACCGGGCAGCTCCCCGTGACCTGGCCGAAGTCGCAGGCCCAGCTGCCGATCAACGTCGGGGACACGGCGTACGACCCGCAGTTCCCCTTCGGCTGGGGACTGACGACGCTGCGCACCCCGCCGGGCGGCGGCACGCTCACCCTCAAGGCCCTCGCCCTCGCGGCCGCCGCGGCGCAGAAGGCCGGGTCGGCGGAGGCCGGCCGCGCGGTG
Source organism: Streptomyces sp. NBC_00569 (assembly GCF_036345255.1). NCBI lineage: Bacteria > Bacillati > Actinomycetota > Actinomycetes > Kitasatosporales > Streptomycetaceae > Streptomyces > Streptomyces sp. NBC_00569. The sequence goes on along the minus strand of NZ_CP107783.1, from coordinate 3,627,090 downwards.
GTGGGCAGGGCGCGGCTGCTCGTCCAGCAGAAGGTGGGGCAGGACATCACGCCGGCGGTGGCCGAGCCGTTCGCCGACGCGGACCACCTGCTCCTGTCCGGGCGCTACGCGGACGCGGTCGCGAAGCTGACCGAGGCGTACCGCGCCGCGTGAGACGGCGCGGGGAGGGGCCCACCGCGGAGCCGGTGGGCCCCTCCCCGCAGTACGTACGGCATACGGGTGCCTCCTGGGTTAGCGTCGAGGTATGAGGCCCACCCGTCGGGCATCGCGCCTGATATCCGTCCTGTCCGGTTCACTTCTCGCCCTGGGGGCCATGACGGCGGTGACACCGGGGGTCCAGGCGGCTGCCTCCGACGTCTCGACGGTGGCCGACGCCCTGAAGAAGAGCCCCGTGTACGTCGACCCGGCCGCCTCCGCGCAGCTGTCCGCCGGGGACGCCGACGCCCTCAGCAAGAAGATCAAGGACGCGGACAAGCCCGTCATGGTGGCGGTGCTGCCCGCGAACTTCCCCACCCAGGACCTCTTCACCGACCTGCGAACCAAGACCGGCATCACCGGCGTCTACGCGGTCCGCCTCGGCCAGAAGTTCGATGCCCGGGCCGACAGCCGGGTCATGTCCCAGGACGCGGTCAGAAACCTGACGACCAGCGTCCAGGGCGAGAACGCCACCCGCCAGCTCAACGACTTCGTCGACACGGCCGTCCGTAACGCGCGCGGCTCGGCGCCCTCCGCGTGGGGCGCGGGCGGCGCCGGCAGCGGCGCCCCGGTCGGCGCCCTGATCGGCATCGGAGCGGTCGTCGTCGCGGCCGGCGGCGCGGCGTACGTGGTGTCCCGCAGGCGGCGCCGGCAGCGGGAGGACGAGCAGCGGGCCGCCCTGGAGCAGCTGCGCGTGGTCGTCGACGAGGACATCACGGCGTTCGGCGAGGAGCTGGACCGCCTCGACTTCCACCCCGCCGAGCCCGGCGCCGACGACGCGATGCGCGCCGACTACGAGCGGGCGCTCGACTCGTACGAGAAGGCGAAACAGTTCATGGCCGCCGCGCAGCGCCCCGAGGAGGTGCGCGGGGTGACGCAGGCCCTGGACGACGGACGGTTCTCGCTGGCCATGCTCGCCGCGCGCCGCGAGGGCCGGCCGCTGCCCGAGCGCCGGGTGCCCTGCTTCTTCGACCCGCGGCACGGGCCCTCCGTGACGGACGCGCTGTGGTCGCCTCCGTCCGGCGCCGAGCGCGAGGTCCCCGTCTGCGCGGCCGACGCGACCCGCCTCAAGGACGGCGCCGAACCCATGGTCCGCACGGTCGACACGGGTTACGGCGAGCGGCGCCCCTACTACGACGCAGGCCCGGCCTACGGCCCCTGGGCGGGCGGCTACTTCGGCGGCGGCATCCTGCCCGGACTCCTCCTCGGCACGTTGCTCGGCTCGATGATGTCGAGCCCCGCCTACGCAGCCGACTACGGCTCCGGATACGGCGACTTCGGCGCGGGAGCCGGATACGACGGCGGGGACTACTCGGGGGCCGACTTCGACTCGAACGACTTCGGGGACTTCGGCGGCGGCGGGGACTTCGGCGGCGGGGGCGACTTCGGGGGCGGCGGGGATTTCGGCGGCGGGTTCTGAGCCCCGCGGTCCGAAAAGGGAAGGCGCGAGGGCCCGCGTCCCGGCTAGTCTGGCCGCACTCTTACGAACCGCTTCCCCAGAAGTACGCCGCAGACGGGAAGCAAGCCGGCACGTACACACCGTGCGCGGTCCCGGAGGGGCGGCAGCGAGATTCCGCATGCCCCCTTCCGAAGGAGCTCCACCCCATGCGTACCGCGCGCACCCCGCGTATCGGCCTCGGCCTGCCCGTCGACGACCCCGCCGTCCTGCTCGACTGGGCCCGTCGCGCCGACGCGACCCCCTTCTCCACGCTCGGCCTCCTCGACCGGCTCGTGTACGACAACCCCGAGCCCCTGGTCACCCTCGCCGCACTCGCCGGAGCCACCTCACGCGTCCGCGTCCAGACCGAGGTCCTGCTGGCCCCGCACCACGGCACCGCCCTGCTCGCCAAGCAGACCGCGACCCTCGACCGGATGTCCGGCGGCCGCTTCACGCTCGGCATCGGCGTCGGCGGCCGTGAGGACGACTGCCGTGCGGCGGGCATCGACATCCGCCGCCGCGGCCGCCGCCTCGACGAGCAGATGGAGACCCTGCGCCGCACCTGGGCGGGCCACCCCTACGACGACGCCGAGGGCGTCGGCCCGATCGGCCCCGCCCCTCTCACCCCCGGCGGCCCCGAGGTCCTGTTCGGGGGCTTCGCACCGGCGGCCCTCGCCCGCGTGGCCCGCTTCGGCGACGGCTTCCTCGGGGCCGCGCTGCCTCCGCAGTGGATGGACCCGATGTTCCGCGACGTGGAGCGGCTCTGGGACGAGCACGGCCGCCCCGGCCGCCCGCGTCTGGTCGCCCAGGTCAATGTGGCGCTCGGCCCGGACGACCTGACCGCCCGCGCCCGCGACGCGATCACCGCGTACTACGGCTTCGACCCGCGCGCCGCGGGATCCGCCGAGCGCATGCTCGCCACGACCGCGCAGATCCGCGAGGCCGTCACCGGCTTCACGGACATCGGCGCGGACGAGGTGATGCTGTACTGCTGGGGCACCGACCCCGACCAGGTCGACCGCCTGGCCGACGCGTTGTTCTGACGCCGCTTCCACGCCTCACCGGTGCTCGCGCCGCGCCTCCTCGTACTCCCGCGCGGTCGGCTTCGGCACCTGCGCGCCCTCTCCGTGGAGGGCGCGCGAGAGGCGCACCCGGAGCCGCTCGGCCCGGGGTGTGCGCCGCCGCACGCCGTTCCCGTCGGTCTCCGGCCCGCTCTCCAGGGCCGGGGGCTGCTCGTGCGCGGTCAGGGTGTGCAGCTCGGCCCGGGTGAGCGGCTCGTGGATCTCGACGTACTCGCCGTGCGGGAGGCGCTTGATACGGCCCGACTCCCTTCCGTGCAGCACCAGTTCGCGGTCCCGGTGCTGGAGCCCGAGGCAGATCCGCCGCGTGACGACGAAGGTGATCACCGGGCCCACGACGAGCGCGACGCGCACGCACCAGGTGACCGCGTTCAGTGACACATGGAAGCGCGTGGCCCAGACGTCGTTGCCGCCGCCCACCAGGGCCACGAGGAAGAACGTCAGCCAGGCCACGCCGAGTCCTGTGCGCACCGGCCGGTTGCGCGGCCGGTCCAGGAGGTGGTGCTCGCGCCGGTCGCCCGTGACCCAGGCCTCCAGATACGGATACACGCCGATCACGACGAGCACCGCGGGGAAGACGACCAGCGGGACGAGCACACCGAGGGCCAGCGTGTGCCCCCACAGCGTGATCTCCCAGCCCGGCATCACCCGCAGCAGCCCCTCCGCGAACCCCAGGTACCAGTCGGGCTGCGCCCCCGTGGACACCTGGTCGACGCGGTAAGGCCCGTAGTTCCAGACGGGGTTGATGGACGCGACGGCCGCGAGGAACGCGACGACGCCGAACACCAGGAAGAAGAAGCCGCCGGCCTTGGCGAGGTAGACGGGGAAGAAGGGTGCCCCCACGACATTGCGCTCGGTCTTTCCCGGCCCCGGAAACTGTGTGTGCTTGTGGTGGACGACCAGGATCAGATGGGTCACCACGAGTGCCGCCATGATGCCGGGGAACAGCAGCACGTGCACCGAGTAGAACCGCCCCACGATGTCGTGCCCCGGGAACTCCCCGCCGAAGAGGAACATCGACAGATACGTCCCGACGACGGGCACCGACAGGATCGCCCCGTCGAGGAAGCGCATGCCCGTACCGGACAGCAGGTCGTCCGGCAGCGAGTACCCCAGCAGGCCCTCGAACAGGCCGATCAGGAGCAGCGTCCAGCCGAACACCCAGTTCAGCTCGCGCGGCTTGCGGAACGAGCCCGTGAAGAAGTGCCGCATCATGTGCAGGAGCATCGCCGCGACGAAGATCAGCGCCGCCCAGTGGTGGATCTGCCGGATCAGCAGTCCGCCCCGGACGTCGAAGCTGATGTCGAGCGTGGAGGCGTACGCCTCGGACATCCGGATCCCGTTCAGCGGGACGTAACTGCCTTGATATTCCACCTCGTTCATCGAGGGGTGGAAGAACAGGGTGAGGTAGACCCCGGTGAGGACCAGGATCACGAACGTGTAGAGGCAGACCTCGCCGAGCAGGAACGACCAGTGGTCCGGGAAGACCTTGCGCAGGTACTTCCTGGACAGGGTGTGCAGACCGAGGCGGCCGTCCGCCCAGTCCGCGAGCCGCTCACCGGCCGGTGCCGGCCCTCTCTCCCGCGCCGTCCCCGTGCTGCCTTCCGCGACCCTCTCGGACATCGGGCTCGCTCCTCCCCTGGGCGCTCACCACATGGGTGCTCACCAGTTGGACGGAAGAGACGGGCCGGAATGTGACATCACGGAGGCGTGAAGTGGCCCACGTCACATGTGTGTAGGTCAGGTCAACCCAGAAGCTTCGACTGCCAGCGCGTGAAGATCTCCTCCGGGGCGCCGTGGCACGACCACGGGACACGGGTCGCGTGCCCGTCGAGAAGCCGGAAGAGGTGCGCGGCCTCGCCGGTCAGGTCGGCGTAACAGGACGCGTGCGCAAGAGTGTTGAGGTCGGCGACGTCCTGTGCGTACGTGTACTGCCGCTGCGCCATCCACAGGTGCCAGGCACGCCGGGCCTGCGACGCGCTGTTCTCGTTGTTCCAGAACTGGAGCAGGCCGATCGCCTGGGAGCCCTCGCGCTCGACGCGGTAGCGGTACTCCTCGATCCGGGCCACCTGCGGCAGCACGGCGAGCGGCGACCCGGGCGGGAGGGTCGCCGTCACGTCCTGCGCGAAGTTGTACATGACGCCGTGCGAGCCGTGCCAGCGCGCCGAGAGATGGCGCAGCACCTGGTGGTTGCCCTCGCGGTTGTACGGGTCCCGCTGGTGCAGCTCCTTCCACCAGAGCTCCATGGACGGGTGCCCGCCGGGGAACAGGCGGGCGACCGTCAGGAGCGAGACCCAGGGCACCGGATCCGCGGGAAACGCCTCGGCCGCCCGCAGCGCGGTGCGCACGGCCCGCTCCAGCTGGTCCGGGTCCACCGGGTTCCCCGGGCCGGCCGCCATCGCCAGGTTGAACGCCCGCATCACCTCGGTCTCGGCCCGCAGGACCAGCGCGTCGGCGTTCTGCGGCTGCGACTCGTGCCAGGACTCGGCGACGGACGTGCCCGCGGTGGCCTGGGCGAGCAGACGCATCCGGAACGTCCGCCGGTCCCAGTCGGAGCCGGCCGCCGCGCACAGCCCGGGCAGTCCTTGCCAGCGACCGATCGTGATGTCCGCGCGGGCCTCCGCCAGGGCCCGGTCGCCGTTCGTGGGATCGAAACGGACGGTCATCGGCGTCCTCGCCAGTCAGTAGTCGGTGATGGTCCTGGGTGCGGTCGGCCGGTCCGCCGGCGGGGGCTGCTCAGAAGTCCGTGGACAGGGTGTCGCCGGACGACGCCGCGTACACCGGCGCCTGGTGCCCGTATTCGGCGTGCACCTGCTCCGAGCGCGCTGCGTCCAGGCGGGCGGGCCGGTAGTAGGGGGAGCCCTTGGCGCGGTACCAGAGCATCGGGACGAGACCCACGGCGATGCCGCCGACGCCGATCGAGACGGCCGTGCCCGACAGGCTGCCGAGGGACTCGACGAACACCCAGATCATGAAGAGCGAGCCGGTCAGCGGCCACAGACCGCCGAAGAAGAAGTTGGCCGCCGACTTGAACAGCAGCTTGCGGTACGCCACGACGACGGCGAGGCCCGCGAGGCCGTAGTAGACCGCGATCTGCAGTCCGATCGCGGCGACGGCGTCCTCCAGGACGGCCGAGACCGAACCGAGCGCGGTCGACGCCACGAAGAGGGCGAGGGCGACGACACCGACGACGACGATCGCGACCCACGGCGTCTGCCGGCGCGGGTGCGACCTGCCGAGGGCGGAGGGCAGCGTCCGGTCGCGGCCCATGGAGAAGAGGGAGCGCGTCACCTGGATCAGGGTGGTCTCCAGGGTGGCGATGGTGGACAGCATCACGGCGACGATCAGCAACTCGCCGCCGGGGCCCGGCAGTACGCGTTCGCCGAGCAGCCTCAAGATGTTGTCGCTGGTGGCGATCTCCTTGGGCGTGAGCAGCATGTTGGTGGTGATCGTGAAGACCTCGAAGAGGACGAACACGATGCCGACGCCGATCAGCCCGGCGAGCCCCGAGGTCTTCCGGCTGTTACGGGTCTCCTCACTGAGGTTGCTGGTGACGTCCCAGCCCCAGTAGTAGAACGCGGCGATCAGCGCGCCCGCGGCGAACCCGGACGCCCCGTCGAAGTGCCCGAACCCCAGCCAGGACCAGGAGAATTCGTTGACCCGCTTGTCGCTGAACAGCGCGGCGACGGCCACCGCGAGCAGGATGACCAGCTCGATCCCGGACATCAGGAGCTGGGCGTGGACGGTCAGTTTGGCGCCCATGAGCACGACGACCAGCATGGCCAGGAACCAGACCGCGCCCACGGCCGCGGCGAGCGCGGTGTTGTCCGCGTGGGAGGGGGCGACGAGTTCGAGCGTCATGGCGCCGGCCGGGAGCGAGCCCGCGACCATGAAGATGGTCGCCGAGACGACCAGGGACCAGCCGCTGATGAAGCCGAGGAAGGGGTGCAGCGCGCGGCCGACCCAGGAGTAGCTGGCGCCCGCGTTCACGTCGAGGCGGCCCAGGTAGTTGAAGGCCCAGGCGATGCCGAGCATGGGTATCGCGCAGTAGAGGAGCGCGGCCGGTGCGGCGAGGCCCACCGTGCCGATCAGCACGGCGGTGGTGGCGGCGATCGAGTAGGCGGGCGCGCTGCCCGCCACGGCCATCACGATGCTGTCGGTGGTGCCGAGGGCATTGGCCTGAAGCCCTCTGTTCGTGCTCATGGGATCGGTGGCGCCTTTCGGGGAACGGCAGAAGGCCTGCCCTGCGGCGCCACCGGGGCGCGACGGGGAGGGGGAGACCTCTGGAGGCGAGCGGAGTCGAATCGAGCGGAGTCGATCGCTCGGCAGTCGCTCGCAGCGTAGCGCCGCGTGATGCCCAAGTGAAGGGAGAGTAACGAGTCGTCTCAAGTGACGGAATTACCGGAAGGTAGCCTTCAATTTCCTTGGCCGCGGCCCGTGTTGTCGCTCGCGTGGACACCCCGTACACGACGAGAGCCCGCCCTTCGTCCGCGCGGGACGGGAAGGACGGGCGCGCTCGTGGTGCGGTGAGCCGTGAGGGGTGGGCTCGTGGCGGCGTCAGGCGGCGTTCTTGATCGCCGAGATGTCGAAGGTCAGCTTGATCTTGTCCGAGACGAGGACGCCGCCGGTCTCCAGGGCCGCGTTCCAGGTCAGGCCCCACTCGGAGCGCAGGATCTCGGACTTGCCCTCGAAGCCGACGCGCTCGTTGCCGAACGGGTCCGTGGCCGAGCCGTTGAACTCGAGGTCGATCGTGAGCGGCTTGGTGGTGCCGAGGATCGTCAGGTCGCCGGTCATCCGGTAGTCGTCGCCGCCCAGGGACTCGGCGGAGGTGGAGCGGAACGTCATCGTCGGGAACTCGTCCGTCTTGAAGAAGTCGGAGCTCTTCAAGTGGGTGTCACGGTCGGCGGAGCCGGTGTCGATGCTGTTCATCGTGACCTCGATCGTCGCGGTCGACTTCGACGGGTCCGCGCCGTCCAGGTGCAGGGTGCCCGACGACTGGGTGAACGAGCCCTTGACGTTGGTGACCATGGCGTGGCGGGCCACGAAGCCGATCGTGGTGTGCGCCGGGTCGATGGCGTAGTCGCCGGTCAGCGCGGCGAGGTCGGGGCCGGCGGTGCCGGTGGCTGCGGGGGTTTTGGCGTCGTCGTTCTTGCGGCCGAAGAGACCCATGACTGCTCCTTGGGGACGGGATGGGGCGGGGGAGTCCGTTGAATGTTTAACGTTCAACGAGCTCGACTGTAGCGCCGTTCTGTTCAACTTTCAACATCCAACATCTGGTGTCGTCTCGATTACACCGCGTCGTCATCCGACGCGCTCTGGCGGACGCGCGTAGAACTCGGGCACTATCTCCTTGCTCCACCTGCACAGCCGTCTCACAGTCAGCACGGTCACCAGCAGGAAGGACCTCCTCCCCATGAGAATCCGCTCGGTCGTGAGCGCCCTCGCGCTCGTACTCGGCGCCCTCTTCGCCCCCGGCTTCGGTGTGTTCAGCTCCGCCACCGACGCCCAGGCCGCCACCAAGATCACCCACGCCACCGCGACCTCCATGTTCAGCCAGGTAGGCATCACATGGTCGTCCTCCGGCGGCTGCTCCAACCGCAACAACTCCACCTGTACGTCCTTCGACCAGCTCAACCTCGCCACCGCCCAGGGCGCCCAGACCCTCAAGCGCGCCACCGGCTGCGCCCTGAACATCACCGGCGGCACCGAGACCGGTCACGCGAGCGGCACCTACTCGCACTGGAACGGCTACAAGCTCGACTACGGCAAGAACACCTGCGTCACGAACTACATCAAGAACACGTTCACGTACATCGGCCTGCGCGGTGACGGAGCCCCGCAGTACCAGTCGGGCTCCGGCAACATCTACGCCGACGAGGGCAACCACTGGGACGTCCTCTACTACAACTGCGGCGGCTGCTGACCGAACCGTCGCCCGTGCGCGGTGACTTGGACTTCCGGGCGGTGGTTGTTGGACTGCCGCCGCCCGGGAGCGCCGAGTCCGTTGACCGGCCGCGCCCGCGCAGATACCCAGTCTCCTATGTCACGAAGATCTCGCGCCGCATGCGCCGTCGCGGTCGCCGCCGCATCGTCCGCCGTGTTCGCCCTCACCGGCCCCGTACTGCCGGCCGCCGCCGACCCCGCGCCCGCCGTGGCGCAGTCCGTCATCGGATCCGCGCAGCTGTCCGTCGCCGTCGCCGACGACTTCCCGCGCGTCCTCGCGTACACCGACCGCGCCTCCGGGGCCGAGCTTCTCGGCAGTACGAACCCGGTGGACAAGGTCACCCTGAACGGCAAGGCGTATGCGGTCGCCGTGAAGGGCTCCCCGGTCCTCACCGGGTCCAAGGCCTCGTACACGCTGACCTTCCCGGACCTCGCCGGCGTCGAGATCGACGCCTCGCTGAGCGTCAGCGGGCGCGCGACGACCTTCAAGGTGACCGCCGTGCGCGACACCGCGGCCTTCCGGGTCGGCACGATCGACATACCCGGGCACGACCTCGTCTCCGTGGGCAGCGCGGACGGCGGCGCCGAGACCGCGTTCACGACGCTGGACAACGACTCGACGCGGACCGCCGACGTCTTCGGCAAGGTCGCGGCGGACACCCCGGCCGACGCCTCGCCCGTCGGCGCCACGTACGCCATCGTCAACACGGGGCGGCTCGCCGCCGCCGTCGAGTCCAACTCCACGTACGACAAACCGAGCGGCAAGACCGGCGGCGACGACGCCCGCTTCTGGCACCAGGCGCGCAAGTCGGCCGACGGCTCCACCCGCGTCGGCGTCTGGTCGGGCCAGTGGACCTATCGCGGTGAAGGCGCCCCGGAGCCGGACAAGGACCTGCCGTGGGCCAAGGTCGTCGTCACGCCCGACGCGAACGGCGACGGCAAGGTCGACTGGCAGGACGGTGCGGTCGCCTTCCACTCGATCGGCGTGAAGGCGAAGGGCAGTGACGCGACCCCCGACCGGGTCATCACGCACATCCCGTTCAACTTCGCCAGCCAGGCCACGCACCCCTTCCTGCGCACGCTCGACGACGTCAAGCGGATCTCGCTCGCGACCGACAACCTCGGCCAGTTCGCCCTGCTCAAGGGCTACGCCTCCGAGGGCCACGACTCCGCGCACCCCGACTACGGCGGCAACACCAACAAGCGTGCCGGCGGCCTGAAGGACCTCAACGAGCTGCTCAAGGGCGGCAAGAAGTTCGGCACCAGCTTCGGCGTGCACGTGAACGCCACCGAGGCGTACCCCGTCGCCAAGCACTTCACCGGCGACCTGGTCGACCCCAAGGCCCCGGGCTGGAACTGGCTCGACCAGAGCTACTACATCGACCAGCGCCGCGACATCAACAGCGGGGACCTCGCCGCCCGGTTCAAGCAGCTGCGCGAGGAGACCGACCCGAACCTCACGACGATCTACATCGACGTCTACTACACGCACGGCTGGATCGCGGAGAAGACCGCCGAGGCCGTCCGCGCCCAGGGCTGGAACCTGGCCTCCGAGTGGGCCGACAAGTTCGAGCGCGAGTCGCTGTGGTCGCACTGGGCCAACGACCTCGACTACGGGCCCAAGACCGACAAGGGCCTCAACTCGAAGATCATCCGCTTCATCCGCAACGGCGAGAAGGACGTCTGGAACGGCGACCCGGTCCTCGGCCAGAGCGCCGTCGACGAGTTCGAGGGCTGGACCGGCGAGAACGACTGGAACGCCTTCTACGACAACGTCTGGCAGCGCGACCTGCCCGCCAAGTTCCTTCAGCACCAGCAGATCACCCGCTGGAACGGCGACGACATCACCTTCACCGGCGGGCTCCGCGGCACCGTCGAGGACGGCCGGCGCACCTTCTACGACCACGGCAGGAAGGTCCTCGACGGGACGGCCTATCTGCTCCCGTGGGACGGCGGCAAGAAGCTGTACCACTACAACAAGGACGGCGGTACGACGAGCTGGGCCGTGCCCGGATCCTCGTACACCGTCTACCGGCTCACCGACAACGGCCGCGTGAAGACCGGCACCGTGCGGGCCTCCGGCGGCAAGGTCACGCTGAAGGCCGAGGCCGGGCAGCCGTACGTGCTCTACCCCGCGGACAGGACGCCGCACGCGGTCGACCCGGCCTGGGGCGAGGGCACGCACATCAAGGACCCCGGCTTCAACGACGCCCGCCTCGCCGCCTGGGACAAGGACGGCACGGTCGGGCGCGACACCGACGACCACGGCCGCAACAGCGCCGCCCTCAGCGGGAACGGCACCGCCGCGCTCGAGCAGCGCGTGAGCGGACTCGACGCGGGCAAGCGCTACACCGCCTCCGCCTGGGTCGAGGTCGAACCCGGCAAGTCCCGCCGTACGACGCTCAGCGCGGGCGGCAGATCGGTCGCGGTCGAGCGCTCCACGCTGCAGAACAGCGTCGCCTCCAACGACTGGGGCGGCACCTACATGCAGCGGGTGAAGGCCACCTTCACGGCGCCCGCGAACGGCCGCACCACGCTGCGGATCGAGGCAGCCAAGGGCTCGTCCGCGAAGGTCCGCATCGACGACGTACGTCTCGTGCGCAACGACCCGTCGACGAAGCCCGGCACCGTCGTGCACGAGGACTTCGAGGGCGTCGACCAGGGCTGGGGCCCCTTCGACAAGGGTGACGCCGGCGGCGTCACGGACCCGCGCACGCACATCGCGCAGAAGAACGCCCCGTACACCCAGGCCGGCTGGAACGGGAAGCTCGTCGACGACGTCATCGGCGGCGGCGAGTCCCTGAAGTCCCACGAGGAGAACGCCGGCGTCGTCTACCGCACGTCCCCGGCCGAGGTGCCGATGACGGACGGGCACGCCTACAAGGTCGCGTTCGACTACCAGTCCAGCCACGCGGGCGCCTACCAGTGGGTGAGCGGCTACGACCGGATCGCCGCCGACGGCACCCCCGACCAGGTCGAGACCGCGAGCACCCCGATCGGGCAGCAGCGCACCACGGGTCACTACGAGGGCACCGTCACGGCGGGCTGCGGCGACACCTGGACCGGCCTGCGCAAGCTCGAAGGGGCCCCGGACGGCGCCGACTTCGTCCTCGACGACTTCACCGTCACCGACCTCGGCCCGGCCGAGAAGAAGGCGGCCTGCGGCACCCTCGCCCTGAAGTCGGACGAGACGCTGGAGCCCGGACAGAAGAACAAGGTCGAGGCCACCTTCACCAACTACGAGGCGAGCGAGATCCAGGGCGCGTCCCTCTCGCTCGACCTTCCCGAGGGCTGGCAGGCCGAGCCCGCGGGCCCGGTCACGCTCGACCCGGTCGCGCCCGGCGCCAAGGCGACGGCCACCTGGCAGGTCACCCCGCCGGTCGACGCCAAGTACCAGCCGTACCAGCTGAGTTCGAAGGCGACCTACACCGTCGGGGACAGTGCGCGGACGCTGACCGCGGGCGCCGCCGTGCGCACGCTCCCGCCGCCGCCCACCGCGGACACGTACGCCAGTGACCTGGACTGGACGGCCATGGACAACGGCTGGGGTCCCGCCGAGAAGGACATGGAGAACGGCGAGACCGGCGCCGGCGACGGCAAGCCGCTGACCGTCAACGGCACCGTCTACGCCAAGGGCCTCGGCACCGCGTCCCCCGGGAAGATCCGCTACTACCTGGGCGGCCGCTGCACCTCGTTCACCGCCGAGGTCGGCCAGGACGACTCGCAGGGGACGCGCGGCAGCGTGCAGTTCTCCGTCGAGGCGGACGGCACCCAGAAGGTCCAGTCGCCGGTCCTCAAGGCCGCCGACAACGCCTGGTCGCTGACCGCGGACGTGACCGGCGCCAAGTACGTCGACCTGCTCACGGGCGACGGCGGCGACGGCCCGGGCAACGACCACGCCGACTGGGGCAACGCCCGCTTCCACTGCGGTAGTTGATCCCACCACCCCCGGGGCCCCGCTCTCAGTGGCGGGGCCCCTTCCGCGCACACCGTAGACAGCGCTTTCTACGACTGATTAGGTGCAACCCCATGACACCCACGCGCCGCACGTTCCTCATCGCGTCGACTCTCCTCGCCGGGGCGGCGCTTGCCCCGCCCGCCCATGCCGCCGACGCTTCGGACGCTTCCGGCGACGAGTTCGACGCCCTGCGCGAGCGATGGCTGGAGATCTCCCTCGGCACCGGCTACGACGCCACCGCCGAGCCCTTCGCCTCGCGCCTGAAGGAACTCGGAGAACTCGCCCGCGGCTTCAGGGCGACGATGGCCCCGACGGCCACGTCCCTCTGGCCCGGCTACCCCTTCGACCCGCCCGCCGGCATCACCCAGGCCTACAACCGCCTGTGGACGATGACCCAGGCGTACGCCCAGGAGGGCACGGGATCCACCGGCGACACGGGCCTCCTCGCCGACATCGTCAAGGGCCTCGACCACGTCGCCACGACCGTCTACAACGCGACCACCACGCCTTACGGGAACTGGTGGGAGTGGCAGATCGGCAGCCCCCGCCTCCTGATGGACATCGTCGCCGTCCTCTACGAGCACCTCTCGCAGGACCGGCGCGACGCCGCGTTCGCCGCCGTCGACCACTTCGTCCCCGACGCTGTCCTGCGCGACTACTCGGGCACCTCCACCGGCGCCAACCGCGTCGACCTGTGCCGCTCGGTCGCGCTGCGCGGCATCCTCGGCAGGAACGCCGACAGGACGGCCCTGGCCCGCGACGCCCTCTCGCCCGTCTTCCCCTACGTCACCAAGGGGGACGGCCTCTACGCCGACGGCTCGTTCATCCAGCACACCTGCATCGCCTACTCGGGCACCTACGGACAGGTCATGCTCGACGGGCTCGGCCGCCTCTTCGCGCTGCTCGCCGGGTCCACGTGGGCCGTCACCGACCCGAACCGGCAGATCATCCTCGACAGCGTGGAGCACGCCTACGCCCCGCTCCTGTTCGACGGCCTGATGATGGACAGCGTCAACGGCCGTGCCATCAGCCGCGGTTACCTCAACAGCGACGACCTCAAGGTCATGCGCAGCGACCACTTCCACGGCCAGGTCCTGATCGCCGCCATGGCGCAGCTCGCCGCCGGCGCGAGCGCGGCCGAGCGCGAGCGCTGGCACGGGCGGATCAAGGGCTGGATCGAGCGGGACACGGTCACGCCCCTGCTGACCGCCAGGCAGTTCGGGGTCGCCGACCTGTCCCGGCTGCACGCCGTTGCGGACTCCGCCGTCGCGGCCGCGCCCGAGCCCGTCGGACACCAGCTGTTCGCCGCCATGGACCGCGCGGTGCACAAGCGCCCCGGCTTCGCCGCGAACATCTCCATGTCCTCGGACCGGATCGCGTACTACGAGTGCGGCAACGGCGAGAACCCGCGCGGCTGGCACACCGGCGCCGGCATGCTCTCCTGGTGGGCGTCCGGGAAGCGCGGCGACCGGTCCGACCAGTACACGGACTGGTTCTGGCCGACCGTCGACTTCTACCGGCTGCCCGGCACGACCGTCTCCACCAAGCGCCTCGCCGACAAGGCCGGCGGGGAGTGGGGCGCGGCCCGGCCCGACGTGAAATGGGTCGGCGGCGCCACCGACGGCGAGTTCGCGGCGGTCGGACAGCACGTCAAGGGCCTCGGCTCGACGCTCCAGGCCCGCAAGTCGTGGTTCTGCCTCGCCGACACCGTCGTCTGCCTGGGCGCGGGGATCACGGCGACCGACGGTGTCCCCGTCGAGACCGTCGTCGACAACCGCAACCTCGGCGAGGGCGGCACCCAGGCCTTCACCGTCGACGGCGCCGCCCGCGCCCGCTGGGCCCACCTGGAGGGACACGGCGGCTGGGTCTTCCCCGGCGGTGCCCCGCTGCGCCACCTGCGCGAGGACCGCACCGGCGCCTGGTCCGACATCAACACCACCAGCTCCACCGAGCGCCGCACGCGCCGCTGGCAGACGCTCTGGCTCGACCACGGCACGGACCCCACCGACGCCGCGTACGCCTATCTGCTGATGCCGGGCGCCTCGAAGCACGACCTCGCGCGGCGCGCGGGCGACCGCCACTGGCTGTCGGTCCTCGCCAACACGGCCGCCGCCCAGGCCGTCGCCGTGCCCTCCCTCGGTGTGATCGCGGCGAACTTCTGGCAGGCCGGGAGCGCGGGGGAGCTCACCGTGTCGGCTCCCGCCGGCGTCCTTGTGCGCAGGCAGGGGCGCACCGCGACGCTGACCGTCAGCGAACCGCCGCGCACGGGGGAGCCTGTGGACATCACCTGGGACCGGCCCGTGCGCCGCGTCGTCAGCCACGACCCCTCGGTCGAAGTGGTCGCCACGGGCCGTAGGCTGCGGCTGCGCGTCACTCCGGGGGAGGCATGCGTGAGCCATCGGTGTGAGGTGACTCTCAGCTGAGCCATTTGTGTGACCCCTACAAGGCAGCGGGGCCCTGAGCAGTCACTTCGCCTGCATGGCGACGACGTTCTGTTCGGGGGTACCAGGAAAACGGGCCGGAGACTGTACGGAGTCGACGGCCCGTTTTGCTTGGTGGTCTTCGTAAGGTCGCTACATGACCGTTTTGGACGACACCGCCTCAGCCGGTTCCACCGGGGATGAGCCCACCGACGCGCGCGGACGCGTCGCCGAGCTGCACGCGATCCGTGAGGAGGCGCTGCGCGGGCCCAGTGACAAGGCGACCGAGGCTCAGCACGCGAAGGGCAAGCTGACCGCACGCGAGCGGATCGAGCTGCTGCTCGACGCGGGATCGTTCAACGAGGTCGAGCAGCTGCGCCGGCACCGGGCGACCGGCTTCGGCCTGGAGGCCAAGAAGCCCTACACCGACGGTGTCATCACCGGCTGGGGCACGGTCGAGGGCCGCACGGTCTTCGTCTACGCGCACGACTTCCGCATCTTCGGCGGCGCCCTGGGCGAGGCCCACGCCACCAAGATCCACAAGATCATGGACATGGCCATCGCGGCCGGTGCTCCGCTGGTCTCCCTGAACGACGGCGCGGGCGCCCGTATCCAGGAGGGCGTCTCCGCCCTGGCCGGCTACGGCGGCATCTTCCAGCGCAACACCAAGGCGTCCGGCGTCATCCCGCAGATCAGCGTGATGCTCGGCCCGTGCGCCGGTGGCGCGGCCTACAGCCCCGCCCTCACCGACTTCGTCTTCATGGTCCGCGAGACCTCGCAGATGTTCATCACCGGACCGGACGTCGTCAAGGCGGTCACCGGCGAGGAGATCACCCAGAACGGCCTCGGCGGCGCGGACGTGCACGCCGAGACCTCGGGCGTCTGTCACTTCGCGTACGACGACGAGGAGACCTGCATCGCCGAGGTCCGCTACCTCATCTCGATGCTGCCCTCCAACAACCGCGAGAACCCGCCGACCGTGGCCTCCGAGGACCCCGCCGAGCGCCGCTCGGACGTCCTGCTCGACCTGGTCCCGGCCGACGGCAACCGCCCGTACGACATGACCAAGGTCATCGAGGAGCTCGTCGACGACGGCGACTACCTCGAGATCCACGAGCGCTGGGCCCGCAACATCATCTGCGCCCTGGCCCGCCTGGACGGCCAGGTCGTCGGCATCGTCGCCAACCAGCCCTCGTCCCTCGCGGGCGTCCTGGACATCGAGGCCAGCGAAAAAGCTGCCCGCTTCGTCCAGATGTGCGACGCTTTCAATATTCCCATCGTGACCCTCCTGGACGTTCCCGGCTTCCTGCCGGGTGTCGACCAGGAGCACGGCGGGATCATTCGGCACGGCGCCAAACTGCTGTACGCGTACTGCAACGCCACCGTGCCGCGGATCTCGCTCATCCTGCGCAAGGCGTACGGAGGTGCCTACATCGTCATGGACTCGCAGTCGATCGGTGCCGACCTCACCTACGCCTGGCCCACCAACGAGATCGCCGTGATGGGCGCCGAGGGCGCCGCCAACGTCATCTTCCGCCGTCAGATCGCCGAGGCCGAGGACCCCGAGGCCATGCGCACCCGCATGGTGAAGGAGTACAAGGCCGAGCTGATGCACCCGTACTACGCGGCCGAGCGGGGCCTTGTCGACGACGTCATCGACCCCGCCGAGACCCGCGAGGTGCTCATCCGCTCCCTCGCGATGCTGCGCACGAAGCACGCCGACCTGCCTTCGCGCAAGCACGGCAACCCCCCGCAGTAACCCCACAAGGAGATCACTGCACATGACTGCACACGACATCCGCGTTGAGAAGGGCCACGCCGAGCCCGAGGAGGTCGCGGCCCTGACCGCGATCCTGCTGGCCCGCGCCGCGGCCGCGCCGACCGACGGCCCCGCCCTGCGCGGCCGCGACAAGGCCGGCTGGCGCCGCCTGGAGCGCCAGCACGGCTTCCGCGCCCCGCACAGCTGGCAGGGCTAGGCAGCGGGCCCGTCCGGCCCGATCGGCCCGTCCGGCCTCGCAGGACGGGCCCCCAACGCGAAGAAGCCCCCGGTGACCCAAAGGGTCCCGGGGGCTTCTCCATGACCGGAGGCGCCGGAGGCTAGCGGAGGCGGGCCATCAGCGCGTGCTCGACGAGCGTGATGAGCGCCGACTTCGCATCCGCGCGGTGGCGGGCGTCGGTCGTGATGATCGGGGTGTCCGGGCCGATCTGGAGCGCCTCGCGCACCTCGTCCGGCTGGTACGGCTGGCTGCCGTCGAAGCCGTTGAGGGCGACGACGAAGGGCAGCCCGGAGTTCTCGAAGTAGTCGACGGCCGGGAAGCAGTCGGCGAGGCGGCGGGTGTCGACGAGGACGATCGCGCCGATCGCGCCGCGGACCAGGTCGTCCCACATGAACCAGAAGCGGTCCTGACCGGGTGTACCGAAGAGGTACAGGATCAGGTCCTGGTCGAGCGTGATGCGGCCGAAGTCCATCGCCACCGTGGTGGTGGTCTTGTCCCCGGTGTGGGTGAGGTCGTCGATGCCCGCGGACGCGGACGTCATGACGGCCTCGGTGCGCAGAGGGTTGATCTCCGAGACGGCGCCCACGAAGGTCGTCTTGCCGACGCCGAAGCCGCCCGCCACCACGATCTTCGCGGACGTGGTGGAGCGGGAAGGCCCTCCGCTAGAGCTTGCGAAGTCCACTGAGCACCCTTTCGAGCAAAGTCACGTCTGGCTGGCCGCCGGCGTTCTCTTCGCCGCCGGGCTGATGAATGGCGACCAGGCCCGCCTCCGCCAAGTCGGCGACGAGGATCCTGGCCACACCGAGGGGGATGCTGAGCAGGGCCGAGACTTCGGCCACTGACTTGATCTCTCGGCAGAGGGTGCAGATCCGCTGGTGCTCGGGCAACTGGCCCTGCAACTGGTGCGGCTGCGCGGTGGTGTGCACCAGTGCCTCGATGGCGAGCTGGTAGCGCGGCCTGGTGCGGCCACCCGTCATGGCGTAGGGACGCACCAGGGGGTTGTTGGCAGCCGGCGCAGGGGTGTCGGGACGCCGCTGCGGCTGCACGGGCTGGATGCGCGGTGCCGACGGCTGGTCGTACGGCCCCGGCTGCCGCGGCTGCGGCGGGTGCGGGGGCGCGTACGGCTGTCGCCGGTGGCTCGGCGCGGAGGGGAAGTTGTACCGGTTCGGCGCGTCACCCTGCCCCTGGCCCTGACCCTGGCCAGGGCCGTAGGACCAGTTCGCCGATGAACCGCTCGGGGGTGTTGCAGAACCAGCCACGCTTTCCTCCTCCAACTGTGCCGGGCACCATCACCGTGGAGCCGCGTCCCGAAACCTTACGGCCACGGGACGCGAAATCGCACCGTCTGTCTGTCAGTTGAGAAGGCTCCCCTGAAGCTCGGCCCGCAGGTCGGGAGTGAGAACCGTCCCCGCGCGGTCGACAAGAAGTGCCATCTCGTACCCGACGAGGCCAATGTCCGCCTCCGGGTGTGCGAGGACAGCGAGAGAAGAGCCGTCGGAGATGGACATAAGGAAGAGGAATCCTCGCTCCATCTCCACAACTGTCTGATTCACGCTGCCGCCCTCGAAGATGCGGGACGCGCCCGCGGTCAGCGAGGTAAGACCCGACGCTACGGCCGCCAGCTGGTCGGCACGGTCACGCGGGAACCCTTCGGACATCGCCAGAAGGAGTCCGTCGGCGGAGACCACCACCGTGTGGGACACCCCAGGGGTGTTGTCCACGAAGTTGGTGATCAACCAGTTCAGGTTCTGTGCCGCCTGGCTCATCGGGCTCACACTAACGCTCCTGGTTGTAGGTGCTGTCAGGACCACTGTGCTGATTCGTGGCCTGGCCGTTCGTGTCACTTCCTGCTTCGCGTCCCCGCTGCACGCCACGGCGCAGGTTGCTCAGCCTGCCCCTGACGTCCTCAGGCGCGCGGGAGACCTGGGGGCCGCCCTGCGGGGTCGATTCCGCCGTGCCCTCGACCAGGTTGGCCTTGGGCACCCGGCGCGGCAGACCGGAGGAGGTGACTCCGCCGGCCTTGGGCTTCCGGAGCTGCTCCGCGCGGACCCAGCGCTCGTCGTTGGACGAACGCCAGTCGTCGGGGCCGCCGCCGTTGCTGCCGCTGCCGTTGTCCTGGGGGGTGTTGTCGCCGCGGTCGGGCGTCGGCGTCGCCGGGGCCTGGTGCTGCTGCCCGCCCGAACCGCGCATCGGAAGACCGGCGTCGGTGAGCGAACGGGCGGCGGACGAGGTGGGGCCGGCCGGCGCCGCGGGACCGTGCGGGTCGAAGCCTACGCGCTCCTGCTGACCGGCGTCAGCGCGCTGCGCGGATTCCGCTTGAGCGCTGCGCTCGGACCGGTACGCCTCCTGGTAACCGTCCCGCGTCGGCCAGTCGTCCTGCTGCGAGTTGCGCCGCGGTCCGCCGCCGAAGGCCGAGTACGTCTCCTGGACGGGTTCCGTATAGGCGTCCTGCGGCGCGTAGCCGTCCTGCGGGGCGAAGAACGAGTCGCTGTAGGAGCCGTTCTGGGGCTGCTCGTCGTACGTCTGCCGGCCCTGCGCGTAGACGGACGAGGGGTCCTCGTACGTCTGCTGCTGACGGTCGTCGTACGCGGGCTGCGCGGGGGCATAAGTGGTCTGCTGCTGCTCGTACGGGTCCGGGCCCTGCGCCGCCGTGATCTCGTCGCGGAACAGGGGGCGGTCGTCACCGGTGTGCGCCTGGGCCTCCAGGGCCGCGCGGCGCTCCTCGCGCATCAGCGAACGGCCGACCGGGTCCAGGTCGCGCACGTCGTCCGGGGTCTCGCCGTAGCGGCTGTCGTCGAAGCCGAGCTCCGCGGCGGTGCGCAGCGGGGCGGGCTCGTACGCGGCCTGGGACGGGATCATCGAGGAGACGGTGAACTCGGACTCGGGGAGCTGGTCGCCGCTGCCACCGTGGGTGATGACGTCGGGCAGCATGACGAGCGACGTCGTGCCGGCCTGCTCGCCCGAGGGGCGCAGCTGGACGCGGATGCCGTGCCGGTCGGACAGGCGGCCGACCACGAACAGACCCATGCGCTGCGAGATCGCGGCGTCCACCGTCGGCGGGTTGGCCAGCTTGTGGTTGATGTCCGCGAAGTCCTCGGCGGTGAGGCCGATGCCCTTGTCGTGGATCTCGACCATGACGCGGCCGTCGGGGAGACGGGTCGCGGTGACGCGGACCTTGGTCTGCGGCGAGGAGAACGTGGTGGCGTTCTCCAGGAGCTCGGCGAGCAGGTGCACGAGGTCGGTCACCGAACGGCCGTGGATCTCGGCCTCCGGCACGCCCGACAGCTCGATGCGCTCGTACTGCTCCACCTCGGAGGAGGCGGCACGCAGGACGTCGACCAGCGGGACCGGCTGGTCCCAGCGGCGGCCCGGCTCCTCGCCCGCGAGGACGAGGAGGTTCTCGCCGTTGCGGCGCATACGGGTCGCGAGGTGGTCCAGGCGGAAGAGGTTCTCCAGCTGGTCCGGCTCGGCCTCGTTGTTCTCCAGGTCCGTGATGAGGGTCAGCTGGCCCTCGATCAGGGACTGGTTGCGGCGCGACAGGTTGGTGAAGATCGCGTTGATGTTGCCGCGGAGCAGGGCCTGCTCGGCGGCGAGGCGGACGGCCTCGCGGTGCACCTGGTCGAAGGCGCGGGCGACCTCGCCGATCTCGTCCGTGGAGTTGATCGGGATGGGCTGCACACGGGTGTCGACGCGGCCCGGGTCGGTGCGCGAGAGCTGGTCGACGAGCATCGGCAGGCGCTGCTCGGCGACGTCGAAGGCGGCGGTGCGCAGGCGGCGCATCGAGCGGCTCATCTGGCGCGCCATCATGCCGGCCAGCGCGAACGCGGCGAGCAGGGCGACCAGCACGATCGCACCGGTGACGAACGTGGACTGCTTGGCGTCGTCGGCGATGCCGGCGGCCTCGTTCACCGCCTTGTCGGCGAGGTCGGACTCGATGGTGCGGTACGCGTTGAACTTGGCGGTGTTGACCGCCCACCAGTTCTCCGCGGTGACGCCCTTCTGCGCGATGGCGAGGCGGGCGCTCGGCTGCGTGGTGGGCAGCGTCGCGATGTAGGACACCATCGGGGGGTCGGTCGGCGGCGGGACATAGGTCTTGCCCTGCGCCTTCGCGGCCGCGACGGTCTGCTTGGCCTGCTTGGCGCCGTCGATCGCCAGCTGCTTCTTGGCGGCGTCGAGCTTGTCGACGTCGGCCTGCGTGCCGCCGCCCTTGTACTCCTCGACGGCGATGCCCTCGAGGTAGGCGTAGGAGGAGAGGGCGATCTTCTGCTTGCCGAAGGTCTCGGCCGTCGGGCCCGGCTTGACCAGCAGGTGCATGCCGATGGACCGCTCCAGCGAGAGCGCGGCCTTGGAGAGCGAGATCGCGTAGACCGTGCGGCCGTAGCTCGTGATGTTTCCGGTGCCGAGGCCGAGCTCGTTGGCGAACTCCATCAGCGGGTGCTGGATGCCGACGTAGCCCTCTTCGGTCTGCACGGCGGGGAGCTTGCTCGTGTAGGCGGCGGCCCGGAGCTTCTCCAGACCGGGCTCGACCTGACGGAACTGGGTGAGGCGGCGCTCGAGGCCTTCCTTGGCCGGCATGTTCTTCGCGGCGGCGTCGAAGGCGTCGGCGGCCTCGTTCGTCGTCTCGCGGGCCTTGACGACCTTCGGGTCGTTCTTGTGGCCGAGCAGCAGGGGTTCCGCGGAGATGTCGCGCTCGTCGATCAGGCTGTTGGCGTACGTGAGGGACGCCTGCACGAGACGGGCGGTGTTCTCCGCGTCCTCGGCCTCGTTCCAGGTGTCGATCGAGCCCTTGACCTGGAAGCCACCCATGATCAGACCCACGAGCACGGGTATGAGCAGGATCGCGTTCAGCTTGGTGGGCACACGCCAGTTGCGCGGCGACATCCGTCCGCCGGACGGCTCGGGGGCCGCCTCGGCCCGTGGCACATGCGCGGCCGGCGCCGCTGCACGCGGCGGCGGGGTGAAGTTGCCCCGTGCCGACGACGGCTCGGGACTGTTCTTGCTTCGCCTCACTCGACCAACAACCTCTCGGCGTCGGCACCTACGCTGTGCCGCTGTCTCCAGGCCCTTACCTACTGGGCAGTTCAGCGCATTCCAGCACGTCAGGCGGTTCTCTTCCAAACACCGGGAACCGGAACCTCTGAGTGACGGATGCCCCAGATAAAACGGTCATAAAGAGCGAGCCCCGCCAAAAGGCGGGGCTCTTGTGCGCACAGTGGAACCGGGTGTGCGCGACCTGTGTCTGAGGCCCTGGAATTCTCTGTCGAAACGTTATGAACACGGAGGCCGACCGTGTCAAAGGACACAGCGGCCTCCGGGCGCACTACGACAACTGCCGTATGCATCTAGCCACTTGGTGGCCGGATTTTCGGCGGTCGGGCTACTTCAGGCGGGCCATCAGGGCGTGCTCGACCAGCGTGATCAGGCCACTCTTTGCATCCGCACGGTGTCGGGCGTCCGTGGTGATGATCGGGGTGTCCGGGCCGATCTGGAGCGCCTCGCGCACCTCGTCGGGCGTGTAGGGCTGGTGTCCCTCGAAGCCGTTGAGGGCGACGACGAAGGGCAGCCCGGAGTTCTCGAAGTAGTCGACGGCCGGGAAGCAGTCGGCGAGGCGGCGGGTGTCGACGAGGACGATCGCGCCGATCGCGCCGCGGACCAGGTCGTCCCACATGAACCAGAAGCGGTCCTGACCGGGTGTACCGAAGAGGTACAGGATCAGGTCCTGGTCGAGCGTGATGCGGCCGAAGTCCATCGCCACCGTGGTGGTGGTCTTGTCCCCGGTGTGGGTGAGGTCGTCGATGCCCGCGGACGCGGACGTCATGACGGCCTCGGTGCGCAGAGGGTTGATCTCGGAGACGGCGCCCACGAACGTGGTCTTGCCGACGCCGAAGCCGCCTGCCACCACGATCTTCGCGGACGTGGTGGAACGGCCGCCTCCGCCGTTAGAGCTTGCGAAGTCCACTGAGCACCCTTTCGAGCAGTGTCACGTCGGGCTGGCCGCCTGCGTTCTCGTCGCCACCGGGCTGGTGGATGGCCACCATTCCCGCTTCCGCCAGGTCCGCGACGAGGATCCGGGCCACACCGAGAGGCATCGACAGCAGGGCCGACACCTCCGCCACGGACTTGACCTCGCGGCACAGGTGGCAGATGCGCTGGTGCTCGGGGAGCAGCCCTATCAGCTGGGCCGGGTCGGCGGTCGTGCTGACGAGCGCCTCGATGGCGAGCTGGTAGCGCGGCCGTGTCCGGCCACCGGTCATCGCATAAGGACGCACCAGCGGCTGGTCGCCCTCAGGACCGTACGAGGCGTGCGGAGATACGCCGTACGGGTCGTGAGAGGCGGTGGGCGGGGTCATGAATCCTCCGGGCGGGACAGCAGGTGGTCTGCGTGCCGTCTGACGTGGCCGGTGGGGGCGGTGGCGGCCTGACGGTGCGGTCATACGTGCGTGTGGGGGAGGTCTTGACTAGTGCAGCAGGCTGCCCTGCAGTTCGGCGCGGAGATCGGGGGTGAGCACGGAGCCCGCGCGGTCCACGAGCAGCGCCATCTCGTAGCCGACGAGGCCGATGTCGCACTCGGGGTGCGCGAGCACCGCGAGGGACGAACCGTCCGAGACCGACATGAGGAAGAGGAAGCCACGCTCCATCTCCACCACGGTCTGGGCGACCGTGCCGCCCTCGAAGATCCGGGACGCACCCGCGGTCAGCGAGGTGAGGCCCGAAGCGACGGCGGCCAGCTGGTCGGCGCGGTCCCGGGGGAACCCCTCCGACATGGCGAGCAGCAGGCCGTCCGCGGACACGACGACGGTGTGGGAGACCCCCGGCGTGTTGTCCACGAAGTTGGTGATCAACCAGTTCAGGTTCTGTGCCGCCTGGCTCATCTGGGTCAACTAACGCTCCTGCTGGTGAGTGGGGCTGGGGAAGCTG
Source organism: Streptomyces sp. NBC_00569 (assembly GCF_036345255.1). Classification (NCBI taxonomy): domain Bacteria; kingdom Bacillati; phylum Actinomycetota; class Actinomycetes; order Kitasatosporales; family Streptomycetaceae; genus Streptomyces; species Streptomyces sp. NBC_00569. The sequence goes on along the minus strand of NZ_CP107783.1, from coordinate 3,603,142 downwards.
CCGGTCTGGCCCGTACCGGCCTGGCGACCCTGCTGGATGCCCCGACGGAGATTGGTCAGCCGGCCGCGAACGTCATCAGGCGAACGCGAGACCTGCGGACCGGTTTGGTGCTGTTGCTGCTGAGCCGTGCCCGCGACGAGGTTCGCACGCGGGACGCGACGCGGGAGCCCGGAGACGGTGACTCCGCCGGCCGAGGGCTGGCGGACCCGCTCGGCCTGGCGGCCGAGCTCGTCGTTGGGCGACTGGCGCCAGTTGGCGGGCGCCTGAGCCTGCTGGGGCGCCGAGGGTGCGGCGGCCGCCGGGCGGGCGGGGGCGGGAGTGGCGTTGGGCGACTGGGGCTGCTGCGGCGAGCGCTGCGGCAGGCCGCCCGGACGGCCGTTGTTCTGCTGGGGGGCGGGCGCCTGCTGCGGGGCCTGCTGGCCCGACTGCTGGCCGTGGAACCAGTTGGTCTCAAGGGTGTCGAAGAGCGGCGTGCGGCCGTCGCCGGGTCCGGCGGGCGGCAGCTCGTCCTGCCGTCCGGGGGCCTGCGGCTGCGCCGGGAACCCCTGGTCCCGGCCGCCCTGGGCGGGCGGCCGCGGCATGGAGAAGTCCGCCGCGTCCCGGGAGCCGAGCTGCGGCAGGTCGCGCGCGGAACCGCCGTTGCGGCCCTGCGGCTGCGGCTGCGACTGACCCTGTCCCTGGCCGAAGGCGTCGGCACCGGGGAACTGGCCGTCCTGGCGCGGATGCCCCGGGGGGTTCTGGCCGGGGGCCGCGAACTGGCCGGTGGCGGACGGGTCCTGAGCACCGGAGCGCAGACCGTCGTCGAAGCCGGGCGCCGCGAACTGGCCGGTCTGGTGGTTCGGGTTCTGCGGCTGGCCGGGCGCCTGGTTCTGGGGCTGGAAGTGGTTCGGGTTCTGCGACTGGCTCTGGTGGCCGCCGAAGACGTCGTTACGGACGAACGCACCCGTGTCCTGACCCTGGCCCTGGTCGAGCGGGGCGGGCGCGCCGGGACGGGGCCCGTCGAAGTCGGGCCGGGGGAACTCGGCCGTCGAGCCGGGGCCCTGACGGTCGTCCACCCGCGGGAACTGCGACGTGGAGTCCGGCTCCTCGTGCCCGCGCGGCGCGTCGAGCGAGGCGCGCGGCACGGGCGGCTGCGCGTCGTCGTTGCCCCAACTCGGCACGCGCGGCTGGGGGTTGCCCCCGGGCAGCTCGGCACGGGGACCGCCACGCGGCGGCAGGACCGGCCTGCGACCCTGCTCGGGAGACTGGTTCGTACGCTGCTGGGGCGGCACGGGACCGTTCTGGCCCGGGCCCTGGCCGAGGCCCTGACCCTGGCCGGGACCACCCTGCGGGCCGGCCTGCGCGCCGAACAGTCCGGCCGGAGCCGGACGCCCCTGCTGAGGGGACTGCTGCGGCTGCTGGGACTGCGGAGACTGAGGTGCCTGCGGCCCGTTGCCGTCACGGCTGGGCAGCGCCGCGCGCGGACCCGAGCCGGCGACCTGCGGACGTGTCGCGCCGGGACCGGCACCGAGCCGACCCGCACCACTCGCACCGCCGGGACCGCCCTGCGGACCCGCGCCGACCCCACGCCGTGCGGCGGCCACACCGGCGGCGGCCTGCGCGGCGGCGGGGCCACCGGAGGCGGCGCCGGGACCGGGCTTGCCCGGAGCCTTCTTGCCACCCTGGGCGACGTCGACGGGCAGCATGACGAGTGCCGTCGTACCGCCGGAGTCGGACGGGCGGAGCTGGATACGGATGCCGTGACGCTGCGACAGACGGCCGACCACGAACAGACCCATGCGGCGCGAGACCGACACGTCCACGGTGGGCGGCGACGCGAGCCGCTCGTTGATCGCGGCGAGGTCCTCGGGGGAGAGGCCGATGCCGGTGTCGTGGATCTCGATGAGCACACGGCCGTCGGGCAGCGCGTGACCGGTGACCTTGACCTTGGTCTGCGGCGAGGAGAAGGAGGTCGCGTTCTCGAGCAGCTCGGCGAGCAGGTGCACGAGGTCGTTGACGACGCGTCCGGCGACCTCGGTCGAGGGGACCGAGGCCAGCTCGATGCGCTCGTACTGCTCCACCTCGGAGGCGGCGGCGCGCAGGACGTCGACCAGCGGGACCGGGCGGGTCCAGCGGCGGCCGGGCTCTTCACCGGCGAGAACGAGGAGGTTCTCACCGTTACGGCGCATACGGGTCGCGAGGTGGTCGAGCTTGAACAGCGAGGACAGCTGGTCGGGGTCGGCCTCGCGCGACTCCAGCTCGGAGATCAGCGAGAGCTGGCGCTGGATAAGACCCTGGGAACGGCGCGAGAGGTTGGTGAACATCGCGTTGACGTTGCCCCGCAGGAGGGCCTGCTCGGCGGCCAGACGGACCGCCTCGCGGTGCACGTCGTCGAAGGCCGAGGCCACCTGGCCGATCTCGTCGCGCGAGTGCACACCGACGGACTCGACGGAGGTGTCGACGTCCTGCGGGTCCGACTCGGACAGCTGCTTGACCAGCTCGGGCAGGCGGTCCTGGGCGACCTTGGTGGCGGTGTCCTGGAGCCGGCGCAGCGAGCGGATCATGGACCGGGCCACGACGAACGCGCCGACGAGCGAGACGCCGAGGACGAGCAGGATCAGCGCACCGTTGATGATGGCCGTGCGCTCGGACTCGTTGCGCAGCTCGCGGGCCTGCTGCTCCATCTGGTTGAGCAGCGTCAGCTCGATCTTGGACATTTCCTGCAGACGCTGGCTGTCCGCGTCGACCCAGTCCTTGTAGGACCGCTTGTCCTGGATCCTGATGCCGCCCTCCTGGCTGAGGGCGCGGCGGGCGTACTGGTCGGCGGCCTTGATCGTCGCGTTGCCCGAGTCGATGGGCTTCATCAGCTCGGTGGCGGCGACGTTTCCGTAGACGGAGCTGAAGCCCTTGAGGTCGGACTCCTGGTTCTCCAGCGCGGACTCGCCGTAGCGGCGGTCGGTCTCGGAGAGCTTGCCGAAGTCACGGTCGTTCGGGGGCAGGGCGGCCGCGATGACGGCGCGCTGCACGGACGCGTACTCCTTGGCGGAGGAGAACGACGCCAGGGCGCGCGTGCGCTTGATCATCTCGGGGTTGCTGGTCGCCTGCGCCATGTCGGTGGACAGCGACAGGAGCTGCTCGACGAGGCGGCTGTAGGCGTCGATCGTCTGGGACGAGGTGCTGCGGTCCTTGAACGCGTCCTGCCGGATGCCCTTGAGGTTGTTGAGCTGGCCGGCGATCTGCGTGACGTGGTCCTGCACACCGTCGAGACCGCTGTTGCTGGACCCGTCGGTGATCTCGTAGGTGCCTTCCATGAAGGCCTTGCGCGCGCGGTCGGTCTTCTGGCGCGCTCCCTTGACGGTGTAGTCCTCGGTCGCCTTGCCGCCATTGGCCAGCGGGCCCGCCGACTGGTCGCGCTCCTCCTGGAGCGCGGACGCGAGCTCGGTGGCCTGCTTGGTCATGTCGGTCAGCAGCTTCATGTTGTCGAGCTGCTGGATGTCGCTCATCGACTCGCCGATACGCAGCGCGCCGAGGGAGGTCGCGGCGACCACGGGGAGGGCGAGCAGCGACACCAGGCGGGTGGAGATACGCCAGTTGCGAAGAGCTATTCGCGAGCCGGGGCCGGTCGGGCTCTTCGGCTTCGCGGCGGTCTTGGGCGCGGCCGAGGCCGCCGTACTGCCCTCGACGGAGGCGGTCCGGCCCGGGTTCTGGGCGTGCTGGGGCGAGGAACTGCCTGTCATCGGGCCAGTCCCGCCGCGCGGCTCCGGCTCCGCCGCAGCGCTGCCATCCCTGTTCTTACGTCCCTGCACTAGCGTCGCAACCTCTGGACCAGGCGTCCCCCGCGTGCGCGGACGGGACGGTGTCGGCGTAGTTCGGGGGCGAGCTGACACGCCCCCTTCGGTCGTCGGTGACCGGCGCTGCTCCCCCTTCCCGCCGCGACTCGGCGCTGCGTTGCGCCCCGTGCGCGCCGGCTCGATCTCGCGGCGGTCCCGCGAATTCCAGCACAGTGCAGGATCTCCAACAAGGGCCGAGGGTCAGGACCGGACCAGTGTGACGCCTTGTGAGGGGTGCGTCACGAGACGTAGAAAGTGATCTCATCGATAACGGACTTTTACTGACGTTCCACCTACACCCCGGGGGTGTCCCAGTCGCCATGATCGGGAGCGGAATGGTGGCTTCAGTGGCGGAATGCCCTTTTCGGTACGACGCACATCGGGTCCGAATTGAAACTTTTGCCCGCCCTCTGGTGAGGAAACTCACATGAAGAACTTCGCCTCTTCCTCGCTTTCGACGGGAATCAGATGTTTAGCCTGACGCTTTACAGGGATGGCGAATCCGACAACCGGCGCCCCGCGGGCGCCCGCACCGACAAGGTCACGAGCGACACATGAAGACTGTGAAGTCCACGATGTTCCGCAACATCGCCAACCCCCGGCGCACGACGCTGATGCACCTCAAGGACGCCGACGAGCTGCAGACGGCACCGGAGCTCCCGGAGTACTCCGTCGAACTCCCCGCGCAGACGGCCAACCCGCGCCGCGCCATCCTGATGGAAGCCCCGGAGCAGACGCCCGTCGCGTCCTGACGCGCGGCAATCCGCGAGGCCGGGGGCCCGCGCCGCGTTAGCCTGGGGCGTCAGACTCCAGCCAGCGGAAGTAGAGGGGCGCAAGGCACCCGTGCGCATCGCCAGATTCTCCATCGACGGCAATGTCGCCTTCGGCGCGGTCGAGGGCGACAGTCCCCCCGGAACGACCGATGGGCTTGTCCTCGACATCATCAAGGGCATTCCGTTCGCGGACTTCGAACTCTCCGGCACGAAGGTCCCGCTGAGCAAGGTCAGGCTCCTGCCGCCGGTGCTCCCGAACAAGGTCGTCGCCTTCGGCCGCAACTACGCGGAACACGCGAAGGAACTGGGCAACGAGGTCCCGGACGCCCCCTTCGCGTTCTTCAAGCCGTCCACCTCGGTGATCGGTCCCGGCGACGAGATCGCGTACCCCTCCTTCTCGCAGGAACTGCACCACGAGGCCGAGCTCGCCGTGGTCATCGGCCGCATGTGCCGCGAGGTCCCGCGCGAGCGCGTCAAGGACGTCATCCTCGGCTACACCTGCGCGAACGACGTCACCGCGCGTGACGTCCAGAAGCGCGAGAAGCAGTGGGCCAGGGCCAAGGGCTTCGACACCTCCTGCCCGCTCGGCCCCTGGGTGGAGACGGACCTCGACCCCAGCGACCTGACGATCCAGTGCACGGTCAACGGACAGCAGCGCCAGCTCGGCCGCACGTCCCAGATGATCCACTCGATCGAGGACCTGATCGTCAACATCTCCGAGGCCATGACGCTGCTCCCCGGCGACGTGATCCTCACGGGCACCCCGGAAGGGGTCGGCCCGCTCAACGTCGGCGACGAGGTCGCCGTCACCATCGAAGGCATCGGCACTCTCACCAACAAGGTGATCAAGCGTGGCTAACGCGAACGTCCGCGTACGTTTCTGTCCGTCCCCGACCGGCAACCCCCACGTGGGCCTGGTCCGCACGGCGCTGTTCAACTGGGCCTACGCCCGGCACAACCAGGGCACCCTGGTCTTCCGCATCGAGGACACCGACGCGGCCCGCGACTCCGAGGAGTCGTACGAGCAGCTCCTCGACTCGATGCGCTGGCTCGGCTTCGACTGGGACGAGGGCCCCGAGGTCGGCGGCCCCCACGCGCCGTACCGCCAGTCGCAGCGCATGGACATCTACAAGGACGTCGCCGAGAAGCTCCTCGCCGCCGGTCACGCCTACCGCTGCTACTGCTCCACCGAGGAGCTCGACGCCCGCCGCGACGCCGCCCGCGCCGCCGGCAAGCCCTCCGGTTACGACGGCCACTGCCGCGACCTGAGCGCCGAGCAGATCGCCGCGTACGAGGCCGAGGGCCGGCAGCCCATCGTCCGTTTCCGCATGCCCGACGAGGCGATCACCTTCGAGGACCTGGTCCGCGGCGAGATCACCTACCAGCCGGAGAACGTCCCGGACTTCGGCATCGTCCGCGCGAACGGCGCCCCGCTGTACACGCTGGTCAACCCGGTCGACGACGCCCTGATGGAGATCACCCACGTCCTGCGCGGCGAGGACCTGCTCTCCTCCACACCCCGCCAGATCGCCCTCTACAAGGCGCTCACCGAGCTCGGCATCGCGAAGCTCACGCCCGCCTTCGGTCACCTGCCGTACGTCATGGGCGAGGGCAACAAGAAGCTCTCCAAGCGTGACCCGCAGGCGTCGCTCAACCTCTACCGCGAGCGCGGCTTCCTGCCCGAGGGCCTGCTCAACTACCTGTCCCTGCTCGGCTGGTCCTTCTCGGCCGACCAGGACGTCTTCTCGATCGAGGACATGGTCGCGAAGTTCGACCTCGCGGACGTCAACTCGAACCCGGCGCGCTTCGACCTCAAGAAGGCCGAGTCGATCAACGGCGACCACATCCGCATGCTGGACGCGAAGGCGTTCGCGGAGGCCTGCGAGCCGTGGCTGCGCGCCCCGTTCGCCAACTGGGCGCCCGAGGACTTCGACCAGGCGGCCTGGGAGGCCATCGCCCCCCACGCGCAGACCCGCGTGACGGTCCTGTCCGACATCACGGCCAACGTCGACTTCCTGTTCCTCAAGGAGCCGGTGGAGGACGAGGCGTCCTGGACCAAGGCCATGAAGGGCGACCCGGTCGGCCTCCTGACCACGGCCCGCGCGAAGCTCGAGGCCGCCGACTGGGCGTCGGCCGACTCCCTCAAGGAGGCCGTCCTGGCCGCCGGCGAGGAGCACGGCCTCAAGCTCGGCAAGGCGCAGGCCCCGGTCCGCGTCGCCGTCACCGGCCGCACGGTCGGCCTGCCCCTCTTCGAGTCCCTGGAGATCCTGGGCAAGGACAAGACTCTGACCCGCATCGACGCCGCCCTGGCCAAGCTCACGGCCTAAGCTCGGGCACATGCCGATCCGCGCGGTCCTGTGGGACGTAGACGACACGATCTTCGACTACGCGAACGCGGACCGCGCGGGAATGCGGGACCACCTTCGGGCCGAGGGCCTGGCCGACGGATTCACCTCCGTCGGCCAGGCCCTCGCCCGTTGGCGCACCCTCACCCGGGAGCACTGGGCGCGCTTCGAGTCGGGCGAGACCGACTGGGAGAGCCAGCGCCGCAATCGCGTACGGGCCTTCGTGGAGCGCGGCGCCGACGACATGGACGACGCCGAGGCGGACGCCTGGTTCGGGCGCTACATCGTCCACTACGAGGCCGCCTGGGCGCTTTTCCCCGACACCGTCCCCGTGCTCGACCTGCTCGCGGAGCGCTACCGGCACGCGGTCCTGTCCAACTCCTCGCTCCACAACCAGGACCGCAAGCTGCGCGTCCTCGGCGTCAGGGACCGCTTCGAGGCCGTCGTCTGCGCCGCCGAACTCGGCGTGGCCAAACCGCAGGCCGCCGCCTTCCACGCCGCCTGCGAGGCCCTGGAACTGCCCCCGCACGAGGTCGCGTACGTCGGCGACCAGCCCGACACCGACGCCCGCGGAGCCGAGGAGGCGGGGCTCACCGGCATCTGGCTGGACCGTGCGCGGACCGGCGGCCGTCCCGAACTCACCCGCATCACAGCGCTCGATCAGCTCCCCGCCCTGCTGGCCCCGGATACCCGTTTTGGAGCGCCGTCCACCTTCGGGTAATGTTCTTCCTGCGCCAAGGGAAACGGGCCGACAGGCCGGACCCGGAAGCGTAAATCAAACAGAACCCTCGCAAGGGGTTGCTTTTTGATGGCCTATGGTGTAATTGGCAGCACGACGGTTTCTGGTTCCGTTAGTCTAGGTTCGAGTCCTGGTAGGCCAGCTCGCAGAGCTTATCTGCATCGCGGATTCCAGATCCGCAAAGCCCCCGTTGTGTAGCGGCCTAGCACGCTGCCCTCTCAAGGCAGTAGCGCCGGTTCGAATCCGGTCGGGGGTACAGATCCTTCCCAGGGGGACAGTCCGGGTCGCACCCGCTGTTTTTCATGCAGGATCGCTAGGGCCCCCGTTGTGTAGCGGCCTAGCACGCCGCCCTCTCAAGGCGGTAGCGCCGGTTCGAATCCGGTCGGGGGTACTGATCGGGCCATCCAGGCCTGGATCGCATTGGGCTATGGTGTAATTGGCAACACGACGGTTTCTGGTTCCGTTGTTCTAGGTTCGAGTCCTGGTAGCCCAGCTGGATCGTGTGGCAACACAAGATCCTTGCCCCCGTTGTGTAGCGGCCTAGCACGCCGCCCTCTCAAGGCGGTAGCGCCGGTTCGAATCCGGTCGGGGGTACAAGACAGCAAGAGGCCCTCCCCACAGGGGAGGGCCTCTTCGCGTTGCCCGGAGCACGTGGGCGGGAAAGTCTCACCGAGTCTCAACTCGGGCCGGTCGCTGCGGCGTTGAAGCGGCCGGCCCGAGACGGGGCGGTGTGGTGGGGGAGGGTCAGCCGGTGCGGCGAAGGGCCTCGGAGAGGCGGCCCGCCGCGTCGATGACGGCCTGCGCGTGCATGCGGCCCGGGTGGCGTGTCAGGCGCTCGATCGGCCCGGAGACCGAGACCGCCGCGACGACGCGGTTCGAGGGGCCGCGCACCGGTGCGGAGACGGACGCGACGCCCGGCTCCCGCTCGCCGATCGACTGGGCCCAGCCGCGGCGCCGCACGCCCGACAGGGCCGTCGCCGTGAAGCGGGCGCCCTGGAGGCCGCGGTGGAGGCGCTCGGGCTCCTCCCAGGCCATCAGGATCTGCGCCGACGAGCCCGCCTTCATCGTGAGCGTGGAGCCCACGGGGACGGTGTCCCTGAGCCCCGACAGGCGCTCGGCGGCCGCGACACAGATGCGCATGTCGCCCTGCCGGCGATAGAGCTGCGCGCTCTCGCCCGTCACGTCCCGGAGGTGGGTGAGTACCGGGCCCGCCGTCGCGAGCAGGCGGTCCTCGCCCGCCGCCGCGGCCAGCTCGGCCATGCGCGGGCCGAGGATGAACCGGCCCTGCATGTCACGCGCCACCATCCGGTGGTGTTCCAGTGCCACGGCGAGACGGTGTGCCGTGGGTCTTGCCAGTCCGGTCGCCGCGACCAGCCCCGCGAGGGTGGCCGGACCGGACTCCAGGGCGCTGAGAACAAGGGCCGCCTTGTCCAGAACGCCGACGCCGCTAGAGTTGTCCATGCGTCGATACTCGCGTCTCACTCTGTGAAACGCAAGTTCAATTTCCCGTGAAACTTGACACCCTGTACTTACGGCGGCCCGCAGACCAACGGGCCGGGACGTTCACGTCCGGTACGAGGGGTACGGACGTCGGCGACCACGATCTCTAGTTGGGCCGGCTCACGATGCCGGCCGGAGGGAAAGCGATGGGTAGGACACTCGCGGAGAAGGTCTGGGACGACCACGTCGTCCGGCGCGCCGAGGGCGAGCCCGACCTCCTCTTCATCGATCTGCACCTGCTGCACGAGGTGACCAGCCCGCAGGCCTTCGACGGCCTGCGTCAGGCCGGTCGCCAGGTGCGGCGCCTCGACCTCACCATCGCGACCGAGGATCACAACACCCCGACCCTCGACATCGACAAGCCGATCGCGGACCCGGTCTCGCGCGCCCAGCTGGAGACGCTGCGCAAGAACTGTGCCGACTTCGGTGTGCGTCTGCATTCGCTGGGTGACGTCGAGCAGGGCGTCGTGCACGTCGTCGGCCCGCAGCTGGGCCTGACCCAGCCGGGCACCACGGTCGTCTGCGGCGACTCCCACACGTCCACGCACGGCGCGTTCGGCGCGCTGGCCTTCGGCATCGGCACCTCCCAGGTCGAGCACGTCCTGGCGACCCAGACGCTGCCGCTGGCCCGTCCCCGCACGATGGCCATCACCGTCGACGGCGAGCTGCCCGACGGCGTCACCGCCAAGGACCTGATCCTCGCCATCATCGCGAAGATCGGTACGGGTGGCGGCCAGGGCTACATCCTGGAGTACCGCGGCTCTGCCATCGAGAAGCTCTCGATGGAAGCCCGCATGACCATCTGCAACATGTCGATCGAGGCCGGCGCCCGCGCGGGCATGATCGCCCCCGACGAGACCACCTTCGCCTACCTCGAGGGCCGCGCGCACGCCCCCAAGGGCGAGGACTGGGACGCCGCGGTGGCGTACTGGAAGACGCTGAAGTCGGACGACGACGCGGAATTCGACGCCGAGGTCGTCATCGACGCCGCCGCGCTGTCGCCGTTCGTCACCTGGGGCACCAACCCCGGCCAGGGCTCCCCCCTGTCGGCACAGGTCCCCGACCCTGCTTCGTACGAGGACGCTTCGGAGCGCCTCGCCGCCGAAAAGGCCCTGGAATACATGGGGTTGACCGCCGGGCAGCCGCTGCGCGACATCAAGGTCGACACCGTCTTCGTAGGTTCGTGCACCAACGGCCGCATCGAGGACCTGCGCGCCGTCGCCGAGATCGTCGGGGGCCGCAAAGTCGCCGACGGCGTACGGATGCTGGTCGTTCCCGGCTCCGCTCGGGTGGGTCTGCAGGCCGTCTCCGAGGGCCTGGACAAGGTCTTCAAGGAGGCCGGCGCCGAATGGCGGCACGCGGGCTGCTCGATGTGTCTGGGCATGAACCCCGACCAACTCGCCCCCGGCGAGCGCTCCGCGTCCACCTCGAACCGCAACTTCGAGGGACGGCAGGGCAAGGGTGGCCGTACGCACCTGGTCTCGCCCCAGGTGGCCGCCGCCACCGCCGTGCTTGGCCACCTGGCCGCTCCGGCCGACCTGTCCGACACTGACGCCCGTACGCCCGCTGGAGTCTGATCAGCCATGGAAGCATTCACCACGCACACCGGCCGGGCCGTCCCGCTGCGCCGCAGCAACGTCGACACCGACCAGATCATCCCCGCCCACTGGCTCAAGAAGGTCACCAGGGACGGTTTTGAGGACGGGCTCTTCGAGGCCTGGCGCAAGGACCCCGAGTTCGTGCTGAACAAGGCCGAACGCGAGGGCGCCACGGTCCTGGTGGCAGGTCCCGACTTCGGCACCGGATCCTCCCGCGAGCACGCGGTGTGGGCGCTGCAGAACTACGGCTTCAAGGCCGTCATCTCCTCGCGCTTCGCCGACATCTTCCGCGGCAACTCGCTCAAGAACGGCCTGCTCACGGTGGTGCTCGACCAGAAGGTCGTGGACGCGCTCCAGGACCTGGTGGAGAACGACCCCCAGGCCGAGATCACGGTCGACCTGGAGGCGCGTGAAGTACGGGCCGAGGGCATCACCGCCGCCTTCGAGCTCGACGAGAACGCGCGCTGGCGGCTGCTGAACGGCCTGGACGACATCAGCATCACGCTCCAGAGCGAGGGTGACATCGCGGAGTACGAGTCCAAGCGTCCCGCGTTCAAGCCGCAGACCGTGCAGATCTGAACTCTGCAAGGCTGATTCCGGCCATCGCAACAAGCCCTCTGTACCCCCAATCGTGGACGGTTGGGGGTACAGCTGTGTCCGGCCCCGAACCGCTCGCCAAGTGCCGTTCCGGGTCTCTCAACTCCCCGTGTTTTCAAGGGTGTTCAGGGGGTACGCGCATTTCGTGGCGCCCGTGCGCGTACGCCTCTCGAAGGGGCCCAGGAGGCCCGCCAGGGACGGCAGTTACCCCCTGCGGAGGCGACAACTCGCCCCAGATGGCACAATCTGTGCATGGAACACGACGGCCAACTCCAGCTCTATGCGGCGGTCGCGGACCAACTCAAGGAAGCGCACTCCAGGGTGCGCGCACTGCAAGTCCCGGAGGGCGTACGGATGGCGCTGACCCGGAAGCTGCTGGTCATTACGGCCGCGGCCAAGCACGATCTCGCCGATGCGGCAAGGCGACTGGACCGATTCATGGTGGACCTCGACGAGGGTCGATTCTCGCAAGAGGACCACTGAGTAACTTCGCGACAGCCCGAGTTCGTTGCGGCACAAGGGTGATTAGCCCGTTTCGTGTTTGATTTGCGGTATATATCTGCCTAACGTGCGAAAAAGCCGGACCGGATACGTTCCGGCAATGTCTCCGAAGGGGAAGACGTGAACAAGGCGCAGCTCGTAGAAGCGATTGCCGACAAGGTCGGCGGCCGTCAGCAGGCCGCGGACGCCGTCGACGCGGTCCTGGACGCCATCGTCCGTGCCGTCGTCAGCGGGGACCGGGTCTCGGTCACCGGCTTCGGCTCGTTCGAGAAGGTCGACCGCCCCGCCCGCTACGCCCGTAACCCGCAGACGGGTGAGCGCGTACGGGTCAAGAAGACCTCCGTTCCGCGTTTCCGTGCCGGTCAGGGCTTCAAGGACCTCGTCGCGGGTTCGAAGAAGCTCCCGCGTGGTGGCGAGGTCGCGGTCAAGAAGGCGCCCAAGGGCAGCCTGACCGGCGGCGCCGCGGCGACGGTCAAGAAGGCCGCGGCCAAGAAGGCCACGACGGCCAAGAAGGCGACGGCGAAGAAGACCACCGCCAAGAAGGTCACCGCCAAGAAGACGACGGCGAAGAAGACCACGGCGACGGCGAAGAAGGCCACCGCCAAGAAGACCACCGCCACGGCGAAGAAGGCCACCGCGAAGAAGGCCGCTCCGGCGAAGGCCGCCGCGAAGAAGGCCACCGCGAAGAAGACGGCGCCCGCCAAGAAGGCCACGGCCAAGAAGGCGCCCGCCAAGAAGTCCACTGCGCGCAAGACGACCGCCAAGAAGACCACCGCCCGCAAGAAGTAAGGGCGACGGCCTCAAGGGCCCCTCACGCGCCGGGCCGGGCTCCCCTCGGGGAGCCCGGCCCGCGGTGTGTGCGCGAAAGCCCGGTTCGGCGGAGGCTCAGAGCGTCTGCAGCGTCACCAGCGTGATGCGCCGCGCCTCGCCCTCGCCCTCGACCTCGATACGGACCCGCTGCCCGGGGCGCAGCAGCCGGAGGCCGCCCGCGTCGAACGCCGGGCCGTCGAACGGCACGGGGGTGCCGTCGTCGAGCAGCACGCTGCCGGAGCGGGAGTCGGGGTCGTATGTGTACGCGGTCGCCTGCATACAGGCAGCGTACTCAGTCCGGGATCAGCAGCCCGGCGGCCGCCCCCGCGGTGCGCGGGCCGACGCCGAGCGACAGCGCCACCCGCAGGTCCTCGCCGGTGTCCACGTCCTGGCGTACGGAGTCGACGCCCGTCAGCGGGAGTTCCACCGCGCCGGACGCGGCATGACGGGCGCGGGACGCGGTGCCGAATGCGGGAAGCAATTCCGTACCGGAACGGGCACTGAGAAGTGTCGTCCCGATTCCCGCCGCATCGGGGAGAAATGCGCGGGGAAATAGCGCGGCCTCCGCGAGAACCCGGGACAATTCCGCGGACCGCAGGGCCGGCAGATCGGCGTTGAGTGCCGCGACGGCCGCATCGGGACGCCGGGCCCTCGCCGCCGCCGCACCGTGCGCCAGGGCGGCGTTCAGGCCCGCTCCCGGGGCATCGGGGACGATCAGGGCACCCAGGGCGGCCAGTTCCCTCCCGGCGAGCGCGTCGTCCGTGACTACCACCACATCCCGCACCCCGGCCGAGGCGGTCGCGGCGGCCACGGTGTCCTGCGCGAACGCCAGCGCGAGCCCGGGACGCACCCCGTCACCCGCCGTGGGTGCCAGCCTGCTCTTGGCCCGCACCAGGGGTTTCAGCGGTATCACGAGGGTCCACTGCACGTGAGGTCCGTCCCTTCGGGTCGCGCTCATTGTGGCCCGGCGCGTGAGGTGGGCATAAACGTGCGGGCGTACGGTGTTCTCGACAGACCGGCGGCCCGGGGCGACACTTGTGCGGCTGACCAGGTCCGAGAGGGCCTTCAAGGGTCCATAGAGGAAGGTGTCCGAGTGTCCCGCCGCAGAATCGGCTTCTGGTACCGCCTGGCGGCGGTCATCGCTAAACCGCCGCTCGTGGTTCTGATCAAGCGGGACTGGCGCGGAATGGAGAACATTCCGGCCGACGGCGGCTTTATCACCGCGGTGAACCACAATTCGCATCTCGACCCGTTCGCGTACGCGCACTTCCAGTACAACACCGGACGCGTTCCGCGATTCCTCGCCAAGCACGGGCTCTTCAAGAAGGGGTTCATCGGCGCCATCATGCGCGGCACCGGACAGATCCCCGTCTACCGCGAGACCACGAATGCGCTCAGCGCGTTCCGTGCCGCCATCGACGCCGTCGAGCGCGGGGAGTGCGTCGCCTTCTACCCCGAGGGCACCCTCACCCGCGATCCGGACCTGTGGCCCATGACCGCCAAGACGGGCGTCGCGCGCGTGGCACTGCAGACCAAGTGCCCCGTCATTCCCGTCGCCCAGTGGGGCGCCAACCTCGTGCTCGCGCCGTACGCGAAGAAGCCCGACCTGCTGCCGCGCAAGACGCACCACGTCCTCGCCGGGCCGCCGGTCGACCTGGAGCGCTTCTACGACAAGGAGATGACCCCGGAACTCCTCAAGGAGGCCACCGAGGTCATCATGACGGCGATCACCGGACTGCTCGGTGAACTGCGCGGCGAGCAGCCTCCGCAGCGGCGTTACGACCCCCGCGAGGCGCGCATCGCGCAGCGCCGCAAGGCCGCCGGGGTCAACACCCTTACGGAGCAGGCCGGTTCGGCCGCCATCGAGCACGGAAGTCCTGAGGAGAGCAAGTGACCCCACCCGTCAAGGCGGCCGTCTTCGGAACCGGCTCCTGGGGCACGGCCTTCGCCATGGTGCTCGCCGACGCGGGGTGCGACGTCACCCTGTGGGCGCGCAGGCCCGAACTGGCCGAAGCGGTCAACTCCACGCGTACGAACCCCGATTACCTCCCCGGCGTCGAACTCCCCGGCAACATCAGGGCCACCACCGACGCCGCCGAAGCCGCGGACGGCGCCGACTTCACGGTGCTCGCCGTGCCCTCGCAGACGCTGCGTGCCAACCTCGCCGAGTGGACGCCGCTGCTCGCGCCCGGCACGGTCCTCGTCTCCCTCATGAAGGGCGTCGAACTCGGCTCCGCCATGCGGATGAGCGAGGTCATCGAGGACGTCACCAAGGTCGGCGAGGACCGCATCGCGATCGTCACGGGCCCCAACCTCGCTCGCGAGATCGCCGCCCGGATGCCCGCCGCCGCCGTCGTCGCCTGCCGCGACGAATCGGTTGCGCAGCGCCTCCAGACCGCCTGCCACACCCCGTACTTCCGGCCGTACACGAACACCGACGTGATCGGCTGCGAGCTCGGCGGAGCCGTGAAGAACGTCATCGGGCTCGCCGTCGGCATCGCCGACGGCATGGGCCTGGGCGACAACGCGAAGGGCTCGCTCATCACGCGCGGCCTCGCCGAGACCACCCGGCTCGGCCTCGCGATGGGCGCCGACCCGCTCACGTTCTCCGGGCTCGCGGGCCTCGGCGACCTCGTCGCCACCTGCTCCTCGCCCCTGTCGCGCAACCACACCTTCGGCACGAACCTGGGCAAGGGCATGACCCTTCAGGAGACGATCGCGGTCACCAAGCAGACCGCCGAGGGCGTCAAGTCCTGCGAGTCGGTGCTCGACCTGGCGCGCCGGCACGGCGTCGACATGCCGATCACCGAAACCGTCGTCGGCATCGTGCACGAGGGGAAGTCCCCGGTCGTCGCCCTGAAGGAGATGATGTCGCGCAGCGCCAAGCCCGAACGGCGCTGAACGCGGGTCTCGCCGGACGCTGACTCCGCTGCTACCAGCAGGTACGCTCAACGCGATATGAGCAGCGAGAACCTTCCCCAGAGCAGCCGTCCGTCGGGCCAGAAGCCCCGTGTGGCCGTCGTCTTCGGCGGTCGCAGCTCCGAGCACGGCGTTTCCGTCGTCACCGCAGGTGCCGTGCTGCGGGCCATCGACCGCACCAAGTACGACGTGCTGCCGATCGGCATCACGCGGGAGGGGCGTTGGGCGCTGACGGCCGACGATCCCGAGCGGATGGCGATCACCGACCGCAAGGTGCCGGACGTCGCCGAGCTCGCCGAGTCCGCCGAGGGCGGGGTCGTGCTGCCCGTCGACCCGTCGAGCCGCGAGGTCGTCTACACGGAGCCCGGCTCCGTGCCCAAGGTCCTGGGCGACGTCGACGTCGTGTTCCCCGTCCTGCACGGCCCCTACGGCGAGGACGGCACCATCCAGGGCCTGCTCGACCTGTCCGGGACGCCGTACGTCGGCTGTGGCGTCCTGTCCTCGGCCGTCGGCCAGGACAAGGACTACATGAAGCGGGTGTTCACCTCGTTCGGGCTGAAGGTCGGCCCCTACCTGGTGATCCGGCCGCGCGAGTGGGAGAACGACCGGGAAGGCGCGCGGCGCCGCATCGCGGACTTCGTCGGCGAGCAGGGCTGGCCGCTGTTCATCAAGCCCGCGCGCGCGGGCTCGTCGATCGGCATCACCAAGGTCGACTCCTTCGAGGGCCTCGACGAGGCGATCGAGGAGGCCCGCAGCCACGACCCGAAGATCATCGTGGAGGCGGCGCTCGTCGGCCGCGAGATCGAGTGCGGCGTCCTGGAGTTCGAGGACGGGCCGCGCGCGAGCGTGCCGGCCGAGATCCCGCCGGTCCAGGCCCACGACTTCTACGACTTCGAGGCCAAGTACATCGACTCGGCGTCCGGCATCGTGCCCGCGCCGCTCACCGAAGAGCAGACGGCCGAAGTGCAGCGGCTCGCGGTGGAGGCGTTCGACGCGGCGTCCTGTGAGGGCCTCGTGCGCGCCGACTTCTTCCTCACCGAGGACGGCGAGTTCGTGATCAACGAGATCAACACGCTGCCCGGCTTCACCCCGATCTCCATGTACCCGCGGATGTGGCAGGAGAGCGGCGTGAGCTACCAGGAGCTGGTGGACCGCCTCATCCAGGCGGCGCTGAACCGGTCGACGGGGCTGCGCTAGTCACGCAGCGACCCGATCCGCGCAGGTCAGTCGGCGATCCCTTCGGGGATCGCCTTCTTGACGGGCTGGGCGAAGTCGACCAGGGGCGAGGCCCCCTCGGCGGCCAGCTCCTTGGGCAGGGTGACCTCCACGTAGGCGACCCGCAGCGTCGTCGTGAGCACCTGCGTGCCGTCGTCCCGCTTCTCGTACGCCCAGCCCACGCCGTTCACCTTCACCGGCAGAGCCTGGGGGTCGTCCATCAGCGCGGGCCGCGCGACACCGCAGCGCAGTATGATCGCCGGATCTCCCCACCCCGCGGTCAGCTCGGACCGCGGAGAGGGGTCGTTCCTTCCGTGCCCGTCCACCGTGTCCGGAAGCCTTTTGTGCAGGTTCCGGCACAGGTCCGTGACCTTGGCGTCAGGGGTGGGAACCGCTGCGTGTGCCGTGTCGTCTGCTGAGGAGCAGCCCGAGACGGCGACAAGCAGGGCCAGGGCGGGGAGCCCGGTGGCAAGGCGGGGCCGGTGACGGAAGAAGTTCACCGGCCAAGGTTAGACGGGGGCTACAAGTGCACGACCGGGCAGGTCAGGGTGCGGGTGATGCCGTCCACTTGCTGGACCTTGGCGACCACCATGCGGCCGAGCTCATCGACTGTGTCGGCCTGTGCGCGCACGATGACGTCGTAGGGACCTGTCACGTCCTCGGCCTGGATCACCCCCGGGATCTTGCCGATCAGCTCGGCTACGGTCGACGCCTTGCCGACTTCGGTCTGAATCAGGATGTACGCCTGTACCACGGAACCTCCAGGGCGGCCACGAGGATCATGTGGGGAGAAGAGACGCCACGGTATCGCGTCGCCGCTCGCCGCGGGGAGACCCGCGGTGACTGTGGCGTACACACTGCGACTGACGTACGGCGGGCACCGGTCCACAGGACGGCCCCGCCGATGACAATGACCGTACCTATGACAGAGACGGCTCGCGACCGCAAGCGGACCGGGGCAGAAGGGGCAGTACGCGCATGAAGGGCACCGTCGGCGAGCTGGGAGAGTTCGGGCTCATCCGAGAGCTCACCTCCCGGCTCACCACCACCCCGGCCGTACGACTCGGCCCGGGCGACGACGCGGCCGTGGTGGCCGCGCCGGACCGCAGGGTCGTCGTGAGTACGGACATCCTCCTCGAAGGGCGGCACTTCCGCCGCGACTGGTCCACGGCCTACGACGTCGGGCGCAAGGCGGCCGCGCAGAACCTCGCGGACATCGCCGCCATGGGCGCCGTCCCGACCGCGCTCCTGCTCGGCCTCGTGGTCCCCGCCGAACTCCCCGCCAGCTGGCCGAACGAGCTGATGGACGGCCTGCGCGACGAGTGCCAGGTCGCGGGCGCCGCCGTCGTCGGAGGCGATGTCGTACGCGGCGACACCATCACCGTCGCGATCACCGCGCTCGGCGACATGCGCAACCACGAGCCGGTCACGCGCTCCGGCGCGCAGCCCGGCGACGTCGTCGCGGTGACCGGCTGGCTCGGCTGGTCCGCGGCCGGGCACGCGGTCCTCTCGCGCGGCTTCCGCTCGCCCCGTGCCTTCGTCGAGGCCCACCGCCGGCCCGAGCCGCCGTACCACGCGGGCCCCGCGGCCGCCGGGCTCGGCGCCACGGCCATGTGCGACGTCAGCGACGGCCTCATCGCCGACCTGGGGCACATCGCGGAGGCCAGCAAGGTCCGTATCGACATCAAGTCCGGCAAGGTCGACGTGCCTTCGCAGATGAACGACATCGGGCAGGCCGTCGGCGTCGACCCGATCCAGTGGGTGCTCACCGGGGGAGAGGACCACGCGATCGTGGCCACGTTCCCGCCGGACGTGAAACTGCCCGCCCGCTGGAAGGTGATCGGCGAGGTCCTCAACCCGTCGGCGCTGCCCCAGGTGACGGTCGACGGCGCCCCGTGGACGAACAAGGGCGGCTGGGACCACTTCGGGGACGTGGAGGGCTGACGGGCTCACCGGCCGCGTACCGCCGCGGCCGGTGCGCCCAGCAGGGCCGGGTAGTCCTTCAGGTCGATCGCGGTCGCGGCCTTCTCCGTCAGGCGCTTGAAGAACCCGGCCATCAGGCGGGAGCTGAGCAGCCGGTACATCCGGTCGCGGCTGCGGATCCTCCGCTCGGTGGGCGGGGCGAAGAAGGGGCCCGCGTTGCCCGAGATCTTCTGGCAGCCCTTCGCGAAGTCCCCGATCTGCGCCTCGTAGGCGGCGAACGCGGTGCGGTGATCGCCGCCGGCCAGGGCCAGTTCACCCGCCAGGACGTACGCGCCGACGATCGCGACGCCGGTGCCCATGCCGCCCATCGTGGCGCCGTACCCGGCGTCGCCGAGCAGGACCACGCGGCCCTTGGTGAGCCGCTCGACGTGGATCTGCGCGATGGCGTCGAAGTACAGGTCGTCCGCGTCCTCCAGCGCCTCCAGGACCCGTGGCGCCTCCCAGCCCATCCCCGCGAACCGCTCCGCGAGGATCCGCTTCTGCTGGTCCACGTCCCTGCGGTCGTGGTCGAGGGGTTCGGAGCGGAACACCAGGAGCGCGCCCGCGCGGTCCGGGTCACCGTCGTAGTTGCTGACGGAGACCGCCCGGCCCGGGTCGCTGTACAGCCGGCCGGTGCGGTCGAGGCCCAGGTGGTTGGGGATGCCGAAGCCGGCCACGTAGTGGTCGAGGAACCGCAGGTAGCGGGACTCGTCGCCGAACACGAGGCGGCGGGTGGGGGAGTGCAGCCCGTCGGCCGCCACGACGAGGTCGAAGCGGCGGGGTGCCGCGTGCTCGAACGTGACGTCGACCCCGCGGTCGTCCTCGGTCAGGGTGGCGATCGAGTCACCGAAGACGTACTTCACCGCGTCCTTGCTGTGTTCGTACAGGATGTGGGCGAGGTCGCCGCGGAAGATCTCCACGTCGCCGCTCATCAGCTCCGCCGGCAGATCGACGCGCGGGGTGCCGTCGGCGTCGACGACCGTCTGGCGGCCCATGCGGGTCTGGCGCGCGTGGATGTCGTCGTGGATGCCGAGGGCGGTCAGGACCGTGCGGTGCACCCAGCCGCGGAAGTCGACCGCGAATCCACCCTCGCGCAGGGCGGGGGCCTTCTCGACTACGGTGACGCGGGCTCCGTGGAGGGACAGGGCGAGGGCGACGGCGGGACCGGCGACGCTGGCGCCGGAGACCAGGACGTCGAGGTGGGACAGCCGGGTCGACGCGTACGGGGTGTGTGTGTTCTTCATGTCCCCGAGCCTCGCGGGCGCCCCTGACCACCCGCTTACCGTCGGCTGACCGCCGCTGACCGCATCGCCCGGCCCTCCTCGAACGCCTTCTCGTACGTCTCCGGAGTGAGCGCCGCACGGACCCGCGCCTCCACGGGGGCGACGTCCGGGTCTCCCACGAGCGCGAGCCCGCGCAGGCCCGTACCGGCCCCGAGCAGCACCGCGGCTTCGCGCGGATCCTGTGTCACGCACGCCAACGCCTCGGCCGCATCGGCGAGTTCGAGGGCGCGCGTGGGCCCGTCGCAGAGCGCGACGCCCTGCTCGAACCAGTCGCGCGCCTCGTCGGGCCGTGACGCGGCGAGCGCGATGCGGCCCAGGCCGATGAGGGTCCGCACGGTCTCGCCGACGCTGAACCAGTTCGCCGCGCACAGTTCGAGAGCCGCTTCGTAGTGCACGCGCGCGTGCTCCGTGTCCCCGCCGATCCGTGCCACATCGCCCAGTCCGCGCCGCGCGCTCGCCACCTTGTCGGGGACGGCCGCCGTGCGGGCCATCGCGGCCGACCGAGTGAAGTGGTCCGCGGCGTCCCGGAGTTGGCCCTGGTGAAGCAGTACGTACGCGCGCCGGTGCAGCAGATCGGCGGTCTCCTCCGGGGCTTCGAGCGCGGCCACGTGCGCGAGACCCTCGTCGAGCAGCGTCAGGGCCCGCTCCCGATCGCCGCGCCAGTCCGCGAACATGCCGAGCGGATCAAGGCAGTTGGCCATGCCCCACCGGTCCCCGGTCGCCCGGAATCCGGCGAGCGCCCGCTCGAAATGCTGCTCCGACGTGTCGGGGCGCCCCGTGAACCACTCCTGGAAGCCCAGCCCGACGTCGAGCAACGCGAGTCCCCAGGGCGCTTCTCCGACCTGCCGGCGCACTCGCTCCTGCACGGCGTACTGCGGCCCGTACGCCACCGACCACAGGACCACCACGAACGGCCGCCGCAGCGCGTGGTCCCGGGACGCGAGCACGGCCTCCGCGCGGGCCAGGCGCTCCGGTTCGCGCGGGTCGTTCCCGTCGCCCGAGACCGTGTTGATCACGCACAGGACGTACTCCTCGGCAAGGTCCTCCGGCGGCTCGTCCCCGAGCGCGGCGAGCAGTTCGCGGGCCAGCGGCACATGCGCGCCGTGCAGCCCGCGCAGCCGCCAGAACCAGGACAGGTCCGCCATCAGCCGCAGCGCCGCGCGCGGGTCCGCGCGCACGAGGTGGCGCAGGGCCGCCGACAGGTTGTCCCGCTCGGCCCCGAGCGCGGCCAGCCGCGGCAACTGCCCGCCGCCGCGCAGATACGGCTCGGCCCGCGCCGCCACCCCCCGGAAGTACGCGGCGTGCGCGTCCCGCAGCCGCGTCAGCTCGCCCTCGTCGGCCAGGTGCTCGGCGCAGAACGCGCGGATCGTCTGAAGCATCCGGTAGCGCCCACCGGCCGCTTCCAGGAAGGACTTCTCCGTGAGCGAGGCCAGCAGGTCCTCCGGATACGGCACCCCGCACACGGCCTCGACCGCGGCGAGCGTCGCACCCCCGGACGACCCTCCGGCGAACACGGCCATCCGCCGCGCGAGATCCCGCTCCTCCTCGTCGAGCAGCTCCCAGCTCCACTCGACGACCGCGCGCAGCGTGCGGTGCCGGGGCGCCTTGGTGCGGTCGCCGCGCGACAGCAGCCGGAAGCGGTCGCCCAGGCGGTCGGCGAGCTCGTCCACGGTGAGCGTGCGCAGCCTGGCCGCGGCGAGTTCGATCGCCAGCGGCAGCCCGTCGAGGGCCTCGCAGATCCCGTGAACGGCCTCCACGCGCGCGTGGAGATCGGCATCGGGCCGTACGGCGGCCGCCCGGTCCATGAACAGACGCGCCGCGGGTCCGGCCGCGAGTGGCGGCACCGGGCACAGCGCCTCACCGGTGATACCGAGCGCCTCCCGGCTCGTGGCGAGGACGCGCAGCCCGGGACACGCGCCGAGCAGCACGCCCGCGGTGCGGGCCGCTTCGTCGACGAGATGCTCGCAGTTGTCGAGCACGAGCAGCACCTCGCGCCCCTCCAGCGCGTCGATCAGCCGCTCGACCGGATCCCCCTGAGGCCCCCGGAACCCCTCACGCACCCCGAGCGCCGCGAGCAGCGCGTACGGCACCTGCTCCCCGCCGGCGAGAGGTGCCAGCTCCGCCCAGCACACGTCGGCCCTGTCCCGCGCGGCCTCGGCCGCGAGCCGGGTCTTGCCCGCCCCGCCCGGCCCCGTCAGCGTCACGAGCCGCGCCCGGGCGAGCAAGGTGTCGATCCGCGCGAGCTCGTCGGTCCGCCCGACGAACCGGGTCAGCTGCGCGGGAACGCCCCGCCCGCGCGCGGGCTCCCGCCCCCGAAGGAGTTCCACGTGCAGCCCCGAGAGTTCCGCCGACGGATCGGCCCCCAGCTCGTCGGCGAGGACGCGCCGCACCTCCTCGTACACGGCGAGCGCCTCCGCGGGCCGCCCGTCCGCGTGGAGGGCGCGCATCAGCTGACCGTAGAGGCGTTCGCTCAGAGGATGGGCGGCGATCAGCTCCCGCAGCTCGGGGACGAGGCCGCCACCCGAGCCGAGCGCGAGTTCCGCCTCGATACGGGTCTGCGCGGCGGTGAGCCTGATCTCGTCGAGACGGCCGCCGAAGGCGGCAGGCAGGTCGGCGAGGGCGGGACCGCGCCAGAGACCGAGCGCCTCCCCGAGGAGGGCGGCTGCCTGGGAAGGATCCCCGGCCGTGAGGGCACGCTCGCCCTCGGCGGCCAGCCGCTCGAAGCGGTGCACGTCCACGTCGTCCGGGCCGACGGCCAGCCGGTAGCCCGCCGGAGTGGCCTCGATGTCGAGGGAGAGCCGCTTGCGCAGCCGTGAGACCTGCGACTGCAGCGCGTTCGCGGCGCCGGCCGGCGGCTCGTCCCCGTACAGGCCGTCGATCAGGCGCTCCGCCGTGACGGTCCGGCCCGCCTCCAGGAGCAGCAGCGTCAGCAACGCCCGCGGACGCGGACCGCCGGGGTCCAACGGGGTGCCGTCGGGGGCGCGTACGTCGAGGGGGCCGAGGATGCCGAAGCGCATTGGTCAGATTGTGGCAGGGGTTACGGGGAGCATCCCGGGTCTGTGCCTTGGCACTTGCCGGCACGAGAGCCCTCGGGACTCCTCCTGGCATGAGGACGGCATGGAGAAGGCAGAAGGCATGGCGACGGCATGAGACGGCATAAAAAAGGACCGGTCCCCGAGGGGACCGGTCCTTCAAGCAACCAGCTAGGTGGCCGCGCTACGCGTTACGTCAGCGCGAGACCTTGCCGGCCTTGATGCACGAGGTGCAGACGTTGAGCCGCTTCGGCGTCCGCCCGACCACTGCACGTACACGCTGGATGTTCGGGTTCCAGCGACGGGACGTACGGCGGTGCGAGTGCGAAATGTTGTTGCCGAAGCTCGGCCCCTTGCCGCAGACGTCGCAGTTGGCAGCCACGGGTCACTCCAAGACTTCAGATGCACTTACGGTTGATCCCGGCATGCCGGGATCGGATCGGAGGATCTGAGTGGCGGTGCCAGGGGAAGGCCCGATGGATATCGGGCAACCGGAGCAGCATACAACGGCTGCTTCGGTAGAACGAAACTACCATGGTTGCCCCGGTTGCCGTCCCGGGCCCTCTTCCGGAGGGACCCCCTCCGGGGTCTACGCTGCGATGCCAGTTCGGCTGCTCTAGGAGGCGCAGGTGCCGCAGGTGCTCGACGTCCACGCGGTGCGCGCCTGGTGCGCACTGGCCCTGGAGGCGCTCGGGCGGGACCGCGAGGAGATCGACGCGATCAACGTCTATCCCGTGGCGGACGGAGACACAGGCACCAACCTGTACCTGACCGTCGAGTCCGCGGTACAAGCTGTGGAAGCGGTCTTCACGGGCCTCGAACCCGCACCGCCCGCGCTGCCCGACGTCGTCCACGCGATGGCTCACGGAGCCTTGATAGGGGCCCGCGGAAACTCCGGAACAATCCTCGCGCAGCTCCTTCGCGGCATGGCCCAGGTCCTCGCGGCCGACGCCGGAGGTGAGGCGGATCACAGCGAGAATGCCGACGGTGACAGCCTGCGGCACGCACTGCGCCGAGCCGCCGAGTCCGCCCGGGAGGCGGTCGCGCACCCCGTGGAGGGCACGGTCCTGACGGTGGCCGCCGCCGCTGCCGACGCCGCCGACGCTCACTCCGGAGACTGCGGTGACGTGGCCCGCGCCGCGTACGACGGTGCCCGTGCCGCGCTCGACGCGACTCCGGGACAGCTCGCGGTCCTGGGGCGCGCGGGCGTCGTGGACGCGGGCGGGCGCGGGCTCGTGGCCGTACTCGGCGCGCTGACCGAGGCGCTCTCGGGCGACCCGGTGGCACCTCCGGCCGGCCGGGGCGTGCACCACGCGCGCGTGACCGCCGACCAGTCGCTGGACTGCGCGGACGGCGAAGGGCCCGCCTTCGAGGTCATCTACCTCCTGGAGGCCGACGACCGGGCCGTGGCGCGGCTGCGGACCCGGCTCGACGGCCTCGGCGACTCCCTCGTGGTCGTCGGCGGCGACGGACTGTGGAACGTCCATGTGCACGTGGACGACGCGGGCGCCGCCGTCGAGGCGGGCGTCGAGGCCGGCCGCCCGTACCGCATCCGCATCACGCACTTCGCCGTCGGCGACGCCCATACGACGCACCCCACGTCCGGCTCCGCGCCGACCGGGGAACGCGCCCAGCGCGCGATCGTCGCCGTGGTCCCCGGAGAAGGGCTCGCCGGTCTGTACAGCGAGGCGGGCGCCACCGTCGTACCCGAGCGGCCCGGCGAGGCGCCCGGCAGCGGTGAACTGGTCGAGGCGATCCGCCGGGCGCACGCGCGTGAAGTGGTGCTCCTGCCGAACGACGCCGAGCTGCGTCACACCGCCGCGGCAGCGGCCGAGCAGGCCCGCACCGAAGGCGTGCGGGTCGCCCTCATCCCCACCCGGTCCGCGATCCAGGGCATCGCCGCGCTCGCCGTCCATGAGAAGGAGCGGCGCTTCGACGAGGACGTCGTCGCGATGACGTCGGCGGCCGGCGCGACCCGCTACGCCGAACTGGCCGTCGCGGAGCGGCAGTCGTGGACGATGGCCGGCATCTGCCAGGCCGGGGACTTCCTCGGCCTCATCGACGGGGACGTCGCCGTGATCGGCGAAGAGGTGACGCGGACGGCCCGTACGACCCTCGACAGGATGCTGGCGGCGGGCGGCGAGATGGTCACCCTCGTCCTCGGCGACGAGGTGCCCGACGAGGTCGCCGACCGGCTCGAACGGCACGTACGCGAGACGTACCTGGCCGTCGACACCGTGGTGTACCGGGGCGGACGGAACTCCGCTCTGATGCTCATCGGTGTCGAGTGAGAGCGTGACCTGTCGACGAGCCTGAGAATAAGTGGCGTGGTGTGCAGTGACTCCGCCGTCGCGTGGACGCGATGGCTTCTCACCCGTCCGCTGACGCGGATGCATGACGGACAAGCCCTGCCCGTTGCCTGAAAGGCACGCCGCGACTCCAGAGCTCTGCCGACGCTCGGAGTCGAGGATCACGGGATCGCGAGCCGTCGATGTCAGAGCCATGGTGTGAAATGAATTCCGTGCCCGCGCTCGAAGAACCGCTGAAGAAAGCGCTCGGACCCGCCACCGCGAAGGTGATGGCCGAGCACCTGGACCTGCACACGGTCGGTGACCTGCTCCACCACTATCCGCGCAGATACGCGGAGCGCGGCGAGCTCACCCGCCTGGCCGACCTGCCCCTCGACGAGCACGTCACCGTGGTCGCCCAGGTCGCGAGCGCCCGCATCCTGAAGTTCAGCGGGGGCACCGGCCAGCGCCTCGAAGTGACCATCACGGACGGCAGCGGCCAGCTCCAGCTGGTCTTCTTCGGCCGGGGCATCCACAAGCCGCACAAGGACCTCCTGCCCGGCACGCGCGCGATGTTCGCGGGCAAGGCCTCCGTCTTCAACCGCAAGATGCAGCTCGCGCACCCGGCGTACGAGCTGCTGCGGGCCGACGCCCTGGACGCCGGCGAGGCCGACGAGGCGATCGGCTCCTGGGCCGGCGCCCTCCTCCCGATCTACCCGGCCACCGCCAAGCTGGAGTCGTGGAAGATCGCGAAGGCCGTCGACATGGTGCTGCCCAGCGCCCAGGAGGCCCTCGAGCCCCTGCCGGACTCGCTGCGTGAGGGCCGCGGCCTCGTCCCGCTGCCCGAGGCACTCCTGAAGGTCCACCGGCCCCACACCAAGGCGGACATCGCCGACGCCCGCGCCCGCCTCAAGTGGGACGAGGCGTTCGTCCTCCAAGTCGCCCTGGCCAGGCGGAGGTTCGCCGACGCGCAGCTGCCCGCCGTGGCCCGCGTCCCCCGCCCCGAGGGTCTGCTCACGGCGTTCGACGCGAAGCTCCCCTTCACCCTCACCGACGGTCAGCAGAAGGTCTCCAAGGAAATCTTCGACGGCCTCGCCACCGAGCACCCGATGCACCGCCTGCTCCAGGGAGAGGTGGGTTCCGGAAAGACGATGGTCGCCCTGCGCGCCATGCTCGCCGTGGTCGACGCGGGCGGACAGGCCGCGATGCTCGCGCCGACCGAGGTCCTCGCCCAGCAGCACCACCGCTCCATCACCGAGATGATGGGCGAGCTCGCCGAGGGCGGGATGCTCGGGGGCTCCGAGCACTCCACCAAGGTCGTTCTGCTCACCGGTTCCATGGGCGTCGCGGCCCGCCGCCAGGCCCTTCTCGACCTCGTCACGGGCGACGCGGGCATCGTCATCGGGACGCACGCCCTGATCGAGGACAAGGTCCAGTTCCACGACCTGGGACTGGTCGTCGTCGACGAGCAGCACCGCTTCGGTGTCGAGCAGCGCGACGCCCTGCGCGGCAAGGGCAAGCAGCCCCCGCACCTGCTGGTCATGACGGCCACCCCCATTCCCCGTACGGTCGCGATGACGGTCTTCGGTGACCTGGAGACCTCCGTCCTCGATCAGCTGCCCGCCGGACGCTCGCCGATCGCCACCCATGTCGTGCCCGCCGCCGACAAGCCGCACTTCCTCGCGCGCGCCTGGGAGCGCGTACGCGAGGAAGTGGAGAACGGGCATCAGGCGTACGTCGTCTGCCCCCGCATCGGCGACGAGGAGGAGCAGGGCAAGAAGGGCAAGGGCGGCAAGGGGGCCAAGAAGGAGTCCGCCGAGGACGCGGCCGAGAAGCGGCCTCCGCTCGCCGTCCTGGACGTCGCCGAGGAGCTGGCCCACGGCGCCCTGCGCGGGCTGAAGGTGGAGGTGCTGCACGGCAGGATGCAGCCCGACGACAAGGACGCCGTGATGCGCCGCTTCGCCGCGGGCGAGACGGACGTCCTGGTCGCGACCACGGTCATCGAGGTCGGGGTGAACGTGCCGAACGCCACAGCCATGGTGATCATGGACGCCGACCGCTTCGGCGTCTCCCAGCTCCATCAGCTGCGCGGCCGCGTCGGCCGTGGCTCGGCGGCGGGCCTGTGTCTCCTGGTCAGCGAGATGCCGGAGGCCAGCCCCGCCCGCGCCCGGCTCGGCGCCGTCGCCGCCACGCTCGACGGGTTCGAGCTCTCCCGTATCGACCTGGAGCAGCGCCGCGAGGGCGACGTCCTCGGCCAGGCCCAGTCCGGGGTGCGCTCGTCCCTGCGCATGCTCGCCGTCATCGAGGACGAGCAGATCATCGCCGAGGCCCGCCAGGAGGCGACGGCCGTCGTCGCCGCGGACCCGGACCTGGAGCACCTGCCGGGCCTGCGCACGGCCCTGGACGCGCTCCTGGACGAGGAGCGCGAGCAGTACCTCGACAAGGGCTGACAAACTGGAGGTCCCCGCACGTCCCTTCAGCCCCTTCTCCACTAGGACTCAGATGACCCGCGTGATCGCCGGCCGGGCCGGCGGACGTCGCCTGTCCGTCCCGCCGGGCAACGGCACCCGCCCCACGTCCGACCGGGCGCGCGAAGCCCTCTTCTCCACCTGGCAGTCACTGCTGGGCGGCGGCCCGCTGGACGGCGAGCGCGTGCTCGACCTGTACGGCGGCTCGGGCGCCGTGGGCCTGGAGGCGCTGTCACGCGGCGCGGGGCACGCGCTCCTGGTGGAGGCCGACGCCCGCGCGGTCCGCACCATCCGCGAGAACGTGAAGTCCCTCGGCCTCCCCGGCGCCGAGGTCAGAGCGGGCAAAGCGGAACAGATCGTCCGGGGCCCGGCCCCTGCCACCCCGTACGACCTGGTCTTTCTCGACCCTCCGTATGTCGTCCCGGACGACGATCTTCGGGAGATTCTGCTCACACTCGCCTCTGGGGGCTGGCTCGCGGACGAAGCGCTCGTCACCGTGGAGCGAAGCACCAGGGGCGGTGTTTTCCCGTGGCCGGACGGATTTGAGGCACTGAGGTCCCGTCGCTACGGCGAGGGAACGTTTTGGTACGGTCGCGCCGCCCTGAAGAGCACCGTCACGTGCGAGGAAGCACCGTGACCGGACCGGAGAGCGAGGAACTCACGTTGCGCCGCGCCGTCTGTCCGGGGTCGTTCGACCCCATCACCAATGGCCACCTCGACATCATCGGCCGAGCGTCCAAGCTGTACGACGTCGTGCACGTCGCGGTGATGATCAACCAGTCGAAGAAGGGCCTCTTCGAGATCGAGGAGCGGATCGAGCTGATCCGCGAGGTCACCGCCGAGTTCGGCAACGTGGAGGTCGAGTCGTTCCACGGACTGCTCGTCGACTTCTGCAAGCAGCGCGACATCCCGGCCATCGTGAAGGGCCTGCGCGCCGTCAGCGACTTCGACTACGAGCTGCAGATGGCCCAGATGAACAACGGCCTCACGGGCGTGGAGACCCTCTTCGTCCCCACCAACCCGACGTACAGCTTCCTCTCCTCGTCCCTGGTGAAGGAGGTCGCGGCCTGGGGCGGCGACGTCTCCCACCTGGTGCCGCCGGTGGTCTTCGAGGCGCTCACCCAGCGCCTCCCCAAGAAGTGACATCAGGGCGCCAGTTGGCCGTACAGTCGTTCCGTCCGTCTCCAACACCCCTGTAGAGAGTGGCGAGCACACGGTGGACGTGCAGAAGAAGATCGACGAGATCGTCGCCGCGGTCGGCAATGCCCGGTCCATGCCCATGTCGGCCTCGTGTGTGGTCAATCGCGCCGACCTGCTCGCGATGCTCGAAGAGGTGCGCCAGGCACTGCCCGGCTCCCTCGCGCAGGCCGAGGAGCTGATCGGCGGGCGCGCGCAGATGGTCGAGCAGGCCCGCCAGGAGGCCGAGCGGATCATCGAGACGGCGCACGCCGAGCGCGGTTCGCTGATCTCCGACACCGAGGTCGCGCGCCGTTCCCAGGACGAAGGGGAGCGGATCCTCGCCGAGGCCCGCAAGGAGGCCGAGGAGATCCGGGCGGAGGCCGACGACTACGTCGACTCCAAGCTCGCCAACTTCGAGGTCGTCCTCACCAAGACCCTCGGCTCCGTGGGCCGCGGCCGCGAGAAGCTCCTCGGCACCGGCCCGGGCGTCGACGACCAGGGCTACGAGGACGAGGACGCCCCTGAGCGCAGCCACGACCCCGAGACCCTGCGCCGCGACGCAGACTCGTACGTCGACGTGAAGCTCGGCGCCTTCGAGGCGGTCCTCGCCAAGACCCTGGAGGCGGTCGGCCGTGGCCGGCACACGCTCCAGGGCCGGGTCGCCAGCGACGAGCTCGGCACCCTCGGCGACGGCACGGGCGCCCAGCACACCAGCGACGCCGACTACCTCGCCGGTCTCGCGGAGATCGGCAACGCCCCCGCCGAGCCGGAGCGGGAGATCCCCCAGGCCCCGCAGATCCCGGCCCAGCAGACCCAGCAGCCGGTGTACGCCCAGCAGCAGGACCCGCAGCAGGACATGTACGGCTACCAGCAGCAGCCCTACGGCCAGCAGGACCCGTACGCGGTGTACCAGCAGGACCCGTACGCGTACCAGCAGCAGGACCCGTACGCCTACCAGCAGCACCAGCAGCAGGGCTACGACCAGGCCCAGGCGGGCTATGCGCAGCCGCAGGCGGCGCACGAGCCTGCGGCGCTCGACGAGACCAGCCTCTTCGACACGAGCATGATCAGCACGGAGCAGCTGAGGCAGTACGAACAGGGACGCTGACTCCGGATTGGGCCGTGAGCGAAAGGTCCAGTATCCTGGTTCTTCGGTCGCGCGTACGTCCGCGATCACAGCTGCCCGGGTTCATTCGGGACAGCGATCCCCTTGAGCAGCTTGAACAACCTGAGCATCGAAGACCGAAAGCAGGACCAGCCCTGAGTACGCACCTCGACCACCGCAACCCTCTCGTGTTCGATACGCACGAGCTGGGACGGCGTCCTGGTGCCCAGCAGCGGCTGACCCGCACGGTCGACGCCCCCAAGGACTTCGGTATCGAAGGGGTCATCGGAGTGCCGGAAGGCGCGCCGGTGGAGCTCGAGGTCCGCCTCGAGTCGGTCATGGAAGGGGTGCTTGTCACAGGCACCGCCCGTGCATCGGCTCAGGGGGAGTGCGTAAGGTGTCTGGAGCCGCTCGGCCTCGAGGTCGACGCGGACTTCCAGGAGATGTTCTCGTACCCTGACGCCGACGACCGGGGCCGCACCGCGGAACCGGCCGACGACGCCGAGGAAGACGAGGACATGCTCTTTCTCGAGGACGGCTTGTTCGACCTCGAGCCTGTGCTGCGTGATGCGGTGGTGCTCGCACTGCCGATGCAGCCGGTGTGCCAGGACGACTGCCCGGGTCTGTGCTCCCAGTGCGGAGCTCGGCTCGCGGACGATCCGGACCACCACCACGACGCCGTCGACATCCGTTGGGCGG
Organism: Streptomyces sp. NBC_00569; assembly: GCF_036345255.1. Lineage (NCBI taxonomy): Bacteria > Bacillati > Actinomycetota > Actinomycetes > Kitasatosporales > Streptomycetaceae > Streptomyces > Streptomyces sp. NBC_00569. The sequence goes on along the minus strand of NZ_CP107783.1, from coordinate 3,572,320 downwards.
CACTGCAGGGACTCGCCGGGACCATCCAGGACGGCGAGAAGGACGAGATGAGCGGCGCCGAAGCTGGCGTCGACGAGAAGCAGGAGAAGTAGCCGTGGCTGTTCCGAAGCGGAAGATGTCGCGCAGCAACACGCGCCACCGCCGGTCGCAGTGGAAGGCTGCGGTCCCCACCCTGGTTGCGTGCGAGCGCTGCCACGAGCCCAAGCTGCAGCACATCGCGTGCCCGGCTTGCGGCACTTACAACAAGCGCCAGGTCCTCGAGGTCTGAGCGGCTGGTGAGAGGCGCAATGTCTGAGTCGAACAAGACGGACAATGCCTCGTCCCACACGCTTCTGGAAGGGCGGCTCGGGTACAAGCTCGAGTCCGCCCTTCTGGTGCGTGCACTGACCCACCGCTCGTACGCGTACGAGAACGGCGGTCTCCCGACGAACGAGCGGCTCGAGTTCCTCGGGGACTCCGTGCTCGGCCTCGTCGTCACGGACACGCTGTACACCACCCACCCCGACCTGCCCGAAGGCCAGCTGGCCAAGTTGCGGGCCGCGGTGGTCAATTCGCGTGCACTTGCGGAGGTCAGCCGTGGGCTCGACCTGGGCTCCTTCATCCGGCTCGGCCGGGGCGAAGAGGGCACGGGCGGGCGGGACAAGGCGTCCATCCTCGCCGACACGCTTGAAGCGGTGATCGGCGCCGTCTATCTCGACCAGGGTCTGGACGCGGCGGGCGAACTCGTCCACCGTCTCTTCGATCCCCTGATCGAGAAGTCCTCGAATCTGGGTGCGGGCCTGGACTGGAAGACCAGTCTCCAGGAGCTCACCGCGACCGAGGGGCTCGGCGTTCCCGAGTACCTGGTCTCGGAGACCGGCCCCGACCACGAGAAGACCTTTACTGCTGCCGCCCGCGTCGGAGGCGTCTCGTACGGCACCGGCACCGGCCGCAGCAAGAAGGAAGCGGAGCAGCAGGCCGCTGAATCGGCATGGCGCGCGATCCGCGCGGCTGCCGACGAGCGCGCCGAGGCGGCGAAGACGGCTGATGCCGTCGACGCCACCGTGGCAGCCGAGGGGAACGCCGACTCCTCCTCGGCGTCTGCCTGACGCCCGCATCCGAACTGTCCGGTGCCGACCGTCCTGAGGGACGGTCGGCACCGTTCGTTTCGCATCTGAGCTTTCAGAGCCCTCACAAGGAGACAACGTGCCCGAGCTGCCCGAGGTCGAGGTCGTACGGCGCGGACTCGAGCGCTGGGTCGCCCACCGCACCGTCGCCGACGTGGAGGTCCTGCACCCGCGCGCCGTGCGCCGTCACCTCGGGGGCGGCGAGGACTTCGCGAACCGGCTGAAGGACCAGCGCATCGGCGTACCCGAGCGGCGTGGGAAGTATCTGTGGCTTCCGCTGGAGCCGACGGGTGGCGCGATCCTCGCGCACCTCGGCATGAGCGGACAGCTCCTGGTGCAGCCGGCCGAGGCGCCGGACGAGAAGCATCTGCGCATCCGCGTCCGCTTCGCCGACGACCTGGGTACGGAGCTGCGCTTCATCGACCAGCGCACCTTCGGCGGCCTCTCGCTGCACGAGACGGGCCCCGACGGGCTGCCGGACGTCATCGCGCACATCGCGCGCGACCCGCTGGACCCGAAGTTCGACGACGCGGCGTTCCACGAGGCGCTGCGCAGGCGCCGTACGACCATCAAGCGGGCCCTGCTCGACCAGTCCCTGATCAGCGGCGTCGGCAACATCTACGCGGACGAGGCGCTCTGGCGCTCGCGGCTCCACTACGAGCGTCCGACCACCGGCTTCACGCGCCCGCGCACGGCCGAACTCCTCGGCCACGTACGGGACGTGATGAACGCGGCCCTCGCCGTCGGCGGCACCAGCTTCGACAGCCTCTACGTGAATGTGAACGGCGAGTCCGGCTACTTCGACCGCTCGCTCGACGCCTACGGGCGCGAGGGCGAGCCCTGCCGGCGCTGTGGCACGATCATTCGCCGGCGCCCCTGGATGAACCGTTCCAGCTACTTCTGCCCGCGCTGTCAGCGCCCGCCGCGCGCCCCGTCCGCGTCGTAGCGGGAACGCGAGGCGAGCACGTCGTCCATCCGGCCCTCGACGAACTGGATGAGGGCCAGCAGCCGTTCGGAGATCTCGCGCCCGAGCGGCGTCAGCTCGTAGTCCACGCGCGGCGGGTTGGTCGGCTGGGCCTCACGGTGCACGAGGCCGTCGCGCTCCAGTGCGTGCAGGGTCTGCGACAGCATCTTCTCGCTCACGCCGTCCACCCGGCGCCGCAGTTCGTTGAAGCGGAAGCTGCCCTCGTGCAGCGCCCCGAGCGTGAGCGCACCCCAGCGGCCCGTCACGTGCTCGAGGGTGCCGCGGGACGGGCACTGCCGGGAGAACACGTCGTACGCGAGGTCGCCGCCGCTCGATTCCATGCGGCAAGCGTACTCCGGCACAGCGCGAACCTCAGGGGTGCGCTAACCCATGGTTAGTGCGCGTTCCCGGCGTCAGAAGCCGAAGTCCTGCGTCCACCACGGGCCGCCCGACCCGAAGTGCACGCCGACACCCAGCGTCTTGTAGTCGCAGTTGAGGATGTTCGCGCGGTGGCCGGGGCTGTTCATCCAGGAGTCCATGACGGACTGGGCGTTGGCCTGGCCGCGGGCTATGTTCTCGCCGCCGAGGTCCGTTATACCGGCCTTCTTCGCGCGGTCCCAGGGCGTTGCACCGTCCGGGTCCGTGTGGTCGAAGAAGCCGCGCGCCGCCATGTCCGCGCTGAAGTTCCCGGCGAGGGAGGCGAGGCCGCTGTCCGCGGTCACCGGGCTGCAGCCGACCTTGGCCCGCTCGGTGTTGACCAGCGCGAGCACCTGGGCCTCGGCCGACGCCTCGCCGGACGGGGCCTTCAGGCTGGGCGCGGCCACCGGGGGCTTCGGCTTCGTGGTGGCGGTCTTCGACGGGGTCGCGGTCCTCGGCGAGGTCGCCTTGCCGTCAGAACCGGAACTGGAGGACTTGCTCGGTGACGCCTTCTTCGACGGGGTGGAAGAAGGCTTCGACGAAGATTGTGAAGGGGAAGCGGAAGGAGAGCCCGAGCGCTCCGAGCTGCGGCTCGCGGAGGACGGGGCGCGGTCGGCGCTGCCGTCCGTCCCGCCCTGAGTCTGGAGCCCCGAGGGGGAGTCGGCGGCACGCACCTTGTCGGCGTCGCCGCCGCCCAGCGAGTAGTTGTCCAGGCCGGGGATCACCCCGGAGGTCACCGCGACGGCGCCCATCGCCACGGCGGCCGAGACTCCGACGAGTCCCGTCCGCACCGGCCTGGCGACGCGGTTCCTGCGGCGGTGCGAGCCGCTGCCCGGGCTCCCGGAGGGTGTGTACACGGCCCGGGGCCCGCCCGGGTAGGTGTCGTCGAAGGCCCGGCCCGGGTCGCCGTTCGCCGTGCCGTACGGGCCGGTGAATCCGTCGGCGGCGTACCTGTCCTCGTGCGCGCCGTCGTACGCGCCGGTCCCCCCGGCCTCGTGCGTACCGTCGTGCCCGGCATACGAACCGGCCGTGCTGTTCGTGGCGCGACCCGTGGCGGCGCGGCCGGCGTCGGAGCGTCGGTGGCGTCCCATCTTGTGGCCTTCCTCGTCCTCGCTGTGGTCAATGTGACTCACCCGTTCGAGTGAGGCGCAGTGGTCCGGGACGGTACCCCAAGGCGCAAGGGGGCGAAGTGCTCCGAGTGCAATTGGCCGGTTAGCGTGCCCCTATGAACGAAGACGTACGCATCACCGCCTGGGTGCGCGGACGCGTCCAACGTGTGGGTTTCCGCTGGTTCACGCGGGCCAAGGCCCTCGAGATCGGCGGCCTGAGTGGCTTTGCTCTCAATTTGGACGACGGCCGGGTCCAGGTCGTGGCGGAGGGGCCGCGCGAGAGTTGCCAGGGCCTTCTCGACTGGCTCCGCGACGGCGACACACCCGGGAGGGTCGCCGGAGTCACGGAGATCTGGGACGCCCCGCGCGGCGGATATGCCGACTTCGCCATTCGCTGAGAAGGACGCGCAGGCCAGGGCCCCGAGAGGCGTTCGTGACATGCCCCGGGCAACTGTGCCGGGCATGAATGACCTGGTGGTTGCCAATAAGGGCTTGTCGTGGCAGGCTCGCAAAGTAAGGATGATCTCCACGCCCCCAGGGGCCCGAAGTGAGGCCGCGCCGGAGTTTTCACGGTGCCGAGCCCCCGGGCGCACCCGCCAATACGGGCTGTGATCGTGTTGACCGTCAAACTTTTTGGTGAGACTCTGGAAGCCCCGCGCACCTTAGCTGTTTGGCATGTATGAACGGCAGCAAGACAACGAGTGCCAAGCACCGCGGGTGCGAATCCCTCACGACCCACACCGCTTCGGTCGGTCACTCATTGTGGAGGACCATCCATCATGGCAAAGGCGCTTCTCGGTTACGTCGGCGGTTCCGACCCGCGACTCCTCGCCGAGATGCGACGGCTCCAGCAGCGCGTCCAGGACCTTGAGTCCGAACTCGTTCGGATCCAGTCCGAGAACGACGCGCTCGCGGCTGCCGCTTCTCACGACTCGCTCCTCGAGAGCATCGACGTACCCCAGGCGGAGCCTGCGCTCACCTGACCACATCCCGCACACGACACCAGTGGTCAGGCAGCCCTTTCATCAAGCCGCTTGATCAGATTTCTCAGATCTGCAAGGGACGCTTTCGCGTCCCTTCTTTCTGACTTTTCGCTCCGCATGCGCCGCCCCGTACCGCGCTCACTCGAATGCCCCGTCAATGCTCCGCGCGTCGACGTCTTTCTTTAACGTCTGATGTGCCCTGCACTTTCCTGGGTGAAACCGCGGGTTCATGGAGTGAGACACACGCGGCGGGTAGAGTCCGGCGGCGTGCACCTCAAGGCCCTGACCCTGCGCGGGTTCAAATCGTTCGCCTCGGCCACCACACTGCGGTTCGAGCCGGGCATCACCTGCGTCGTCGGCCCCAACGGCTCGGGCAAGTCCAATGTCGTGGACGCCCTCAGCTGGGTCATGGGCGAACAGGGTGCGAAGTCGCTGCGCGGCGGCAAGATGGAGGACGTCATCTTCGCCGGCACGACCGGGCGCCCGCCGCTCGGCCGCGCCGAGGTGTCGCTGACCATCGACAACTCCGACGGCGCGCTGCCCATCGAGTACGCCGAGGTCACCATCACGCGGATCATGTTCCGCAACGGCGGCAGCGAATACCAGATCAACGGCGACACATGCCGGCTGCTCGACATCCAGGAGTTGCTCTCCGACTCCGGTATCGGGCGTGAGATGCACGTCATCGTCGGCCAGGGCCAGCTCGACTCCGTGCTGCACGCCGACCCGATGGGGCGCCGCGCCTTCATCGAAGAGGCCGCCGGTGTCCTCAAGCACCGCAAGCGCAAGGAGAAGGCGCTGCGGAAGCTGGACGCGATGCAGGCCAACCTCGCACGCGTGCAGGACCTGACGGACGAGTTGCGGCGGCAGTTGAAGCCGCTCGGGCGCCAGGCCGCCGTAGCGCGCCGCGCCGCCGTCATCCAGGCCGACCTCCGCGACGCGCGGCTGCGGCTCCTCGCCGACGACCTCGTACGCATGCGAGGTGCGCTGCGCGCCGAGGTCGAGGACGAGGCGGCGCTCAAGGAACGCAAGGACGCCGCCGAGGCCGAGCTGAAGAAGGCACTCCAGCGCGAGGCGCTCCTGGAGGCCGAGGTCCGGCAGCTCACGCCGCGGCTCCAGCGTGCCCAGCAGACCTGGTACGAGCTGTCGCAGCTGGCGGAGCGGGTACGCGGCACCGTCTCGCTGGCCGACGCGCGGGTCAAGAGCGCGATGTCCGCCCCCGCGGAGGAACGGCGCGGGCGCGACCCCGAGGACATGGAACGCGAGGCCGCCCGGATCCGCGAGCAGGAGGCCGAACTGGAGGCCGCCCTCGAAGCGGCCGAGCGCGCCCTCGACGACACGGTGGCCCACCGGGCCGATCTGGAACGGGAGTTGGCGGCCGAGGAGCGCCGGCTGAAGGACGCCGCCCGGGCCATCGCCGACCGGCGCGAGGGGCTCGCGCGGCTGAACGGGCAGGTCAACGCCGCCCGTTCGCGGGCCGCCGCGGCGCAGGCCGAGATCGACCGACTTGCCGCCGCGCGGGACGAGGCACGGGAGCGGGCCGTCGCGGCGCAGGAGGAGTACGGGCAGCTCAAGGCCGAGGTCGACGGGCTCGACGCCGGGGACGCGGAGCTCGGGGACCGGCACGACGCGGCCAGGGCCGCCCTCGCCGACGCGGAGTCCGCGCTGACGGCGGCCCGGGAGGCCCTGACGTCCGCGGAACGCAAGCGGGCGGCGGTTTCGGCCCGGCACGACGCCCTCGCGCTCGGGCTGCGTCGCAAGGACGGCACCGGCGCGCTGCTCGGCGCCCGCGACCGCCTGACGGGAGTGCTCGGCCCCGCGGCCGAACTGCTCTCCGTCACCCCCGGCTTCGAGGTCCCGGTCGCCGCGGCGTTCGGTGCCGCGGCCGACGCCATCGCCGTGACCACGCCCGCCTCCGCCGCGGAAGCGATCCGCCTCCTGCGCAAACAGGACGCGGGGCGCGCGGCACTGCTGCTGGCGGGGGAGGAGGACGCGTCCGGTGTGGCCGGGGGCGTGCCCGCGTCGTCGGCTGAGGGGTCGCCTCCCGGCGGAGGGCCTCTTGGTGGCGGGTCAGCGGACGGTGGGCCTGAGGCCGGTGGTGACGGTGGGGTGGCCCATGCCGCGAGGGGTGCTTCGGCGGCCAGGGCGGCCGGTGACGGTGACGGGGCCGGTGGCGTCGGGAGTGCGTACCCGGGACGGCCCTCGCGGGGCGGGGACGGGCCGCCGCTCGTGGCCGGTTTCGTGCGGGGACCCTCGGAGTTGATGCCTGCCGTGCGGCGGCTGCTGCGGGGGATCGTGGTCGTCGGGACGCTCGAGGATGCCGAGGATCTCGTCTACGCACGGCCCGACCTGACCGCGGTCACCGCCGAAGGGGACCTGCTCGGGGCGCACTTCGCCCAGGGCGGCTCGGCCGGGGCGCCCAGTCTTCTCGAGGTGCAGGCCTCCGTCGACGAGGCCGCGGGCGAGCTGACCGAACTCGGGGTGCGGTGCGAGGAACTGGCCGAGACGCAGCACAGCGCGGTCGCGCGGCGCGCGGAGGCCGCCGCGCTCGTGGAGGAGCTGGGGGAGCGGCGCCGGGCCGCCGACCGGGAGAAGTCGTCCGTGGCGCAGCAGCTCGGCCGGCTGTCCGGACAGGCGCGGGGCGCCGCCGGGGAGGCTGAGCGCAGCGCCGCCGCGGCCGCCAAGGCGCAGGACGCGCTGGAGAAGGCCGTACAGGACGTCGAGGAGCTGGCCGAACGGCTCGCCGTCGCCGAGGAGATGCCGGCGGACGAGGAGCCGGACACCGCGGTACGCGACCGGCTCGCCGCCGACGGGGCCAATGCCCGCCAGACAGAGATGGAGGCCCGGCTCCAGGCGCGTACGCACGAGGAGCGGGTGAAGGGCCTTGCCGGACGCGCCGATTCGCTGGACCGGGCGGCCCGTGCGGAGCGCGAGGCACGCGCGCGTGCGGAGCGGCAGCGCTCCCGGCTGCGCCACGAGGCGGCCGTGGCCGAGGCAGTGGCCCTCGGCGCCCGGCAGCTCCTCGCCCATGTGGAGGTCTCGGTCGGGCGGGCCGAGCAGGAGCGGGCGTCCGCCGAGAGCGCCAAGGGCGAGCGGGAGCGGGAGCTCGTCGCCGAGCGGGCCCGGGGCCGGGACCTGAAGGCGGAGCTCGACAAGCTGACGGACTCGGTGCACCGGGGCGAGGTGCTCGGCGCCGAGAAGCGGCTGCGGATCGAGCAACTGGAGGCCAAGGCGCTGGAGGAACTCGGTGTCGAACCGGCGGGACTCGTGGCGGAGTACGGGCCGCAGCAGCCCGTACCGCCCTCGCTCCCGGCAGAGGGCGAGGAACTGCCCGACGACCCCGAGCACCCCCGCAACCAGCCGCGGCCGTTCGTGCGCGCGGAGCAGGAGAAGCGGCTCAAGTCAGCCGAACGGGCGTACCAGCAGCTCGGGAAGGTGAATCCGCTGGCTCTCGAGGAGTTCGCCGCGCTGGAGGAGCGCCACAAGTTCCTCAGCGAGCAGCTCGAGGACCTGAAGAAGACGAGGAGCGATCTCCTTCAGGTGGTGAAGGAAGTTGACGAGCGCGTCGAGCAGGTCTTCACCGAGGCGTACCGGGACACGGCCCGGGAGTTCGAGGGCGTCTTCGGCCGGCTCTTCCCCGGCGGCGACGGACGGCTGATCCTGACCGATCCCGACAACATGCTCACCACGGGCGTCGATGTGGAGGCCCGCCCTCCGGGCAAGAAGGTCAAGCGGCTGTCTCTGCTCTCCGGGGGCGAGCGTTCCCTGACCGCGGTGGCGCTGCTCGTCTCGATCTTCAAGGCACGGCCGAGTCCCTTCTACGTGATGGACGAGGTCGAGGCCGCACTCGACGACACCAACCTCCAGCGGCTCATCCGCATCATGCAGGAGCTCCAGGAGGCCTCCCAGCTCATCGTGATCACGCACCAGAAGCGCACGATGGAGGTCGCCGACGCGCTCTACGGGGTGTCGATGCAGGGTGATGGTGTGTCGAAGGTCATCAGTCAGCGGCTGCGCTAGCCGCACGCGGGTCCGTCCGGTGACCGATCACCGTCCCCGCCGGATCCCGGTCACCGGTGCTGTATCGGCTCCAGCGTCAGCTCCAAGATCAATCACAGGTTCCCGTTCAATACTTGAACGATGCCTGCCACCAGGGCTTCTGAAGTTCACAGTTACCCCCCTCTTGACTTCGAAACTTGAAGGCATAGTCTCTGCAACGTTGCTTTTACCTTCAGGTGGTGGGCGGCGTGAAGTTGTGCGCCACTGGAAGGGCTCTCACCCCCACCCCCGGCACCGCTGCCCGGGGCCCGAGGAGTACACGTGACCAGCACAGCGAAGCCGCCAAGCGCCCGAGAGGCTCACCCCGACCATCTCGGCCACGTCATCTTCATCACGGCGGCGGCCGCGATGGGCGGCTTTCTCTTCGGCTACGACAGTTCCGTGATCAACGGAGCCGTCGAGGCCATCCGTGACCGGTACGACATCGGCTCCGGAACGCTCGCCCAGGTCATCGCCATCGCCCTGATCGGCTGTGCGATCGGTGCGGCCACCGCCGGCCGTATCGCGGACCGCATCGGCCGTATCCGCTGCATGCAGATCGCGGCCGTCCTCTTCACGATCAGCGCCGTCGGCTCCGCGCTGCCCTTCGCCCTCTGGGACCTGGCCTTCTGGCGGATCGTCGGCGGCTTCGGCATCGGCATGGCCTCCGTCATCGGCCCGGCCTACATCGCCGAGGTCTCGCCGCCCGCGTACCGCGGCCGCCTCGGCTCCTTCCAGCAGGCCGCGATCGTCGTCGGCATCGCCATCTCGCAGCTCGTCAACTACGGCATCCTGCAGGCCGCCGGCGGCAACCAGCGCGGTCAGGTCCTGGGCCTCGAGGCCTGGCAGGTCATGCTCGGCGTGATGGTCATCCCGGCCGTTCTCTACGGCATGCTGTCCTTCGCGATCCCCGAGTCGCCGCGCTTCCTCATCTCGGTCGGCCGCGAGGCCAGGGCCAAGGAGATCCTCGCCGAGGTCGAGGGCACGAAGATCGACCTGGACGTCCGCGTCGCCGAGATCGAGCACGCGATGAAGAGCGAGCACAAGTCCACGTTCAAGGACCTGCTCTCCGGCAAGGGCAACGGCGGTCTCTACTTCAAGCCGATCGTCTGGATCGGCATCGGCCTCTCGGTCTTCCAGCAGTTCGTCGGTATCAACGTCGCGTTCTACTACTCCTCGACGCTGTGGCAGTCGGTCGGCGTGAACCCGACGGACTCGTTCTTCTACTCGTTCACCACGTCGATCATCAACATCATCGGCACCGTGATCGCGATGCTCCTGGTGGACCGCGTCGGCCGTAAGCCGCTCGCCCTGGTCGGTTCCGCCGGTATGGTCATCGGTCTCGCGCTGGAGGCCTGGGCGTTCTCGTACGACCTGGTGGACGGCAAGCTGCCGGCCACGCAGGGCTGGGTCGCCCTGATCGCGGCCCACTTCTTCGTCCTGTTCTTCGCCCTGTCGTGGGGTGTCGTCGTCTGGGTCTTCCTCGGCGAGATGTTCCCGAACAAGATCCGTGCCGCGGCGCTCGGCGTGGCCGCGTCCGCGCAGTGGATCGCCAACTGGGCCATCACCGCGAGCTTCCCGTCGCTGGCCGACTGGAACCTCTCGGGGACGTACATCATTTACACAATCTTCGCCGCGCTCTCGATCCCCTTCGTGCTCAAGTTCGTGAAGGAGACCAAGGGCAAGGCGTTGGAGGAGATGGGTTAAGTCCCCGCTGCCATCTCCTCACCCTCGTCACTGCCCCGGCTCAGACCGCAAGGTCTTCGAGCCGGGGCAGTACGTTTTCGCAGAACAGATGCAGGCTGCGCCATCCCTCGTCGACCGGCATACCGCCCGACAGCGGGTGCAGCACATAGCTGTCGAGGGCCTGCTCCACGCACTCGTCGGGCGTGAGGATCCGGTAGACGCCCTCGGCGCGCAGCTCGTCGACCGTCGTCGCCCCGGACTTCACCGCCGACTTGATGTCGCCCGACTGCCAGGACGCGTACGTCCGCGCCTCGTGCAGGAAGTGCTCTCCGTGCTCGGCCCACACGCGGTCGGGGTCCTCGGCGACGTGCAGCAGCGGGGTGACCGCCGCCGGCATCATGGTCCAGCCCTCGGTGCCGTGCTCGACGAGCTGTTCCTTGTAGTACGCCTCGAGTTCGGGCAGATGCGCGCTCGGGAAGAACGGCAGGCCGAGGCGGGCCGCGCGCCGCGCCGCCGCCCGCGAGGAGCCGCCGACCAGGAGCAGCGGGTGGGGCTGGGTGAAGGGACGCGGTGTGACGCGGACCGTGCGGCCGCGGAAGCTGAACTCCTCGCCCGTCCACGCCTTGAGCAGGGTGTCGAGGAGCTCGTCCTGGAGCTTGCCCCGCTGCTTCCACTCGACGTCGAACTGGCCGTACTCCTCGGGCCGGTAGCCGATGCCGGCCACAGTGACGAGCCGGCCGCCGCTGAGCAGATCGAGTACGGCGATGTCCTCCGCGAGGCGCAGCGGATCGTGCAGCGGGCCGATGATCGCGGAGACCGTGACGGCGATGCGCCGGGTCGCGCCGAAGACGGCGCCCGCGAAGGTGAAGGGTGACGGCAGCCAGTTGTTGGCGACGCCGTGGTGTTCCTCGGTCTGGACGGTGGAGATGCCGCGGTCGTCGGCGTACGCCGCCATCTCGACGGCCGCCCTGTATCGGGCGCTCAGCGATTCGGGCGTCGCCGCGGGGTCCACGAGGTTGAAGCGCACGACCGTGACGGGCATGAGAAGTCCCCCTTCACAGGGCGGAGTCGGGCCGCTGGTGAAGGGGGACGGTAGCTGACGGAGCGTCAGACGGCCAGTGTCTCGCGCTTCTCTTCGCCGGAGGGTCCGGGCGGGACGGCGACGGCGGGCTTCGGCAGGACGATGTACAGCAGGCCGGAGATCACGATCGTGGCGACCCAGCCGAGGCCGTACTCGCCGATCGGGTTGTTCGCGGCGAGCGGGCCGGTGAACCAGTCGGACGTGGTGAACATCAGGCCGCCGACGAGGCCGATGGCCCAGGAGGCGACGGCCGCCGGGCTGAAGCCGGCCTTGTACCAGTAGGCGCTGGTGCGCGTCGTGTCGACGAGGGCCTCGGCGTCGTACTCCGTGCGCCGCAGCATGTCGGCGCCGAAGACGCCGACCCAGGCGGAGAACGCCACTGCGAGCAGCGACAGGAAGGCGATGAACGAGCCCATGAAGCTGGTCGCGACGAGCATCAGGATGCCGCCGAAGATCAGCGAGATCAGCGCGTTGATCGAGACGGCCCAGTGGCGCGGGACCTTGAAGCCGAGGGTCTGGGCGGTGAAGCCCGCCGAGTACATCGACATCGAGTTGATCAGCAGCATGCCGACCAGGGCGATCAGGAGGTAGGGGACCGCGATCCACAGCGGCAGGATCTCGCCGAGGAAGGAGACCGGGTCGGCGGCCGAGGCCAGGTCGGGTGTGGACACGGCCATGACGGCGCCCATGAGGATCATCGGCAGGACGACGATGCCGGCGCCGCCGACGGAGTTGCGCACGATCGCGGCCGACGAGGCCGTGCGCGGCAGGTAGCGCGTGAAGTCCGGCGACGAGGGGATCCAGCTGACGCCGCCCGCGGCGATCAGACCGATGCCGGCGACCATCAGCGACATCTTGCCCGCGGGCTGGTCGAAGACGCGGTTCCAGTCGGTGTTGGCGATGAGGTAGACCAGCACGAGGACCGAGAAGAGACCGAAGAGGTACGTCGCGTACTTGTTGCACTTCTGTACGGCGTTGATCCCGAGGCCGGAGATCACGAACGTCGTGACGACGAAGAGCAGCAGCGTGACGATCACCAGGACGTCGTTGCTCTTCACCCCGAAGAGGATGTCCAGGACGGTGAGCACCGCGTAGGCGCCGGTCACCGCGTTGATCGTCTCCCAGCCCCAGCGGGCGACCCAGATGAGCGAACCGGGCAGCAGATTGCCGCGCTGGCCGAAGACCGCGCGTGACAGGGCCATGCCCGGCGCACCGCCGCGCTTGCCGGCGATGCCGATCAGGCCGACGAGGCCGTACGAGACGACGGGGGCGGCGATCGCGACGACGAGCGCCTGCCAGAAGTTGAGCTTGTACGAGACGACCAGGCTCGCGCCCATCGTGAGCAGCAGCACACTGATGTTGGCGGCGACCCAGGTGGGGAACAGTTCACGGGTCCTGGCGGTGCGCTCGGACTCGGGGACGGGCTCGATGCCGCGGGTCTCGAGTGTGCCTTCGGATACGGCGGTCTTGCTCATGCGGTGGGGTTCCGTGCCTCTCGCTCGGCTCCGTGGGTGGTGGTGGGGGGAGCCGGTGGGGGGTGTGGGGAGGGGACGCGATGGACTCTACGCGCGTTGACGCAGCCTCTTCCATCGTACTTTAGTCCGAGTAATGCACTCAAGTGCCTTATGTTCTTTGGAGGAAACCACAAAGGAGCCGGGTGACGGTTCACGAAATGGGCCATCACACGCCCTGGGTGCGCTGTGCGTACCGGGACCCGTTTCCCGCGTCCCGGTGCTGATGCCGGACGGGTTGTGACTCCGCCCCGGAGGGCTCCTCGCCGACACACGGTCGGACGGCGGGCCGGCCCGGCCCGTAGGGGCACGCAGCCCCGCGCCGGCAACGAGGGGGTATCGCGCTCGGTCACGCCATACTGGACCCGTTATGGAAATCGTCATCCTTGCTGTAGTCATCGCCGTGGTCGTGATCGGCGCACTCGGCGGGCTCGTGGTCGGCAGCCGCAGAAAGAAGCAGCTGCCCCCGCCGCCCCCCTCCGTGCCCGACATCACCGCCCCTCCGGCCGAGCCGCACGTCGGCGAAGAGGCCGAGACGCCGCGCGACGAACCCCGCCGCACGATCGAGGAGGTCGACCTCCCGCTCGTCGAGCCGGAGCCGTCCGCGCCCATCGCGGTGGAGGAGCCCCCGGCTCCGGCCGCGCCCGAGATCGAGGTTCCGGAGCCGACCGCGGGGCGTCTCGTGCGTCTGCGCTCCCGGCTCTCCCGCTCGCAGAACGCGCTCGGCAAGGGGCTGCTCACGCTCCTCTCGCGCGAGCACCTGGACGAGGACACCTGGGAGGAGATCGAGGACACCCTGCTCACCGCCGACGTCGGCGTGCAGCCCACGCAGGAGCTCGTCGACCGGCTGCGCGAGCGCGTCAAGGTGCTCGGCACCCGCACGCCCGACGAGCTGCGCGCGCTGCTGCGCGAGGAGCTGGTCCAGCTTCTCGTCCCGGAGTTCGACCGCTCGGTCAAGACCGACTCGAACCTCGACACCCCGGGCATCGTGATGGTCGTCGGGGTCAACGGCACCGGCAAGACCACCACCACCGGCAAGCTCGCCCGCGTCCTGGTGGCCGACGGCAGGAACGTGGTGCTCGGCGCCGCCGACACCTTCCGCGCCGCCGCCGCCGACCAGCTCCAGACCTGGGGCGAGCGCGTCGGTGCCCGCACCGTGCGCGGCCCCGAGGGCGGCGACCCCGCGTCCATCGCCTTCGACGCCGTCAAGGAGGGCATCGAGGAGGGCGCGGACGTCGTCCTCATCGACACCGCGGGCCGGCTGCACACCAAGACCGGCCTCATGGACGAGCTCGGCAAGGTCAAGCGCGTCGTCGAGAAGCACGCCCCGCTCGACGAGGTCCTCCTCGTGCTCGACGCGACGACCGGGCAGAACGGCCTGGTCCAGGCCCGCGTCTTCGCCGAGGTCGTGGACATCACCGGCATCGTGCTCACCAAGCTCGACGGCACGGCCAAGGGCGGCATCGTCATCGCGGTGCAGCGCGAGCTGGGCGTGCCGGTGAAGCTGATCGGCCTGGGCGAGGGCCCCGACGACCTGGCTCCGTTCGAGCCGGAGGCGTTCGTGGACGCGCTGATCGGCGAGTAGCCGTACGGACGTGTCTTCGCACAGGGAAGCGCCCGCTCCTCAGGGAGCGGGCGCTTCCCTGTGCGCGGGCCGCCGCCGGGCACTCTCGTTCGGACCGGGCGAGCGAAGGGCCCTAGACCGCCGGCGAGCGATGGGCCACGTACGCCAGGGTGCCGAGGACGAGGCGGGCCTGCGGGGGCTGCGTCGCCGAGTCGAGTCCGGGGGAGCGCAGCCACCGGACCGGGCCGAGGCCGCCGCGGTCGGAGGGCGGGGCGGTGATGTGGGTGCCGGGGCCGAGCGCGTGCAGGTCGAGGGCCGCGTCGTCCCAGCCCATCCGGTACAGAAGTGAGCCGAGTTCGGCGGCGGAGCCCGGCGCCACGAAGAAGTGGGCGCGCCCCTCGGGCGTCGCCGTCACGGGGCCGAGCGGCAGCCCCATCCGCTCCAGGCGGACGAGTGCGCGACGGCCGGCCGCCTCGGGTACGTCGATGATGTCGAACGCGCTGCCGACGGGCAGCATCACCGCGGCGCCCGGGAACTGCTCCCAGGCCTCGGTGACCTCGTCGAGCGTGGCACCGGCGGGGACGGTCGGCGCGTGGTCGATGGGGTGCGCGCCGGGCGAGGGGCAGTCCGCCTTGCCGCAGGAGCAGGCGCCTGCCGAGGCCCGTGTCCCCGGCACCGCCTCCCAGCCCCAGAGCCCGGTGAACTCGGCCACCGAGGTGCAGTCCGACGCGCGGCCCGCAGTGCGGCCGCGGCGACGTGTGCCGGACCGGATGTCGAGAATCCCGCGGCTGCCGCCGATCGTGAAGCCCATGCCCCCTCCAACGGGTCCTGCGCACCGGTGGTTACGAGACGGAATCGGATCGTTACCC
Source organism: Streptomyces sp. NBC_00569 (assembly GCF_036345255.1). Classification (NCBI taxonomy): domain Bacteria; kingdom Bacillati; phylum Actinomycetota; class Actinomycetes; order Kitasatosporales; family Streptomycetaceae; genus Streptomyces; species Streptomyces sp. NBC_00569. Next base: position 3,556,992 of record NZ_CP107783.1, on the reverse strand, counting down.
TCTGCTTCGCGGGGTCGTGAACCGCCGACTCGGGGCGGCGCTCGAGAGCTTCGGAGGTGGTGCACCCGGTGTCGCACGCCCCGGCGTACACCGCTCCGCCCACTTTCGGCCGTCCTATGTCAAGTGAATCGTGTGTGGCGCTCCCCTAGTTCATTCGAAGGGGTGGCGAATGGTGGCGTTTCCGGGTTCGCCATGGCCGGAGGGGTGATCGTAGGATTACTTTCAGTACACGAGCCCCTGGGGCGTATGCACTCCTGGGTATGCCGCAGGCAAGTCGGTTTCCTGTTCGAGGAGTGACAACCACCGGACGGGCGGCCGTCGTTGACGGCATGCTGGTAGGGCTTGACGCACATCGCACCCGGCAACAGCGGGGTGGCGAAGAGGTGGCTTCAGGGATGGGGGCGTTCCAGTGGGCGGCAGCGACGGAAGCGTGACGAACGCTGAGAAGCGCCCCAATGAGCTGCTGAGCTCGTGGTTCCTGCGCAGCGGCTGGTCCAAGGGTGAGCTGGCGCGCCAAGTGAACCGCCGGGCACGGCAGTTGGGCGCCAACCACATCTCCACGGACACCTCACGCGTGCGCCGCTGGCTCGACGGTGAGAATCCGCGCGAGCCGATCCCGCGGATCCTGTCCGAGCTGTTCTCCGAGCGCTTCGGCTGCGTCGTGGCCGTCGAGGATCTCGGGCTGCGCGCCGCGCACCAGTCGCCCTCCGTGTCCGGCGTCGACCTGCCGTGGACGGGCCCGCAGACGGTGGCGCTGATCGGTGAGTTCTCCCGCAGTGACCTGATGCTGGCGCGCCGCGGATTCCTCGGCAGCGCCCTCGCGCTCTCCGCGGGCCCCGCGCTCATCGAGCCCATGCAGCGCTGGCTCGTGCCCTCGCCGGGGACCCCGGTGGCGGAGCCCGACCCGGCGGCCCTGCGCCGGGGGAACCGGCTCTCGAAGCCCGAGCTCGACCTCCTGGAGTCCACGACGGTCATGTTCCGTCAGTGGGACGCCCAGTGCGGCGGCGGGCTGCGCCGCAAGGCCGTGGTCGGCCAGCTGCACGAGGTGACCGACCTGCTCCAGGAGCCCCAGCCGGAGGCCACGACGAGGCGGCTCTTCAAGGTCGCGGCCGAGCTGGCCGAGCTGGCCGGCTGGATGAGCTACGACGTGGGCCTCCAGCCCACCGCCCAGAAGTACTTCGTCCTCGCCCTGCATGCGGCCAAGGAAGCCGGCGACAAGCCGCTCGGCTCGTACGTCCTGTCCAGCATGAGCCGGCAGATGATCCACCTCGGCCGGCCCGACGACGCGCTGGAACTCATCCATCTCGCGCAGTACGGCAGTCGCGACTGCGCCAGTCCGCGCACGCAGGCCATGCTGTATGCGATGGAGGCCCGCGCGTACGCGAACATCGGGCAGCCCGGCAAGTGCAAGCGGGCCGTCCGGATGGCCGAGGAGACCTTCCACGACGCCGACGACTGGGACGACCCGGACCCCGACTGGATCCGCTTCTTCTCCGAGGCCGAGCTGCACGGGGAGAACTCGCACTCGTTCCGCGACCTCGCCTACGTGGCGGGCCGCAGCCCCACGTACGCCTCGATGTCCGAGCCCCTGATGCGGCGCGCCGTCGAGCTCTTCGAGAAGGATGCCGAGCACCAGCGTTCGTACGCGCTGAACCTGATCGGGATGGCGACGGTGTATCTGCTCCAGCGTGAGCCCGAGCAGTCCACGGTGCTCGCCGAGCAGGCCATGATCATCGCCAAGAAGGTGCGCTCCGAGCGGGTCAACACCCGTATCCGAAAGACCGTGGACACCGCGGTCCGTGAGTTCGGGGACGTCGCCGAGGTCGGGCACCTGACCGACCAGCTCGCGATCCACCTGCCGGAGACCGCCGAAGCGGTCTGAACCCATGTCCCCGGCCGCGGCCGGCTGTCCCGGACTGCCCGACTCGGCTCCCCCGTGCCAGGTCAACCGGACGGCCCGCCGCGGCCGGCCTTTGTTGGTTGCGTCACGATAACGATCGCCGCACCCGGTATCAGGCAGTTCATTGACGCGTAACACGCACGACCTCTTCGTCACTGCGGCGAAACATCGAGGGGCGTCCACGGAAACCGCGCTACGCCAATCTCATGGCGCATAACCGGCCCACCCCTCATGACCGCACAGGCTTCGCCCGCACGGGGCCGTACCAACGACGAGGAGACGCCGATGCCCCCAGGCATCACGCTTGCCGCAGACACGCCCACGCTGTCTGCCGCCAATACAGGGTTCATGCTGATCTGTTCCGCCCTGGTGATGATCATGACGCCCGGACTCGCCTTCTTCTACGGAGGCATGGTCCGCGTCAAGTCCACCCTGAACATGCTGATGATGAGTTTCATCAGCCTCGGGATCGTCACGATCCTCTGGGTCCTCTACGGCTTCTCCGCCGCCTTCGGCACCGACCACGGCAGCCTGATCGGCTGGTCCTCGGACTACGTCGGGCTCAGCGGCATCGGCCTGACGCAGCTGTGGGACGGCTACACCATCCCGATCTACGTCTTCGCCGTGTTCCAGCTGATGTTCGCGATCATCACGCCCGCCCTGATCAGCGGCGCGCTCGCCGACCGCGTGAAGTTCAGCGCCTGGGCGCTGTTCGTCACCCTGTGGGCCACGCTCGTGTACTTCCCGGTCGCGCACTGGGTCTGGGGGACCGGCGGCTGGGCGTTCGACCTCGGCGTCATCGACTTCGCCGGCGGTACCGCGGTCCACATCAACGCGGGTGCGGCCGCTCTCGGTGTGATCCTCGTCATCGGCAAGCGCGTCGGCTTCAAGAAGGACCCGATGCGGCCCCACTCGCTGCCGCTGGTGATGCTCGGCGCCGGTCTGCTGTGGTTCGGCTGGTTCGGGTTCAACGCGGGCTCCTGGCTCGGCAACGACGACGGCGTCGGCGCGCTGATGTTCGTCAACACGCAGGTCGCCACCGCCGCCGCGATGCTCGCCTGGCTGATCTACGAGAAGGTCAGGCACGGCGCGTGCACCACCCTCGGCGCCGCCTCCGGCGCGGTCGCCGGCCTCGTCGCGATCACCCCGTCCGGCGGCTCCTGCTCGCCGCTCGGCGCGATCGCCATCGGCGCCATCGCGGGTGTCCTGTGCGCCATGGCCGTCGGCCTCAAGTACAGGTTCGGCTACGACGACTCGCTCGACGTCGTCGGCGTCCACCTCGTCGGCGGGGTCATCGGCTCGCTCCTCATCGGCTTCTTCGCCACCGGCGGCGGCCAGTCCGACGCGCAGGGCCTCTTCTACGGCGGCGGCCTGACCCAGCTGTGGAAGCAGCTCGCCGGCGTCGGCGCGGTCCTCGCGTACTCGCTCGTCGCCTCCGCGATCCTGGCCTTCCTGATCGACAGGACGATCGGCATGCGGGTCAGCGAGGACGACGAGGTGTCCGGTATCGACCAGGTCGAGCACGCCGAGACGGCGTACGACTTCAGCGGCGCGGGCGGCGGCACGGCTCCCCGCACGGCCGGCCCGGTCCAGGATGCAGCAGCGCAGACCAAGAAGGTGGACGCATGAAGCTCATCACGGCGGTCGTCAAGCCGCACCGGCTCGACGAGATCAAGGAAGCTCTCCAGGCGTTCGGTGTCCAGGGCCTGACGGTCACCGAGGCCAGCGGCTACGGCCGCCAGCGGGGACACACCGAGGTCTACCGCGGCGCCGAGTACACCGTCGACCTCGTACCGAAGATCCGCATCGAGGTCCTCGTCGAGGACGACGACGCCGAACAGCTCATCGATGTCGTGGTCAAGGCCGCCAGGACCGGCAAGATCGGGGACGGCAAGGTCTGGGCCGTCCCGGTGGAGACCGCCGTCAGGGTCCGCACCGGTGAGCGCGGGCCGGACGCGCTGTAAACGGAACAGAGGAGTCGCTTGGTGACGAGTGTGGATGTGCAGCCCGGAAAATCGGACGACGACGATTCAGCATCCAGCGGCTATGCGGCGGCCCGGCTGCGCCTCCTCCGAGAGGAGGCGCGGTCCGGGCCGCCGCGCCGTTCGGCGCTCGCCGAGCTGACCGACGGCTGGCTCGGCGAGCTGTTCACCGCCGGGGCGCGCGAGCTGACCGGGGTGTCCCTCGTCGCCGTCGGCGGCTACGGGCGCGGCGAGCTGTCCCCGCGCAGCGACCTCGACCTGCTGCTCCTGCACGACGGCGACGCCGGCCCCGGTGCCGTCGCCTCCCTCGCGGACCACGTCTGGTACCCCGTGTGGGACCTGGGGCTCGCCCTCGACCACTCCGTCCGTACGCCCGCGGAGGCCCGCAAGACGGCGGGCGAGGACCTCAAGGTGCAGCTCGGCCTCCTCGACGCCCGGCACATCGCCGGCGACGCCGGCCTGACGGCGGGCCTGCGCACCGCCGTCCTCGCCGACTGGCGCAACCAGGCGCCCAAACGCCTGCTCGAACTGCGCGACCTGTGCGACGAACGGGCCGAGCGCCAGGGTGAGCTGCAGTATCTGCTCGAACCCGACCTCAAGGAGGCCAGGGGCGGGCTCAGGGACGCCACCGCGCTGCGCGCCGTCGCCGCGTCATGGCTCGCGGACGCCCCCAGGGAAGGCCTCGCCGACGCGCGGCGCAGGCTCCTCGACGTACGGGACGCCCTGCACCTGGCCACCGGCCGCGCCACCGACCGCCTCGCCCTCCAGGAGCAGGACCAGGTCGCAGCGGAACTCGGCCTCCTCGACGCCGACACCCTGCTCCGCCAGGTCTACGAGGCCGCCCGCACCGTCTCGTACGCCAGCGACGTCACCTGGCGCGAGGTCGGGCGCGTGCTCAAGTCGAGGGCCGTGCGGCCCCGGCTGCGCGCCATGCTGGGCGGCGGGAACAAGCCCGTCACCGAGCGGTCACCGCTCGCCGAAGGCGTCGTCGAGCAGGACGGCGAGGCGGTCCTCGCCCGTGCGGCCAGGCCCGAGCGTGACCCCGTGCTGCCGCTTCGCGCGGCCGCGGCCGCCGCCCAGGCCGGACTGCCGCTGTCCCTGCACGCCGTCCGCAGGATGGCCGCCGCCGCGCGCCCCCTGCCCACGCCGTGGCCCGCCGAGGCCCGCGAGCAGCTCGTGACGCTGCTCGGCGCGGGCCGGCCGACCGTCGAGGTCTGGGAGGCGCTGGAGGCCGAGGGCCTGATCACGCGGTTGCTGCCCGACTGGGAGCGGGTGCGGTGCAGGCCGCAGCGCAACGCCGTGCACACCTGGACCGTCGACCGGCACCTCGTCGAGACCGCCGTGCGCGCGGCCGAGCTCACGCGCCGTGTCGGCCGCCCCGACCTGCTGCTCGTCGCTGCGCTCCTGCACGACATCGGAAAGGGCTGGCCCGGCGACCACTCCGTGGCCGGCGAGATCATCGCGAAGGACGTGGCCGCGCGCATCGGCTTCGACCGCGCGGACGTCGCCGTCGTCGCCACCCTCGTGCGCCACCATCTGCTGCTCATCGAGACGGCGACGCGGCGCGACCTGGAGGACCCGGCGACGGTGCAGGCCGTCGCGGACGCCGTCGGCTCCGTGGGGACGCTCGAACTGCTGCACGCCCTGACGGAGGCGGACGCGCTGGCCACCGGGCCCGCGGCCTGGTCCTCGTGGCGCGGGTCGCTCGTCACCGACCTCGTCGAGCGGGTCGCCGCCGTCCTCGCGGGAGAGGACCCCGACGGCGGCGACGGCCCCGCCGCGGCCGAGCCCACGGCCGAACAGGAGCGGCTGGCCCTGGAGGCGTTCCGCACGGGCGGCCCGGTGCTGTCCCTGCGCGCGCAGACCGAGGCACCCGGCGACCGGGACGCGGAAGGCGCCGCGGCCGCGCCCGCCGACCCGGAGCCCCTCGGCGTCGAACTGCTCATCGCCGTCCCCGACCAGCCCGGCGTGCTGCCCGCCGTCGCCGGGGTGCTCGCCCTGCACCGGCTCACGGTCCGCACGGCGGAGCTGCGCGCCCTCGACCTGCCCGCCCAGGTGCCGGGTTCGGTCCTGCTCCTGGACTGGCGGGTCGCCGCCGAGTACGGCTCCCTGCCCCAGGCCGCCCGGCTGCGCGCGGATCTCGTGCGGGCCCTGGACGGCTCCCTGGACATCGCCGCCCGGCTCGCGGAGCGGGACGCCGCGTATCCGCGGCGGCGCGGCACCGTGGCGCCGCCGCCCCGGGTGACGGTCGCCCCCGCCGCCTCGCGGCACGCGACGGTGATCGAGGTCCGGGCGCAGGACGCACCGGGCCTGCTGCACCGCATCGGCCGGGCGCTCGAGACGGCGCAGGTACGGGTGCGGTCCGCGCATGTGTCGACCCTCGGGGCGAACGCGGTGGACGCGTTCTATGTCACGTGCGCCGAGGGGGAGCCGCTCCCCGCGGCGGAGGCGGCCGCGGTGGCGGGCGCGCTGGAAGGGGCGTTGCGGGGGTAGCGGGGCCCGGGGGGAGGCGGGCGGACGGGGCGCCGGCCTCCCCGGAGGCGTTTCCTGCTGCCTCGGGAACGCTTCGTACGAATGGGGTGGAGACCCCACTGGACACCTCCGGATACCCTGGAGGACGACCTGTCCGCCCGCCCTTCAACCCGAGGATTCGCGACCGCCGTGTTCGACACTCTTTCCGACCGCCTCGCAGCGACATTCAAGAACCTCCGCGGCAAGGGGCGCCTCAGCGAGGCGGACATCGACGCCACGGCGCGCGAGATCCGTATCGCCCTGCTCGAAGCGGACGTGGCCCTGCCCGTCGTCCGTGCCTTCATCAAGCAGGTCAAGGAGCGTGCGGCCGGCGCGGAGGTCTCCCAGGCGCTGAACCCGGCCCAGCAGGTCATCAAGATCGTCAACGAGGAGCTCATCGGCATCCTCGGCGGCGAGACCCGGCGCCTGCGGTTCGCCAAGAACCCGCCCACCGTGATCATGCTCGCGGGTCTCCAGGGTGCCGGTAAGACGACCCTCGCCGGAAAGCTCGGCCACTGGCTGAAGGGGCAGGGCCACGCGCCGCTGCTCGTCGCCTGTGACCTCCAGCGCCCCAACGCCGTGAACCAGCTGAGCGTCGTCGCCGAGCGCGCCGGCGTCGGCATCTACGCGCCCGAGCCCGGCAACGGCGTGGGTGACCCGGTCCAGGTCGCCAAGGACTCCGTCGAGTTCGCCCGGCAGAAGCAGTACGACGTCGTCATCGTCGACACCGCCGGCCGCCTGGGTATCGACCAGGAGCTCATGCAGCAGGCCGCGGACATCCGCGACGCCGTCTCGCCCGACGAGGTCCTCTTCGTCGTCGACGCCATGATCGGTCAGGACGCGGTCAACACCGCAGAGGCCTTCCGTGACGGCGTCGGCTTCGACGGTGTGGTGCTCTCCAAGCTCGACGGTGACGCCCGTGGTGGTGCCGCCCTGTCGATCGCGCACGTCACCGGCCGCCAGGTCATGTTCGCCTCGAACGGCGAGAAGCTGGACGACTTCGACGCGTTCCACCCGGACCGCATGGCGTCCCGCATCCTCGGCATGGGCGACATGCTCACGCTGATCGAGAAGGCCGAGCAGACCTTCTCGCAGCAGGAGGCCGAGAAGATGGCCTCCAAGCTGGCCTCCAAGAAGGGCCAGGACTTCACGCTCGACGACTTCCTGGCCCAGATGGAGCAGGTCAGGAAGATGGGCTCCATCTCCAAGCTGCTCGGGATGCTGCCCGGCATGGCGCAGATGAAGGACCAGATCAACAACCTCGACGAGCGTGACGTCGACCGCACGGCCGCCATCATCAAGTCGATGACTCCGGCCGAGCGCGCGGACGCCACGATCATCAATGGCTCGCGCCGTGCTCGTATCGCCCGTGGTTCGGGCGTCGAGGTCAGCGCGGTGAAGAACCTCGTCGAGCGGTTCTTCGAGGCCCGCAAGATGATGTCCCGCATGGCGCAGGGCGGCGGCATGCCGGGGATGCCCGGGATGCCGGGCATGGGCGGCGGCGCCGGCCGGCAGAAGAAGAAGCAGAAGCAGGCCAAGGGCAAGCAGCGCTCCGGGAACCCGATGAAGCGCAAGCAGCAGGAAGAGGAAGAGGCGGCGCGCCGCGAGGCCGCCGGCCAGAGCGGTAACGCGTTCGGCCTGCCCGCCGCCGACCAGGACAAGAACTTCGAACTGCCCGACGAGTTCAAGAAGTTCATGGGCTGACCGGCCACTTCGTAGACATGTGTAAGGGGCGTCCGCCGTTGCGGGCGCCCCTTACACATGGGCGGGTCGGGCCGCCCGAGCCTCCGACCGGCCGATCTCCGTGCCGTTGGCGAGCCCCGCCGGATCGAGGCCGAGCGCCGCCGCGGCCGTCGCGCCCACGTCCGCCAGGCTGCCCGCGTCCGGCAGCAGCTCCACACCGGCCGCACCCGGGCGGTGGACGAGGACCGGCACGAACTCCCGGGTGTGGAAGGCGTGGCCGATCGTCGGGTCGTTGCCGTGGTCGCCGGTCACGATCAGCCGGTCGCCGTCCGCGTCGAGCAGCGCGACGAGCGCCGCGAGCCCCGCGTCGACCTGCTCCAGGACGTGCCCGTAGCGCTCCACGTCCTGCTGGTGCCCGGCCAGATCGCTCTCCTGCACATTGGCCACGACCAGCGCCTCGCCCTCCGCGCGGACGGCTTCGAGTGTGTACGCGAGCACGTCCGCGGTCGGCACGGCCGGGCGCCGCACCGCGTCGTCGCAGGCCAGGATGTCCGCGGCCTTCCCGACGAGCGTGACGGGGATCCCGGCCCGCGCCGCCAGGTCCGGGAGTTGCCGCGTGTGGTCGAGGCCCGCGCCGAGATGCCGTACTTCGAGGCCACCGTTGCGGTAGAAGCCGCTCGCCGGGGTGTCGAGGCCGACCGTGCCACCATCCCCTTCGCGTACGAAGTCCGAGAGCGGACCGCTCGCGTGGCCGCCCACCGCGATCACCCGCGCGACGGGCGCCACCGCGCGGACCGTGCGCGCGACGGAGAGGATCCCGTCGAAGTCCAGGTCGTCGAGGCGGCCCGAGGTGTTCCAGTTGATACCGGGGTCGGCCTCCAGGTTGTCGTGCACGAGCACGGCCCCGTCGACCATCAACAGGGGTCTGTCGCCGAGGAGTTCGACCCGGTGGCCCGCGCCCTCCAGGGCCGCGGTGACCTCGTCGAGGTGGTCACCGAGCCGCGCCACCGTCACCCGGCTGAAGTCGGCGCCCATCATCGTCTGGTGGCCCGCGTACGTGTCCGCGCCGGGGTAGCCGAGCCCGGCCCGGCCCGCCGAGACCGGCAGACGGGTGTGCCGCGCGAGGTCCGGGTGCGGGTGCACGAGGCCCAGCCCGAGCGCACCGAGCGCGGGCAGCCGCAGCGGCCGCCCGAACGCCTCGCGGCACCCGTCGAGCACGTGTCCGCAGGTGTCCGCCGCCAGGTCACCGGGGCGCAGGGCACCCGCGTCCGGCATGGCGCCGACACCGAATCCGTCGACGACGACGATGACGGTCCTGCCCATCACAGTGCCCTTCCTTGCGCGTCGTACAGGCCGGTCAGACGCGGCGACCCGGACGTGAGGCCCGCCACCACCGCGACCGTCGAGCGGGTCACGAAGATCTGTGTGCGGAACGCGAGCAGCGCCGTGTCGCCCGCCGTGAGGGCGCGGCCGGGCGGGGGCGCGTCGAGCAGCCGGTAGTAGTCGATGTTCTCCGCGGGCGCGTCCCGCACCGCGAGGCGCTGGTCCGAGTCGGGCAGCAGCGCCGAACCGATGTGCGCGCGGGGGTAGAAGCCGCCGCCGAACACGGCGGGCCGGCCGTCGGCGAGGGTGTGGGCGACCTCGGTGACGTAGACGTACGCGGGCTTCTCGGGCTGGCCGGCGTCGCGGGCGTGCAGGGGTGTGGTGCCGGTGAGCGAGTGGCCCGGCTCGCCGTGGGTCGCGCCGTGCTCGGCGAGGAGGGGGAGACTGGCCATGGAGGTGGCGCTCGGGGCGCTCAGCTTCAGGCCGTCGTGGCCGCGTGAGGTGAGCAGTTCCCTTGCCTTGACGGCGAGTTCGAAGTTGGCGGTAGGGCGTGGCGTGCCCGTCGCCGGGTCGCACAGGACGCACGGGAACGCGGTGACGCCACCGATCCGTACTCCCGGCAACTGTTCGACGGCGGCCGCGAAGTCGTCGAGCGCGTCGAGCGGAACGCCACCTTCCTGCCCGGGGTAGACCGCGCCCTCCGCCCCTTCGAGGCGTACGAGGACGTCCTGGACGAAGCCCTGCGCGCGCGCCTCGTCCGAGACCGCGCGGGCGTTGCCGACGTCGAAGACGGTCACGGTCTCGGGACGCCAGGCCAGCATCTCGGGCAGCGCGCGGCGCGGGATCTGCGCGAGGTGGCCGAGGTTGCCCGCCCGCGGCCCCGCCGCGTGCAGGGTGCGTGCCTCCGGCGCGTCGATGGCCGCGTACTTCGGGATGTGCCGGGCGATCGCCCTGATCAGCTCGGGGTTGCGGCCGAGCTGCTTCACGACGAACCAGAGGGCGAGCCCGAGGCGGTCGGCCTCGGCGGCGAGCAGCGCGGCGTTCGACTCGATCGCGTCGAGATCCATGACGTACGTGTCGGGCGGGACCGCGCCCCGCCGGTGGAGGTCGGCCGCGGCGTCGACGAGCTCGGGATTGCGGGTGAGCAGACTGTCGAGGAACACGGTCAGTCGTCCTTTGCGTGGTGCTTCAGCACGTCGAGGGAGCGGCGCAGGATGTCGATCACGAGGTCGGCGCCCGCCCGCATCGGGTTGATCCGCACCGTCCAGTCCGCGAGCCCGGGGGAGTCGTCGAGGGACGAACTGGACATGCGGTAGAACAGCGGCGCGATCTCGTATCGGGAGTTGGAGCCGACGGGATAGGGCGCCGCGCCGAACCGGGCGGCGACAGCGGGGAGTTCACGCGCGACAGGTCGGTCGAGACGCACGAGCAGACACCGGTCCTGCGCGTTCGCGAGCCGCACCTCGGCGACGCCGTCCACCTCACCGGCGGCGAGCCGCTCGGCCACCTGGGCGCCCACCCGCGACTGCACCGCCCACATCACCGGCACGTGGGTCAGGGCGCGCAGCACGTCCAGCGCCTGATGGCCCTGGACCTGACCACCGCCCGAGTAGTTGTCCGCCCGGACCCGTGCGACGAGGTCGCGCGCCCCGACGACGATGCCCACGCCTTCGGGCCCGTGCAGCTTGAACAGCGAGAAGCAGGAGGCGTCCGCGCCGAGTTCGACCCCCGACGCGGGCACGCGCAGCACGGCGTAGTTGTCGTCGACGACCGTGCGCACCCCCGCCGCCCGGCACGCGGCGAGCACCTCGCCCGGGTCGTACGAGTCGCCGAGCCGCTGCCGGGTGTGCTGGACGTACGCCCACCGGAAGCGTCCCGACGCGAGGGCCTCGCGCAGCGCGCCCAGGTCGTTGAAGTCGACCTCCTCGGCGCGTACGCCGATGCCGCGCAGCGTGACCTCGGTGGTGCGGTACACCGGCGCCCGGTGGATCAGCAGCGGATCGCCCGCGCTCACGGCGGCGTTCAGCGCGGCACGGATCGCTCCGGTGCCCGCCCCCTGGACGAACGCGGCGTCCTCGGCCCCGAAGAAGTCGGCGAGCACCGCCTCGGCCTTGGCGGTCGTGCGGGGCCGGCCGAGACCGGGCACGACGCCCGCGTCGGCGTTGAACAGCTCCTCGCCGGAGAAGTGCGCGGCGGTGCACTCGATCAGCCGGAACTGCCGGGCCATCGCCTCGTCGACGGGGATCGTGGCGAGCGGGAACGTCTCGGGGAGCGTGGATGCGGCCGAGCGGGTGGGCGTCATCGTCAGATCTCCTCCACGCTCGCGCCGGTCAGAAAGCGCAGCGGATTGTGGCGTGTCATCAGCTCCACCAGTGCGTCGTCCACGCCCGCGGCACGCGCCCGGGGCAGGAACGACCGGAACAGATGCCCGTAACCCTGACCGCCCTCGCGCTCCAGATAGCCGTGGCGCGAGATGTCGCAGCTGAGCAGGACACGGTCGGCGTAGCCGGCCTCGACGAGGGCGAGCAGCAGCCGGAGCCGGACGTCGTCGCTCTGGTAGCTCTCCTTGCCGACCGTGTCGAACGCGACGTACGCGCCGCTCGCGGCCAGCTCCTTGTGCACGGCCGGATCGTCGAGGAGGTCCTGGTGGCCGACCGAGATCCGGTGCGGGGCGAGGCCCTCGGCCGTGAGCAGCTCCAGCTGGGCGAGCCCGCCGCGGCCGAGCTGCGCGTGCGTGGCGACCGACAGGCCCGTGGCGACGGCGGCCCGCGCCGCGGCGCGCAGCGCACGTGACTCCGGCTCGCTGGGCACGTCACCGTGGCTGCCGACCTCGCCGAGGACGCCCGGCCGGACGCCCGTGGACCCGAGACCGCCGTCGATCTCGCGGACCAGTGTGTCGGCCAGCTGTCCGACCCCCGCGTCGGCCAGTTCGGACGGGTGGAACGGCTCGTAGTACCAGCCGGTGGCCGCGACGACGGCGACCTGCGCGTCCCGGGAGATCCGGGCCAGGGCACGCGGGTCGCGCCCCATGCCGCGGCAGGTCAGCTCGATCACCAGGGCGAGGCCGAACTCCTCGCGCAGGGCGGCCAGTTCGGACGTGACGGCCGGTCCGTGCGCCTCGGGGTCGAGGACGGCGCCGCCGTCGCCGCGCCGGTCGAGGTCGAGCACCAGATGCTCGTGGGCGAGGGCCGGGCCACGTACGGCAGCCGCGGGGAGCGGGCCGGTGACGGTGTGGATGAGGGGCGGGGTGTGCATGGTTTCCTTCCCGGCGTACGTACCCGGCCTCAGCCCTTGACGGGGGTGAACAGGTCGAGCCAGTACAGGAGGTTGAGCAGGACGCCGCCGACGATCACCGCGGCGGGAGCGGCCGCCATCCGTACGACGGGCCGGCCCATCGCCTCGTTCAGCAGGTAGAGCCCGCCGACGACGAGGATGCCGAGGCCGGCGCCCATGGCGTTGGCCGCCATCAGCGAACCGAAGAGGATCGCCAGCTGGAGCGTGTCGGTGATGGCGCTGCGCAGATGCTCGGACGAGTCGCGCACGGTCGGCAGCTTGCCGAGGAACTTGCCGATGTAGGAGAGGGCGAGCACCTCGACGGCGAACACGGCCGCGCCGACGATCGCCGCGAGGAACGGGTTCGGCAGCAGATAGCCGATGGGGTAGACGAGCGTGAAGCCCGCGATGCCGTACGCCCCCGAGGCGAGCGCCGTCGTCGCGATCAGCGGGATGAAGCCGAACACCCGGTAGAAGTCGACCTGGGCGGCCTCGCTGTAGTGCCCCTTCGCGATCAGGAAGCTGGTGGCCTCACCACCGCCGAATATGTGCATCTGCGCGAGCACACAGACGCCGGCGCCGAGCACCATGAACAGCGGAAGGAACTTGCGCAGTCTGGCCGCGCCAGCACTGAACAGCGACGCCATCGGGTCGTCCGCGAGGACCACTTCCTCGACGCCGCCGCCCTCGGCCCGCGCGGCCTTGCGCTCCCGGACGTCCTTGGCGATCGCGAGGCCGATGAGCATCAGGACACCGACCGCCATGGCGAGCGCGCCCGCGAACATGTTCGGCCAGATCTTCATGGTCATCACGACCAGGGCCAGTTCGAGGACGCCCGCGACGCCGCCCCACACGCGCCCGAACTGCTTGGTGATCGCCAGCACCGGGAACAGCGTGAACAGGAACAGGATCGGCGTCGACATCTGCTGCATCGCGGTGAGGAAGTCGACCGGCAGGTCGTGGGCCACGTCGTTCGCACCGTTCAGGCCGAACACGACGACGGCGCCCCAGGCACCGCCCAGGATCGGCGCGATCCACTTCTTCGGGGCGAGCAGCCCGAGGATGTCCGTGGGCAGGAACAGCAGCCACGGGTTGAGTACGCCGGTGGACAGGGCCATCGGCGCGCCGAGACCGAAGACGAACCCGGCGGAGAGCCCGAAGGAGACCGCGGCGGTGGCGCTGCGGGTGGACCGGCCCTGGATGAAGTCCAGCATGAACGGGCGTACACCGTCGTTGAAGACGGCCAGCGCCATGTGCGAGATGAACGCGGTCAGCGCGCACAGGGCGATCACGGTCAACTGCTGCGCCAGGGAGAGGTCGAGGTTCGCACCTGCGGCGAGAGTGGTGTTCACGGGGCTCACGGGATCTCCTTCGTGCCCGGGGCGGAGGTGCCTGGTGTGATCAGGCGCGCGCGGCGATGGCGCGGGCGATCAGCGGAGCGATGACGTCGATCTGGTCCATGGAGAAGCCGAAGACCTTCTTGCCCTGGTCGAGCAGGGAGTTGACCTGGTCCTCGGTCGGTACGGAACGCCCGAAGGTGTGGCACGCGGGCCGGCCCATGAGCCCGACGAGGACGCCGAGCGAGGCGCCGGCGCCGGTGTGGCAGGTGCCGAGGTAGAAGTCGGCCTGGCCCACGCGGAGCTTCATCGCGGCGTCCATGTCGCTGGAGGCGACGATCTCGACGCCGTCGAGGGCGAGCGCCTTGACGGTCCCGACGACCTCGACCTTGCCTACGCCGCCGGTGAGGATCTTCTTCATGGGGTGGTCCTTGGGGGTTGGGAGTCGGTTGATGGCTGTCCCGCCAGCACCGCGAGATGCATGGCCAGGAAGTTGACCTCGGAGTCGGGCAGGGTGGCGCCGAGCCGTTCGCGGGCGCGGGCGGCGACCTCGCGGGCGCCGGACACGGCGTGGGGGTGGCCGGCCAGTTCCGCGGCCACCTGCTCGTCGGTGAGGAACTGCTCGATCGGCTCCCCGTCGACGAGCCGGGTGAGCGCCATCATCAGATGGCTGGTGAGCATGCCGGCGGTCTGCTCGGTCACCTCGTTCCCGCGCTCCGCCAGGGCGGTGAGTTCGGCGGTCACGAAGTCGGCGACCTCGGGCCTGACCTGGCCGCCTTCGCGGAACAGCCGGATACGGAGGGCGAGTCGGTCGTCCATGGGATCTCCTTCCGGGGCCACTGGCCAATTCGACAATAATCAGGATTCTGGATATTCAGCCTGGGAAGGGCGGGCGAATCCCTCCACCCCACCCCGCCGGCTCAGTACGACGGCACGCGCTCGCCCCGCAACACCTCGGCCTGCAGTGACGTCACGGTCGACAGGTCGATCGCGTCCCGCACCGCGGAGAGCGCCTTCGCGCCCTCGGTCCTGCCGATGATCGCCGCGCTGGAGTTGCGCAGGGACAGATCGCGGGTGACCTCGTCACCCAGCGGCAGCACCTCCCCGCCCATCCCCGTCCGGCCCTGTACCTCGTCGAGGTTCCAGACGGTGGCGTCGGCCAGGTTCCGCGCGAACAGGTCCCGCAGCTGCATGTACGAGGACTCGACCCACTCGATGTCGGTGCGCGCGGCGAACGCGCGCTCGGCGAGCATGCGCTGGTCCTCGGAGGTGGGGTCCACGGCGATCCGCAGGCCGGGCGCGTCGAGCGAGGCACCCTCGCGCAGCAGCAGCCCATGGGCGCCGACGTACGTGGCCGGGCCCAGGTCGGCGACGAGCTCCACCGGATGCTCCTCGATCAGCCGGTCGGCGGCGAAGCGCGAGAGCACCACCAGGTCGACCTTGCCTTCGAGCAGGGCCGTGGTCCGGGCGCCCGCGCCCCGCATGAACGTGATCGCGAACGGCGTGCCCGCCTCCTCGAAGGCGGTCCGCAGGCCGGTGGCCAGGCCCTCGTAGCGGCGGGAGTAGGGGAGGGGCATCGCGGCGAGCAGAGTGCCGAGGCCGGAGAGGCGCCACAGGACGGAGCGCTCGGAGCGCACCAGGAAGGTGCCCAGGTGGCCGCGTGCGGCGGTCTCGATGGCGCCGGACTCCTCCAGGAGCCGCAGAGCGGCCTGAACCGTGCCGTTTCCGCACCCCAGTTCCTCGGCGAAGTCGCGGACCCGGGGCAGTCGTGTGTCGGGCTCGTGGTTGAGCAGCAGGACCGCGAGCTGGCGGGCCGCGAGGCCGTTGCGCGTAAGGAAGCGCTCGTCGAAACCGTTCACGGCTCGGACAGTAACCAGGATTCTGGATACTGGCAAGGGTCCCGGATGTGTGCGGTCATGGGCGGGAGGCGTGACGGCAGGAGGAGAGCAGGCGTGGCCAACCCCGTACCCCCGCGCGACCGGACGGACCAGCCGTGGCGCTCCGAGGGGGCGCCGCCTCCGCAGCCCGCCAAGCCGCCGCGCAAGAAGATGCCGGGCGGCTGGGGCGGCCTCATTCTCACCGCTCTGATCGTCTACCTCATCGCCAACCTCGTGCTGTCGTTCTTCAACCGGGGCAACGAGCCGACGATCTCGTACACCGAGTTCAGCAAGCAGGTCGCCGACAACAACGTCACCAAGATCTACTCCAAGGGTGACGCGATCCAGGGCCAGCTCAAGAAGGAGCAGCCCACGCCCGACGGCAGTGACAGCTCGAGCAAGAACTACACCAAGTTCAAGACCCAGCGGCCGTCCTTCGCGGACGACGACCTCTGGGCGAACCTGGAGAAGCACAACGTCACCGTGACGGCCTCGCCGGTCGTCCAGGAGCGCAGCTTCCTCGCCAACCTCCTCCTCTCCCTCGCCCCGATGTTCCTGCTCGTCGTGCTGTGGATCTTCATCGCGCGGCGGATGCGACAGGGCATGGGCGGCGGCATCGGGGGAGGAATGCTCGGGCGCAAGCAGCCGCCCAAGCCGGTCGAGCTGGAGCCCGGGGTGCAGCGCACGACGTTCGCGGACGTCGCCGGCATCGACGAGGTGCAGGGCGAGCTCAGTGACGTCGTCGACTTCCTCAAGAACCCCGACGCCTATCGCGCGATGGGCGCGAAGATGCCTCGCGGTGTCCTCCTGTCGGGCCCGCCGGGAACCGGCAAGACGCTCCTGGCCAGGGCCGTCGCGGGCGAGGCCGGGGTGCCGTTCTTCTCCGCGTCCGCCTCCGAGTTCATCGAGATGATCGTCGGAGTCGGCGCCTCGCGCGTACGCGAACTCTTCGCCGAGGCCCGCAAGGTGGCGCCCTCGATCATCTTCATCGACGAGATCGACACCATCGGGCGGGCCCGCGGCGGCGGCTCCGCCATGGGCGGCCACGACGAGCGCGAACAGACCCTCAACCAGATCCTCACCGAGATGGACGGCTTCTCGGGATCCGAGGGCGTCATCGTCATCGCGGCCACCAACCGCGCGGACGTCCTCGACCCGGCCCTCACCCGCCCCGGCCGCTTCGACCGCGTCGTGACCGTCAGCCCGCCCGACCGCGGCGGCCGCGAGGCCATCCTCAAGATCCACACCCGGCAGATCCCGCTCGCCCCGGACGTGGACCTGCTGCAGGTCGCCCGCACGACCCCGGGCATGACCGGTGCCGACCTCGCCAACCTCACCAACGAGGCCGCCCTCCTCGCCGTCAAGCGCCAGCAGAAGACCGTCACCCAGACCGACCTCTCCCAGGCCCTGGAAAAGGTCCAACTGGGCGCCGAACGGCCCCTCGTCATGCCGGACGAGGAGCGCCGCCGCACCGCCTACCACGAGAGCGGCCACGCCCTGCTCGGCATGCTCCAGCCCGGCGCCGACCCCGTCCGCAAGATCACCATCGTGCCGCGCGGCCGCGCACTCGGCGTCACCCTCTCCACGCCCGACGCCGACAGATACGCCTACACGGAGGAGTACCTGCGCGGCCGCATCATCGGCGCGCTCGGCGGCATGGCGGCCGAACAGGTCGTATACGGGCTCGTCACCACCGGCGCCGAGAACGACCTCGAACAGGTCACGAACATCGCGCGAGGCATGGTCGCCCGCTGGGGCATGAGCGACCGCATCGGCCGCCTCTCCGCCCTGCCGAGTGACGCCCAGCAGGCATACGGGCTCTCCGCCGCGCCGCACACCCTCGACGCCATCGACCACGAGATGCGCCGCATCGTCGACGAGTGCTACGAGGAGGCCTGCACCAAACTCCGCGACCACCGCGGCCAGTTGGACGCCCTGGCCGCGGCACTCCTCGCGAACGAGACCCTGGACGAGGCGGAGGCCTACCGCGTCGCTGGCGTCATCCGCCTCACCAAGGACGAGGAGGCGCAGGGGACTCAGGGGACCCAGGACACCGACGGCCAGGGGACGGAGACCGACCGCTAGCGACCGTCACGGCGTGCGCGCGATCACGTAGCGGAACACGTTCGGCATCCACACCGTCCCGTCCTGCCGCTGATGCGGGTGCAGTGCCTCCGTCATCTCCTTCTCGACCTGGGACCGGTCCGTCGCGCCGATCGCCGCGTCGAACAGCCCCGTCGACAGCAGCCCGCGCACGGCGCTGTCCACGTCCGCGTAGCCGAACGGACAGGCGACCCGGCCCGAGCCGTCCGGCCTCAGCCCGGCCCGATGTGTGACCTCCTCCAGGTCGTCGCGGAGCGCCGGCCGCCAACTGCCCGCGCTGCGCAGCGGATCGGCGAGCTTCGTCGCGACCCGCAGGACCGACGACGTCGCGCACCGCTCCGGCGGACCCCAGCCGGCCAGCACCACGGGAGTACCCCGCTCGGCGAACGGCGACGCCGACTCCAGGAGCGCGCCGAGCCCCTCGGAGTCACCCGCCATGCAGCCGATCGGCTGGAACGCGGTGATCAGGTTGTACGGCGCATCGTCCGGTTCCGCCGCGTCCCCGGGGCCCCCTTCGGTCAGTCGCGTGTCACCACGCGCGCGCGTGCTCCGCGTCTCGCCCTGGAGACGCTCTCTGGCCAGTGCGAGCCGCTCGGGCGCGGCCGCCTCGACGCCCGTGACCGCCGCGCCCCGCGACGCCGCCATCAATAGGGCGAGCCCCGAGCCGCAGCCGAGGCCGAGAAGCCGGGTGCCGGCCGCTTCGCCGACCTCCAGCCGTTCGTAGACCGCTTCGTAGAGCGGGACCAGCATCCGCTCCTGTATCTCCGCCCAGTCACGCGCGCGTGCGCACAGGTCCACGCGGGGCACGCGCCCTGCGTGGGGGAGGTGCCGCTGCACGAGCGTAGGTGTCATCGAAAGCGCCCCAATCCGCCGAGAGTTACTGCTGTGCCGTGTTCCTGCGGTTCGTCCGCCCCCGTACATGTGCGCTCGCAGTTCCCCCGTATGCCAGAGAACTCCGCATCCGTCGTCCCGTCTAGGGGGTGTTCCCAAGGGCCTTCGCGCACCGCCGCGGGCCTGCGCCGCGCGGTCAAAAAGAATGCCGACCGGGCGTCATCGCGCCGTAGCATGCGCGCCATGGCCAAGACACCCGTCCTCACGCCTCAGGCAGAGGACTTCCCGCGCTGGTACCAGGACATCGTCAACAAGGCCGAGCTGGCCGACAACGGTCCGGTGCGCGGCACGATGGTCATCCGACCGTACGGCTACGGCCTGTGGGAGCGGATGCAGCAGGACATGGACGCCCGCATCAAGGAGACGGGCACCCAGAACGCGTACTTCCCGCTCTTGATCCCGCAGTCGTACCTCCACAAGGAGGCCGAACACGTCGAGGGGTTCGCGCCCGAACTCGCCGTGGTCACGCACGGCGGCGGCAAGGAGCTCGAGGAGCCCGCCGTCGTCCGCCCCACCTCCGAGATGATCATCAACGAGTACTTCGCCAAGTGGGTGCAGAGCTACCGCGACCTGCCCCTCCTCATCAACCAGTGGGCGAACGTCGTCCGCTGGGAGCTGCGCCCCCGACTTTTCCTGCGCACCACGGAGTTCCTCTGGCAGGAGGGCCACACCGCGCACGCCACGTACGAGGAGGCCCGCGACTTCGCGGCCCGCATCCACCGGCACGTGTACGCGGACTTCATGCAGGACGTCCTCGCGATGGACGTCGTCCTCGGCCGCAAGACCGCCAAGGAGCGCTTCGCCGGCGCCGTCAACACCCTCACGCTCGAAGGGATGATGGGCGACGGCAAGGCCCTCCAGCTGGGCACCAGCCACGAACTCGGCCAGAACTTCGCCAGGGCCTTCCACACCCAGTACCTGTCCAAGGAGGGCAAGCAGGAACTGGTCTGGCAGACCTCCTGGGGATCGACCACCCGCATGATCGGCGCGCTCGTGATGATGCACGGCGACGACAACGGCCTGAGGATCCCGCCCCGGCTCGCCCCCACTCAGGTCGTCGTGCTGGCCATCAAGGGGGACGACGCCGTTCTGGCCAAGGTCCACGAGATCGGCGGCGCCCTTCAGGCGGCCGGCATCCGCGTCCACGTCGACGACCGCACGGACACCCCGTTCGGCCGCCGCGCCGTCGACTGGGAACTCAAGGGAGTGCCCGTACGCGTCGAGATCGGCCCGCGCGACCTGGAGAACGGCACGGCGATGCTGGCCAGGCGCATCCCGGGCGGCAAGGAGCCGGTGGCCGTAGAGGCGCTCGCCGCGCTGCTGCCCACCGTTCTGGAAGAGGACCAGGCGCTGCTCCTGAAGCAGGCGCGCGAGCGCCGCGAGTCCCGCACGGCCGATGTGACGACGGTCGACGAGGCCGTCGAGGCCGCCGCTTCGGGCGGCTGGGCCCGCATCCCGTGGGCCACGCTCGGCGAGGCGGGCGAGGCCGCGCTGGCCGAGCACTCCGTCTCCGTACGGTGCCTGGTCACCGAGGACGGGGCGGTGCCGGACGCGGATGACGCGGCGGGTAACGTCGCCGTCGTGGCGCGCGCGTACTGAGCCACCCCACCCGCGAAGCGAGCGGCGCGAGAGAGGCCGAAAGGCCCCTTGCGCATCAGAGGGACACAGTCGCCCCGGCGTGCGGACATCGTCTACGCGCCGGGGCGTACGTATACCTACGCACCACCTTGGTGTGAGCTGTGAGGCTTCTCCGCAGATCAGCGCACCCGCCCTCGTCCGGACGCATGAGCGGCAACTGACTGGTACGTGCAAATTATTTGGGATGCCCCGGAATAGGAACACAGAGGCATCCCGGCTCGTTGTCACGACGTGAGCACGACACCACCTGTTCTCGCCGCAGAGCTGGCACAGGCGTGGGCCGACATTCAGCGGCACCACCCTGAGCTGCCAGATCTAGCCGCGCCCGAATCCCTGATCGGGGAGTCGTCGTCCGCCTGCGGACACGAGCTCTCCTTCGAGCGACTCCTCCATGAGGCAGTCCATGGCATCGCCGCCGCCCGAGGAGTCCGCGACACCTCCCGCGCCGGCCGGTACCACAACCGCAGATTCCTCGCCATCGCCGAAGAGCTGGGCCTCGACCACCCCGAGGAACCGCACCCCAGCAGCGGCTTCTCGCTGGTGACGCTCAACCCCGAGGCGAAGCAGCGTTACCGGCCGACGATCGAGCGGCTCAAGAGCGCCCTCAAAGCGCACACCGTGGCCACGGCCGCGGACACCAAGCGCAGCTTCCGCGGCCCGGCCGCGCGGCACGGCTCCTCCGGGGGCGGCGTCCGCGTCAAGGCGGTCTGCGACTGCGGGCGCAATGTGCGCGTGGTGCCCTCGGTCCTCGCCCAGGCCCCGATCGTCTGCGGCGGCTGCGGCAAGCCGTTCCGCATCCCGGAAGCCGTCGGCGCGGGCGTCGGGTGATCTCCGGCTGATCTTCGGTGAGGGTGTACGACCTGCTGCGGGGCGTCCGGACCAGGTTCGGCCGCCCCGCCGGCGTATGGCACAATGGCTAGCTGTACTCGACAGCCGCATAGGAACCCTCTCGCCTCCGGCTGACGCGTCCATCGGGCACCCCGAGTACCGCAACCCCACGTGGCATCCCGTTGTGCCCAACCACGTCAAGACCAGGAGACACCACTCCAGTGGCAGTCAAGATCAAGCTGAAGCGTCTGGGCAAGATCCGTTCGCCTCACTACCGCATCGTCGTCGCCGACTCCCGTACCCGCCGTGACGGCCGGGCCATCGAGGAGATCGGTCTGTACCACCCGGTGCAGAACCCCTCGCGCATCGAGGTCAACTCGGAGCGTGCCCAGTACTGGCTGTCCGTCGGCGCCCAGCCGACCGAGCCGGTCATGGCCATCCTGAAGCTCACCGGTGACTGGCAGAAGCACAAGGGCCTGCCGGCCCCCGCGCCGCTGCTCGTCGCGGAGCCCAAGGACAAGCGCGCCGCGTTCGAGGCCTTCACCAAGGGTCTCGAGGGCGACGACGCCAAGGGCGAGGCCATCACCCCGAAGGCCAAGAAGGCTGACAAGAAGGCGGACGAGGCCCCGGCCGAGTCCACCGAGTCCACCGAGGCCTGAGCATGCTCGAGGAGGCTCTTGAGCACCTCGTGAAGGGCATCGTCGACAACCCCGACGATGTGCAGGTCGCCTCGCGCAACCTGCGCCGTGGGCGCGTTCTCGAGGTCCGGGTCCACCCCGATGACCTCGGCAAGGTGATCGGCCGCAACGGCCGCACCGCGCGTGCCCTGCGTACCGTCGTGGGCGCCATCGGCGGCCGCGGTGTCCGCGTCGACCTCGTCGACGTGGACCAGGTTCGCTGAGCCGGACCAACGGTTCGGCGACAAATGAAGCACCGGCTCGGGCCGGGGAGGGCCTCAGGGCCGTCCCCGGCCCGTGGCCGTATGACAGGAGAGTTGTTCACGTGCAGCTGGTAGTCGCGCGCATCGGCCGCGCCCACGGCATCAAGGGCGAGGTCACCGTCGAGGTACGTACCGACGAGCCCGAGCTGCGGCTCGGCCCCGGTGCCGTGCTCGCCACCGACCCCGCCTCCGCGGGGCCGCTGACGATCGAGACCGGCCGCGTGCACAGCGGCCGCCTCCTGCTCCGCTTCGAGGGCGTACGCGACCGTACGGCCGCCGAGGCGCTGCGCAACACGCTCCTCATCGCCGAGGTCGACCCGGAGGAACTGCCGGAGGACGAGGACGAGTTCTACGACCACCAGCTGATGGACCTGGACGTGGTCACCACGGACGGTGTCGAGGTCGGCCGGATCACCGAGATCTCGCACCTGCCCTCGCAGGACCTGTTCATCGTGGAGCGCCCCGACGGCAGCGAGGTGATGATCCCCTTCGTCGAGGAGATCGTCACCGAGATCGACCTGGAGGAGCAGCGGGCGATCATCGACCCGCCGCCCGGGCTCATCGACGACCGCGCCGAGATCGCCTCCAGCCGCGACGCGGACGACGACTCCGGCGAGCACTCCGAGGCGGGCGGCGCCTGATGCGGCTCGACGTCGTCACGATCTTCCCCGAGTACCTCGACCCCCTGAACGTCTCCCTCGTCGGCAAGGCCCGCGCGCGCGGGCAGCTCGACGTACGGGTGCACGACCTCAGGGAGTGGACCTACGACCGGCACAACACGGTCGACGACACCCCGTACGGCGGCGGCCCCGGCATGGTCATGAAGACCGGCCCCTGGGGCGACGCCCTCGACGACGTGCTCGCCGACGGCTACGAGACCGGGTCCCACGGCCCCGCCCTCGTCGTCCCCACGCCCAGCGGCCGCCCCTTCACCCAGGAGCTCGCCGTCGAGCTCTCCGAGCGCCCCTGGCTGGTCTTCACGCCCGCGCGCTACGAAGGCATCGACCGCCGTGTCATCGACGAGTACGCGACCCGGATGCCGGTCTACGAGGTCTCCATCGGCGACTACGTGCTGGCCGGCGGAGAGGCCGCCGTGCTCGTCGTCACGGAGGCCGTCGCGCGACTGCTGCCCGGGGTCCTCGGGAACGCCGAGTCCCACCGGGACGACTCCTTCGCGCCCGGCGCCATGGCCAACCTCCTCGAAGGGCCCGTCTACACCAAGCCCCCCGAGTGGCGCGGCCAGGGCATCCCCGACGTGCTGCTCAGCGGCCACCACGGCAAGATCGCGCGCTGGCGCAGGGACGAGGCGCTGCGGCGCACCACCCGCAACAGGCCCGATCTCGTGGAGCGTTGCGACCCCTCGGTCTTCGACAAGAAGGACCGCGAGATGCTCTCCATCCTGGGCTGGCGGCCCGGCCCCGACGGCCGATTTGGGCGAGACCCCGCAGCCGTGGAACAATAGGCCGCTGCTGTACGTCCAGCGTGCGCCCCTGCCACAGGGGGAACGACGCCCGCCCGACGCGATCAGCTACCGAATCCTCATTTCGAACATTCCCGCCGATGACCTGTGGCATCGGTGAAGAAAGCAGACGATCATGTCTCACCTGCTCGACTCCGTCGACAGCGCGTCGCTGCGCAGCGACATCCCGGCCTTCCGCCCGGGTGACACCGTCAACGTCCACGTCCGCGTCATCGAGGGCAACCGCTCCCGTGTGCAGCAGTTCAAGGGCGTAGTCATCCGCCGCCAGGGCGCCGGTGTCCGCGAGACCTTCACGGTCCGCAAGGTCTCCTTCTCTGTCGGCGTCGAGCGCACCTTCCCGGTGCACACCCCGATCGTCGAGAAGATCGAGCTCGTCACCCGCGGTGACGTGCGTCGCGCGAAGCTCTACTACCTGCGCGACCTGCGCGGCAAGGCCGCGAAGATCAAGGAGAAGCGCGACAACTGAGCTCGCGCACGGGGTCACAGCCGGGCCGGATAGCATCTGGCCTCGATGGACACCGAAGCACAGACAACGGAACGCGATCGCGCCTCCCACCCCTCCGTACACGAGGGCGGGGAGGAGCGGTCGCGTTTCGCGTTTGTGTCGCGGGCCGCGTCCTGGCTTCCCGGTGGCCGCCTGACCCTGTCGGCGCTGCTCGGACTCGTTCTGCTGCTCCTGCTGAGCATCTTCGTGATGCAGCCCTTCCAGATCCCCAGCGGTTCCATGGAGCCCGCATTGAGGGTCGGGGACCGCGTTCTCGTAAACAAGTTGGCGTACCGTTTCGGTGCTGAGCCGCAGCGGGGCGATGTCGTTGTCTTCGACGGGACCGGGTACTTCGGTGACGCCGACTACATCAAGCGGGTCGTGGGCGTGGGGGGAGACCATGTGGTCTGCTGCGACAGCAGGGGGAGGATCGCGGTGAACGGCGAACCGGTGGACGAGAGCACGTTCCTGTACCCCGGCAACACCCCCTCCGAGGTCCCCTTCGACCTCGTCGTGCCCGACGGCACCCTCTTCCTGCTCGGTGACCACCGGGGCGACTCCCGGGACTCACGCGACTACCTGGGCGCACCCGGCGGCGGCATGGTCCCCGTGGGCGATGTGATCGGCAAGGCCCAGTGGATCGCCTGGCCGACGGGCCACTGGGGCTCCCTGTCCCGCAACGACGTCTACGCGCGCGTGCCCGCACCCGGCGGTGCCCATGGGTAACCGCGGACGCTCCCACTCGCGCAGGGGCGGCGGCGACACCCGCCTGCCCACCGGGACGCGCCGCGCCGGCAGCCCGCCGCTGCCGGGCCGTGCCGAGCGGCGCAGGCTGGCGCGCAAGGTCAAGCGACGCCGACGGCGCTCCGCGCTCAAGGAGATCCCGCTCCTCATCGGGGTGGCGCTGCTGATAGCA
This sequence comes from Streptomyces sp. NBC_00569, assembly GCF_036345255.1. Classification (NCBI taxonomy): domain Bacteria; kingdom Bacillati; phylum Actinomycetota; class Actinomycetes; order Kitasatosporales; family Streptomycetaceae; genus Streptomyces; species Streptomyces sp. NBC_00569. Next base: position 3,531,826 of record NZ_CP107783.1, on the reverse strand, counting down.
CTCGTCCTGAAGACGTTCCTCGTCCAGGCCTTCGTGATCCCGTCCGGCTCCATGGAGCAGACGATCAGGATCGGCGACCGGGTCCTCGTCGACAAGTTCACCCCGTGGTTCGGCGCGAAGCCGCACCGCGGCGACGTCGTCGTCTTCAAGGACCCCGGTAAGTGGCTGGAACAGGAACAGGGAACGAAGAAGGACGCCCCTGTCGGCGTCAAGCAGGTGAAGGAAGGTCTCACCTGGATCGGCCTGTTGCCCTCGGACGACGAGCGCGATCTCATCAAGAGGGTCGTCGCGGTCGGCGGTGACACCGTCAAGTGCTGCGACAAACAGGGCCGCGTCACGGTCAACGGGACGCCCCTGAACGAGCCGTACATCCATCCGGGTGACGTGCCGTCAAAGTTCGAGTTCGAGGTCAAGGTGCCCAAGGGGCGCCTGTTCGTGATGGGCGACCACCGCTCCAACTCGGCCGACTCCCGCTTCCACCGCACCGAGGCCTTCAGCGGCACCGTCTCGGAGAAGTCGGTCGTCGGCCGGGCCCGCGTCATCGCCTGGCCGGTCGGTCACTGGAGCACGCTCCCGGAGCCGAGCACCTACGCGACTGTGGCCGCCGCGCAGAACAGGTCGGCCGCAGCCGCGCAACCGTCGCATAGGGTGGCCTCCACGGATCTGAACGGATCGATCCCTCTCCCGAGCCCTGCGGAACTCCCGCTCGTTATGGGAGTGGTGGGCCTGCATCGCGTATGGGACGACAGGCAGCGGCACGGAGTGAGGAGTGGATGTGGGGGACTTGGCGGTCGGCGCGCGGTCAGGGCATGGGCCCGACGAGCAGCCCGGGCGATCCGACGACGGAGCGGCAGCGGCCGCGACGGGCGCCGTGAACCTCGAGAGTGACGGCGTGGACGGCAACGGACACGGTGGTGGCCACGGCGACGGCCCGGGAGACGGCTCCGTCGGCGGCAGCAGGTCGGGCGGTCAGGCGAAGAGGCCCCGCTCCTTCTGGAAGGAGCTTCCGCTCCTCATCGTCATCGCGCTGGTTCTGGCGCTGGTCATCAAGACCTTCCTGGTGCAGGCGTTCTCGATTCCGTCGGCGTCGATGGAGAACACCCTGCAGATCGGCGACCGCGTGCTCGTCGACAAACTGACGCCGTGGTTCGGGTCCGAGCCCGGGCGCGGCGAGGTCATCGTCTTCCACGACCCGGACGGCTGGCTGAAGGACGAGCCGACGGCCGAGCCGAATCCGGTGCAGCGCGTTCTCGGCTGGATCGGCCTCATGCCGTCCACGAACGAGAAGGACCTCATCAAGCGCGTCATCGGCGTCGGCGGCGACACCATCGAGTGCAACGGGACGGGACCGCTCACGGTCAACGGCAAGGCGCTCGACGAGCCGTACGTCTACCCGGGGAACACCCCGTGCACCGACGACAATGTGGGCGGCAAGTTCAAGGTCACCGTACCCATCGGCAAAGTTTGGGTCATGGGTGACCACCGCCAGGACTCCATGGACTCCCGGTACCACCAGCAGGACAGCAACCAGGGCTTCGTCCCGGTGGACAACGTCGTGGGCCGCGCGATCGTGGTCGCCTGGCCGCCCACCCGCTGGACGACCCTGCCTGTGCCGGACACCTTCGACCAGCCGGGCCTGAAGGCCGCGATGGGAGCGGCCCCGGGCGCGCTCGGCCTCGCGGGCGCCGCGCCGATCGTGCTGTGGCGCAGGCGTCGGCTTACCCAGGGGAACACCAGGGTTTCTGAGGTGAAGACCGCCGGGTAGGGTGCCGTCCCAGATCGCCGATCTTCCACGGCGAATCTCCGAGGCGGGGAGCAACTGGGATGAGCAGGACACGTCGTACGGACGAGGGCCATGGCCGGCTCGGCAGCACGCTGTCGGGATTGGCCGTGGCCCTCGGCTGTGTGCTGTTCCTGGGCGGGTTCGTGTGGGGCGCCATCGTGTACCAGCCGTACACCGTGCCCACCGAGTCGATGACGCCGACGATCGGCGCCGGCGACCGGGTCCTCGCGCAGCGCATCGACGGCAGTGAGGTCAAGCGCGGCGACGTCGTCGTCTTCACCGAGTCGGCGTGGGGCGACATGCCCATGGTCAAGCGCGTCGTCGGCATCGGCGGCGACAAGATCGCCTGCTGCGAGGCCGGCAAGCTGACCGTCAACGGCAAGGAGATTGCCGAACCGTATCTCCCCAAGGGGCAGGGCCCCTCGGCCACGGGCATCCCGACCACCACGGTCCCCGAGGGACGCCTCTTCCTGCTCGGTGACGAGCGCAGCGGCTCCCTCGACTCCAGCGTCCACATCGGCGACTCCAGCCACGGAACGGTGCCGCGCAGCGCGGTGGCCGCCCGGGTCGACGCCGTGGCCTGGCCGATGGACGGCATGCTCGCGCGGCCCACCGGCTTCGAGGCGCTGCCGGGCGGGCTCTCCCAGCCGGGCCCCCTGAAGCTGGTCCTGGCCGCCGTGGTCGCGGGTGCAGTCCTGGTGCTCGGCGGGGCCGCGTACGGGCCGATCGCCAAGCGCGCGAGCAAGGGCCGCGACCGGTCGCATGCGTCGGCGGGGGAGCGGGCCCTTGCGGGCTGAGCCGCCCGGCGCCGGCCGGGAGCTGCGGAAGGTGGCTCGGGTCGTACTGCTCGACCCGGACGACCGCATTCTGCTCCTGCACGGGCACGAGCCGGGGGACACCGCCGACGACTGGTGGTTCACCCCGGGCGGCGGCCTGGAGGGCGACGAGACCCGCGAGCAGGCCGCGCTGCGCGAGCTCGCGGAGGAGACGGGCATCATCGACGTCGAGCTCGGCCCGGTCCTGTGGCGGCGCACCTGCTCCTTCCCGTTCGACGGGCGGCGCTGGGACCAGGACGAGTGGTACTTCCTGGCCCGTACGACGGCTGCTGTGGCCGGGTCGGAGATCGCCGGGGAGGGCCTGACCGAGCTGGAACGGCGCAGCGTCGCCGGAGCACGTTGGTGGACGTGCCGGGAACTGACCGAAGCACATGAGACGGTGTATCCGACCAGGCTCGCCGGGCTGCTGGAACGGCTGCTCGACGAGGGTCCCCCGAGTCGTCCCGAAGTCCTCGACACGGAAATCGTCTAGAGGCGTACGGGGCTGACGCACAATAGGGGGACGCACGGCTGAAGGGGAACATGCCATGAGCGCCGAGGACCTCGAGAAGTACGAGACCGAGATGGAGCTGAAGCTCTACCGGGAGTACCGCGACGTCGTCGGTCTGTTCAAATATGTGATCGAGACCGAACGGCGCTTCTATCTCACCAACGACTACGAGATGCAGGTGCACTCGGTCCAGGGTGAGGTTTTCTTCGAAGTATCCATGGCGGATGCCTGGGTGTGGGACATGTACAGGCCCGCACGGTTCGTGAAGCAGGTCCGGGTACTCACGTTCAAGGACGTGAACATCGAGGAGCTGAACAAGAGCGATCTGGAGCTGCCGGGCGGGTGAGCCGGAGCCCCTGAGTCGGTGGAGTTCGCTGGGTCGGGTGGCTGTGTTGTCCACAACCCGTGAGTAGTTCACCAAGATCCACTTCTTCGGCGCCCATGCCTCAGCGTGGGCGTCGGAGGTGGTGCCGACATGAACGCGTCCAAGGCACGCAGCGCACTCGGAAAGTACGGCGAGGAGCTGGCCGCACGACGGCTGGTCGAGTCCGGAATGACGGTCATCGAGCGCAACTGGCGCGCGGGCAGGACCGGTGAGATCGACATCGTCGCCCGGGAGGGCGAGGCCCTCGTCGTCTGCGAGGTGAAGACCCGCAGGGCGGGCGGCCGCGCCGGGCCCTTCGAGCATCCGATGGCCGCTGTCACACCCGTCAAGGCCCAGCGGCTGCGCGACCTCGCGGAGCGCTGGGTGCAGGAACACGGGGGAGCGCCACCCGGCGGCGTACGCATCGATGTGGTCGGGGTCGTTCTGCCGGAACGCGGCGCCCCCGTCGTCGAGCATGCGCGAGGGGTGGCCTGATGGGGTTCGCGCGCACATGCTCCGTGGCCCTCGTCGGCGTCGAGGGCGTGGTCGTCGAGGTCCAGGCCGACCTGGAGCCCGGGGTCGCCGCTTTCACGCTGGTCGGACTGCCCGACAAGAGTCTTTCGGAGAGCCGCGACCGGGTCAGGGCGGCGGTCGTCAACTCCGGCGGGGAGTGGCCGCAGAAGAAGCTCACGGTGGGGCTCAGCCCGGCGTCCGTACCCAAGAGCGGCAGCGGATTCGACCTGGCCATCGCCAGCGCGGTGCTGGGCGCGGCCGAGCGGATCGATCCGCGGGTCCTCTCCGAGGTCGTGATGATCGGCGAGCTGGGGCTCGACGGCCGGGTCCGGCCCGTTCGCGGGGTGCTACCGGCCGTCCTGGCGGCGGCCGACGCGGGCTACGAGCAGGTCGTGGTCCCCGAGTGCTCGGCCGGCGAGGCCGCGCTCGTCCCGGGCGTCTCGGTCCTCGGAGTGCGGAGCCTGCGCCAGCTCATCGCGGTCCTCACGGATGAGCCGGTCCCGGACGAGCCGCCCGACGAGACCGGACGCCCCGACCCGATGCTCGCCGGCCTGAGCATCCCGGGCCAGGGCCTCGGTGTCGGCCTCGCCGGGATGCCGCACGACGCCCACATCCTCGATCTGGCCGATGTCGTCGGCCAGCGCGCGGCACGCACGGCGATCGAGGTCGCGGCCGCCGGTGCCCATCACGTCCTCCTCCAGGGGCCGCCGGGTGCCGGCAAGACCATGCTCGCCGAGCGGCTGCCGCTGGTCATGCCGCCGCTCACCCGCGTGGAAGCCCTCGAAGTGACGGCCATTCACTCGGTGGCGGGCATGCTCCCGCCGGGCAAACCGTTGGTCGACGCCGCCCCCTACTGCGCGCCCCACCACTCGGCGACGATGCAGTCGCTCGTCGGCGGCGGACAGGGGATGCCGCGGCCGGGCGCGGTGTCGTTGTCCCACAGAGGAGTGCTCTTTCTGGACGAGGCGCCGGAGTTCAGCGGCCAGGCACTCGACGCGCTGCGCCAGCCGCTGGAGTCCGGCCACGTGGTCATCGCCCGCAGTGCCGGGGTGGTGCGGCTGCCCGCCCGCTTTCTGATGGCGCTGGCCGCCAACCCGTGCCCGTGCGGCAACCACGCGCTCATGGGAGGCGGCTGCGAGTGCCCTCCGGCGGCCGTACGCCGCTATCAGGCACGCCTCTCCGGGCCCTTGCTCGACCGCGTCGACCTCAGGGTGGACGTGGAGCCCGTCACGCGAGCCGAGCTGACCGGGGGCGGCGCACAGGGCGAGACCACCGCCGTCGTCCGCGAGCGCGTGCGGGCCGCCCGTGAGCGGGCCGCGGCGCGGCTCGCGGACACGCCCTGGCGGACGAACAGTGAGGTGCCCGGGCACGCCCTGCGCACCCGGTGGCCCGCGGCGCCGAGGGCCATGGACGAGGTCGAGAACGACCTGGAGCGCGGCTTCCTGACGGCCCGGGGTGTCGACCGTGTGCTGCGGGTGGCCTGGACCGTCGCCGACCTGTGCGGCCACGACCGGCCACGCGCGCAGGACGTGGGGCTCGCCCTTCAGCTGCGCACCGGGATCTCGCGCGGTGTGGCCATGGCCATCGGAGGGTCGGCGTGAGTGGGGCGGAGGTCTCCGACGGAATCCGGCTGGCCAGGGCCGCCCTCACCCGGATCGTCGAGCCCGGGGACGAGAGGGCGGGGCGGTGGCTCAGGGAGTTCGGTGCGGTGGACGTCGTGCGGCGCATCGTCGAGGACGGGGAGCCGCTGCCCGGGGTGAGCGAGGGCCGCTGGGCGGGGCTGCGGGCCAGGGCGGCCGGCGTGGTGCCCGAGCGTGACCTGGAGCGGGCGGCGGGCGTGGGGGCGCGGATCGTGTGTCCCGGAGACGCCGAGTGGCCGGCCCAGCTGGACGATCTCGGCGACGCGCGGCCCGTCGCCCTGTGGGTGCGGGGGCGGCCCTCCCTGCGGATATGGGCGTTGCGGTCCGTCGGGGTCGTGGGGGCGCGGGCCTGCACGGACTACGGGGCGCGGGTGGCGGCGAGCCTTGGCGCGGGGCTCGCGGAGCGCGGCAGCGTCGTCGTGTCGGGCGGGGCCTACGGGGTGGACGCGGCGGCGCATCGAGGGACCCTGGGCGCGAGCGGTGCCACTGTGGCGGTCCTTGCCTGCGGGGTCGACCGGCCCTATCCGCGCGGTCACGTCCAGTTGATCGAGCGGATCGCGGAACAGGGTCTGGTCATCGCGGAGTTGCCACCCGGTGATCATCCGACGCGGAGCAGATTCATCCTCCGTAACCGCCTGATCGCCGCGCTCACCAGGGGGACTGTAGTCGTGGAGGCCGCGTACCGCAGCGGTGCTCTCGGTACGGCGCGCTGGGCGCAGCGTCTCGGGCGTCACACGATGGGGGTTCCTGGGCCGGTCACGAGCACCCGATCAGCGGGGGTGCACGAACTGCTGCGCGGGGAAGCCGTTCTCGTCACCGACGCTGCGGAAGTCATGGAGCTGGTCGGAGACATGGGGGAGCTCGCGCCGGCGCGGCGCGGTCCCGTACTGCCGCACGACCTGCTCGCGCCGGACGCCGCGGCGGTCCTGGCGGCGCTGCCCGCCGGCGGAGCCGTGGGGGCGGGGGACATCGCCCGGGCGGCGGGCACCGGAGTCGACGACGCAATCGGGAGGTTGTACGAACTGCGCTCACTAGGGTTCGTCGAACGACACAGCGATGGCTGGCAGTTGACACGCCAGGCGATCCGGCCTGTCTCGCCGGAAGGAGATGATCGGTGACAGAGGGTGTTGCGCCGTCCGGATGACTGCCGAACCCCTTGGCATTACGGGGCGTTGACCTTTCAGCCCGGTCACTTACAGCGACGGATGTGATCCCGCAAGTCGCCCAACGGAACGTATCTGCGCACGTGCGATCCCATAGCCTTCGCACACTGCGACACTGCAGTCACGCTACGCTCACCAGGATTCCGGCTCGTTCGGTTCAATCCGGAATGAGCCAGGCACCGAAGAGCAACCACGATCAGATGGGCAACCGAGCATCAGACAGTTAACTTGGGATCTTTACCACCAGTCCGGCGCCAGGCGCACAAATCACCAGTTCACGGCAGAACGGCACAAGGCGACGAATGCCCCAGCACACCTCCGGGTCTGACCGGGCTGCGGTTCCCCCCGCTGCCCGTGGCAGCGTGCGGCCTCCTGCTCCCTCTTCGCTCGAGGAGCTGTGGAGGTCATACAAGGCGACGGGTGACGGGCGATTGCGCGAGCAGCTCATCCTGCACTACTCGCCCCTGGTCAAGTACGTCGCGGGACGCGTCAGCGTCGGCCTGCCGCCCAATGTCGAACAGGCCGACTTCGTGTCCTCGGGCGTCTTCGGGCTGATCGACGCGATCGAGAAGTTCGACATCGAGCGCGAGATCAAATTCGAGACGTACGCGATCACCCGGATCCGCGGCGCCATGATCGACGAACTCCGGGCACTCGACTGGATTCCGCGCTCCGTACGGCAGAAGGCGCGCAACGTCGAGCGGGCGTACGCCACGCTCGAGGCGCAGCTGCGGCGGACTCCGTCGGAGAGCGAGGTCGCCGCCGAGCTCGGCATCAAGGTCGAGGAACTGCACGCGGTCTTCAGTCAGTTGTCCCTCGCGAACGTGGTGGCCCTGGAGGAGCTGCTGCACGCCGGCGGCGAGAGCGGCGACCGGCTCAGCCTGATGGACACGCTCGAGGACCAGTCTGCCGACGACCCGGTCGAGGTCGCCGAGGACCGCGAGCTGCGGCGGTATCTGGCGCGCGCGATCAACACGCTGCCGGAGCGCGAGAAGACCGTGGTGACGCTCTACTACTACGAGGGCCTGACCCTCGCGGAGATCGGCAATGTGCTCGGCGTGACCGAGAGCCGCGTCAGCCAGATCCACACCAAGTCCGTCCTCCAGCTCCGCGCGAAGCTGGCCAGTTTCCGGCGCTGACTATGCGGAATCGTCCCTGCCGGGCCGTGCGCGGGGCGGGACGACTCCCGCGGCGCGCGTCCCGTCCGTAAAGTGGTGGCGTGCCAAGGATTCGAGCGGCCTCTGTGGCCGAGCACCGGTCGATGCAGCGCGGCGCCCTTCTGGACGCGGCGCGCTCCCTGCTGTCCGAGGGCGGGACGGAGGCGCTGACCTTCCCCGCGCTCGCCGAGCGCACCGGGCTCGCCCGGTCCTCCGTGTACGAGTACTTCCGGTCGCGGGCCGCGGTCGTCGAAGAGCTCTGCGAGGTCGACTTCCCCGTCTGGGCGGCGGAGGTCTCCACGGCGATGGAGCGCGCGGGTACGCCCGAGGGCAAGGTCGAGGCGTACGTTCGGGAGCAGCTCTCGCTGGTGGGCGACCGCCGGCACCGTGCCGTCGTGGCCATCTCGGCGAGCGAACTCGACTCAGGGGCACGCGAGAAGATCCGCGCCGCGCACGGCGGGCTGGTCGCGATGATCGTCGAGGCCCTCGCCGACATGGGCCACACGGAACCGCGTCTCGCGGCGATGCTCCTTCAGGGGGTCGTGGACGCGGCGGTCCGCCGGATCGAGCTGGGTGCGGCGGAAGACCCCTCGGCGATCACCGAGGCGGCCGTGGGCATGGCCCTGCGGGGCGTCAGCGGCTGATCCGGGGCGCGAGCCCTGGACGGAGCGGCGGGATCAGCAGCGGCGGTACCGGCCCCGGTCCGGTACCCGGCGCCGTACCGGCGCCGACGCCCGACAGGACCGGCAGCAGCGGGACCAGCAGGGGTGGGTCAGCCCCGGGCGGGACCAGTCCCGGTACCGCGACAGTCGGGGGTACCGACAGCAGTCGCGACGGGCCTCGTCGCAGCAGCCGCGGGGGCAGCAGGGACAGCGGGTCCAGATAGGTGTCGCCCCGCAGCAGGCCCCAGTGCAGGCATGACGTAGGGCCGCAGTGGTTTGTCGGGGGTTCCAGTGCGCCCAGCACCTCGCCCGGCGCCACCAGGGCGCCCTTCTTCACCGACGGCGTCACCGGTTCGTACGTGGTGCGCAGCGGCGGGTCGCCCGTTCCGGACAGTTCCACCGCCACGACCCCTCTGCCCGCCACGCGCCCCGCGAAGGACACCCGGCCGCGCGCCACCGCTCTGACCGGGGTGCCGACGGGCGCGGCCAGGTCCACGCCGCGGTGGCCCGCCCCGTACTCCGTCGCCGGCGGGGCCCAGCCCCGTACGATCGGGGGCCGCGTCCCCACCGGCCAGGTGGCGCCCACGGCGGGTACCGGCGGGGGCGGCACGAGGCTCGCCAGCGCCGCGGTCATCGTCAGCATCAGCATCAGTCGCATGCACTGAACGGTCCCGTCCTGACGCGGTCCGCGGGGATCATGGACCCGAACTGGGGACTACCGACCGGTTGTGGACAGCGGCGTCACCCGGCACCCCGCGGGTCCCGTACACTTCTGATGGCGATCCGGGTCACCGGATCGACTTCGCACGCCCCAACACCAAGTCATTCGTGACGGTGTTCGCGCTCCTCGGTCCCTCGTGGCACAGCGCGCGGGGCGTCAGGCGCGACAGCAATCCTGCGGTCGCGGCAACCGAGAACCCAAGGAGTACGGCCATGGCCGTCGTCACGATGCGGGAGCTGCTGGAAAGCGGCGTCCACTTCGGTCACCAGACCCGTCGCTGGAACCCGAAGATGAAGCGCTTCATCTTCACCGAGCGCAACGGCATCTACATCATCGACCTGCTCCAGTCGCTGTCGTACATCGACCGCGCCTACGAGTTCGTCAAGGAGACCGTCGCCCACGGCGGCACGGTCATGTTCGTCGGCACGAAGAAGCAGGCGCAGGAGGCGATCGCCGAGCAGGCGACCCGCGTCGGCATGCCCTACGTCAACCAGCGCTGGCTGGGCGGCATGCTCACCAACTTCTCGACGGTCTACAAGCGTCTGCAGCGCCTCAAGGAGCTTGAGCAGATCGACTTCGAGGATGTGGCCGCGTCCGGCCTCACCAAGAAGGAGCTGCTCGTCCTCTCCCGCGAGAAGGCCAAGCTGGAGAAGACCCTCGGCGGTATCCGCGAGATGTCCAAGGTGCCCAGCGCCGTCTGGATCGTGGACACCAAGAAGGAGCACATCGCGGTCGGTGAGGCCCGGAAGCTCAACATCCCGGTCGTCGCCATCCTCGACACCAACTGCGACCCCGACGAGGTCGACTACAAGATCCCGGGCAACGACGACGCGATCCGCTCCGTCACCCTGCTCACCCGCGTGATCGCCGACGCCGTCGCCGAGGGCCTCATCGCCCGCTCCGGTGCCGCCACTGGCGACCAGAAGCCGGGCGAGAAGGCCGCGGGCGAGCCGCTCGCCGAGTGGGAGCGCGACCTGCTCGAGGGTGAGAAGAAGGCCGACGAGCAGCCGGCCGCCGAGGCTGAGGTCCAGACCTCCGCCGAGACGGAGAAGGTCGCCGACGCCGAGGCCGAGGTCGCCACCGAGGTTGCCACCGAGGCTCCGGCCGCGGACGCCGAGCAGGCCTGAACCTCACCGGTTCGGTAGTTGACGGCGGGGGCCGGGTCGGCCCCCGCCGTTCACCCGTAGATCTTTCAGACTTCGAGAGAGAATTTCAGGATCATGGCGAACTACACCGCCGCTGACGTCAAGAAGCTCCGCGAGCTCACGGGCGCCGGCATGATGGACTGCAAGAAGGCGCTCGACGAGGCCGACGGCAGCGTCGACAAGGCCGTTGAGGCCCTGCGCATCAAGGGCCAGAAGGGCGTCGCCAAGCGCGAGGGCCGCTCCGCCGAGAACGGCGCCGTGGTCTCCCTCATCGCCGACGACAACACCTCCGGTGTCATCCTCGAGCTGAAGTGCGAGACGGACTTCGTCGCCAAGGGTGAGAAGTTCCAGGCCGTCGCGAACTCCCTCGCCGCGCACGCCGCCAAGACGAACCCGGCCGACATCGCGGCGCTCCTCGCGTCCGAGATCGAGCCCGGCAAGACCGTCCAGGCGTACGTCGACGAGGCCAACGCCAACCTCGGCGAGAAGATCGTCCTGGACCGCTTCGCGCAGTTCTCGGGCGCGTTCGTCACCGCGTACATGCACCGCACCATGCCCGACCTGCCCCCGCAGATCGGTGTTCTGGTCGAGCTGGACAAGGCCGACGCCGACCTCGCCAAGGGCATCGCGCAGCACATCGCCGCCTTCGCGCCGAAGTACCTCTCCCGTGAGGACGTCCCGGCCGAGGTCGTCGAGTCCGAGCGCCGCGTCGCGGAGGAGACCACCCGCGCCGAGGGCAAGCCGGAGGCCGCGCTCCCGAAGATCGTCGAGGGTCGCGTCAACGGCTTCTTCAAGGAGGCCACCCTCCTCGGCCAGCCGTACGCGCTGGACAACAAGAAGTCCGTGCAGAAGGTTCTGGACGAGGCCGGTGTCACCCTGAAGCGCTTCTCGCGCATCAAGGTCGGCATCTGAGTCCGTACCGCGACAGCCGGAAGACACCGCTAGGGTCGACGAGATCCCAGTAGGGTCGACAGCAGTCTCCCGCGTACGCCGCCACGCGCGCGTGCGCGTCGGGTGACCGCAGATGTGACGAGGAGGCCATTGCCGAGCATGGGATGCGAACAACACCCCACCGGCAATGGCCTTCTTTGTATGTGTGCCAAGTAAAGAGGCGAGATCACCATGACCACCACCACCAAGGCCGACAAGGGCGACAAGAGCGACGACGGCAAAGGCGCGGGGCGCTTTTTGCTGAAGCTGTCCGGCGAGGCGTTCGCCGGTGGCGGGGGTCTGGGCGTCGACCCCGACGTGGTGCACAAGATCGCCCGTGAGATCGCGGCCGTCGTGCGCGACGGCGCGCAGATCGCCGTCGTCATCGGCGGCGGCAACTTCTTCCGCGGCGCCGAGCTCCAGCAGCGCGGCATGGACCGGGCCCGCTCCGACTACATGGGCATGCTCGGCACCGTCATGAACTGCCTCGCGCTCCAGGACTTCCTGGAGAAGGAGGGCATCGACAGCCGCGTGCAGACCGCCATCACCATGGGGCAGGTCGCCGAGCCGTACATCCCGCTGCGCGCCGTGCGCCACCTGGAGAAGGGCCGCGTCGTCATCTTCGGCGCCGGTATGGGCATGCCCTACTTCTCCACCGACACCACCGCCGCCCAGCGCGCCCTGGAGATCGACGCCGAGGCGCTGCTCATGGGCAAGAACGGGGTGGACGGGGTCTACGACTCCGACCCCAAGACCAACCCCGAGGCCGTGAAGTTCGACGCGCTCAGCTACGGCGAGGTCATCACCCGCGACCTCAAGGTCGCCGACATGACCGCGATCACCCTGTGCCGCGACAACAAGCTGCCCATCCTCGTCTTCGAACTGCTCGCCGAGGGCAATATCGCGCGAGCGGTCAAGGGTGAGAAGATCGGCACGCTCGTGGGCGACCACGGAACGCGGGCCTGACACGACCCCCCGCCAGGGGATGGACAATGTCCTGCCGGTCGGACACCGTGCAGGAAAGACACACGACGCAGCCGGCCGCCCTGGGCGCATGCCGGGCCTCACTCAAGACACGCAGGAGCAAGTGGTGATCGAAGAGACCCTCCTCGAGGCCGAGGAGAAGATGGAGAAGGCCGTCGTGGTCGCCAAGGAGGACTTCGCCGCGATCCGCACCGGCCGTGCGCACCCGGCGATGTTCAACAAGATCGTGGCGGACTACTACGGCGCGCTGACCCCGATCAACCAGCTGGCCTCGTTCTCCGTGCCCGAGCCGCGGATGGCCGTGGTGACCCCGTTCGACAAGAGCGCGCTGCGCAACATCGAGCAGGCGATCCGCGACTCCGACCTCGGCGTCAACCCGAGCAATGACGGCAACATCATCCGTGTGACGTTCCCGGAGCTGACCCAGGACCGCCGCAAGGAGTACATCAAGGTCGCCAAGACCAAGGCCGAGGACTCCAAGATCTCGATCCGCTCCATCCGCCGCAAGGCCAAGGAGACGATCGACAAGCTCGTCAAGGACGGCGAGGTCGGCGAGGACGAGGGCCGCCGCGCCGAGAAGGAGCTCGACGACACCACCGCGAAGTACGTCGCGCAGGTGGACGAGCTGCTCAAGCACAAGGAAGCCGAGCTGCTCGAGGTCTGAGGAATCCGTGAACGACTCTTCCTGGGGAGCGCCGACCGGAGCCGGGTACTGGGGGCCGCCCGACCAGGGGCCTTCCCAGGGGGCTTCCCCGGCGGGTCCCGCGTACGAACAGCATGCGGTTGAGGAGACTCGGCCCATGCCGATCGTGCCCGAAATGCCCGACGTACCCGCCGGTGGTCGTGACCAGGACGACGATCGGGGGGCTGCTCGGCCGAGCGGTCCCCTGTTCCGCGACGAGTCGCCGCGCGGGACGCAGCACGAGCACCCTCACGGGCCCCGGCACGAGCAGCCGCGGGCGCCTCAGCACGAGCGGCCGCGCGGGAACTCTCCGTACGAGCAGCCGCGCGGGGCACAGCACGAACCGCAGCATCCGACACCGCATCAGACGCCGTATGTGACGCCGCACGAGGCGCAGCACGAGAGCCGGCAGGAGCCCATGCCAAGCGCCGCACAGCCCGCCCCCGCACCGCCGAAGAAGAGCGCGGGCCGTGACCTCGGGGCAGCCATAGGAGTCGGGGTGGGGCTGGGCGCGGTGATCGTCGCGTCGCTCTTCATCGTCAAGGCCGTGTTCATCGGCGTGATAGCGGTGGCCGTCGTCGTCGGCCTCTGGGAGCTCACCTCGCGGCTCGAGGAGCGCAAGGGCATCAAGGCGCCCCTCGTGCCGCTCGCGATCGGCGGCGCGGCGATGGTCGTCGCCGGATACGTCCGCGGCACCGAGGGCGCCTGGGTGGCGATGGCGCTCACCGCGCTCGCCGTCCTGGTCTGGCGCATGACGGAGCCCCCCGAGGGCTACCTCAGGGACGTCACGGCCGGTGTCTTCGCCGCGTTCTACGTGCCGTTCCTCGCGACCTTCGTGGCGCTGATGCTCACGGCGGACGACGGGCCGCAGCGCGTCCTGACGTTCCTGCTGCTCACGGTCGTCAGCGACACCGGCGCGTACGCGATCGGCTGGCGCTTCGGCAAGCACAAGCTCGCCCCGCGCATCAGCCCCGGCAAGACCCGCGAGGGCCTGGTCGGCGCCGTGACGTTCGCGATGGCCGCCGGCGCGCTGTGCATGCAGTTCCTGATCGACGACGGTGCCTGGTGGCAGGGCCTGCTGCTCGGGCTCGCGGTCGCGGCCAGCGCCACGCTCGGCGACCTCGGCGAGTCGATGATCAAGCGCGATCTCGGGATCAAGGACATGGGCACGCTCCTGCCCGGACACGGCGGGATCATGGACCGTCTCGACTCGCTGCTCCCGACGGCGCCCGTGGTCTGGCTGCTCCTGGTGATCTTCGTCGGGGCCGGCTGACCGATCCGAAATCCCGGTTGACCTGCGCGGATTCAGGTGACGGGCTCGTTGTCCACAGGGCGGCGGGCCCGTTGTCGTATGTCTGGCGGGACTCGGTCCGAAGCCGGCACCCGATGTCGCGCCCACGCCTGTACAGGCGTGACTCTGCAGGGAGCTACGGATCGGATGCCGACCATTCCTGGCGTGCCCGCGAGGCAGGGCATCATGGGCCCATGGGGATCGATCTTGAGCTGCACTCCGCACGGCCGACGCGAAACTGGCGCAAGTCCCGGGCAACGCTTCTGCGGAGCTCGTGCGGGCACGGGGACGCGTTGGCCGATGCACTTGACTCCCTTCGGCTGCCGGGGGTCCCGGGGAGGCTCACCGCCGTTGATCCGTACCGAGACACTTTGATGAACGAGCAGGAGGCCGCCGTCGCGCTCACCGAGATCAGCGGACTGGCCCGACGGTGCAGTGATCGACGTCAGCTTGCCGCGCTGGACGATCTTGCGACACGGCTCCAGCAGTGCGCCGACACTCCTGGCAGCTACCTGTGGTTCCAAGGGGACTGAACGCGTGCCGCCGGCGTGCCAGAACCTACGGGGGCTGTTCCGCTGCAAGCCCGCCGGGGGCGCCGGGCGAACCTCCGCCACGGGGGGAACGAGTCAAGGGGGCGCGTCGTCGGACGTCAGCTGAGCCGGTAGTCCCGCGAGCCGGTGCCCCGGGCACGCCGTACGGCGCCGGCCTCCTCGAGGCGGCGCAGCTGATACAGCACCGACGAAGGGCTGGCCAGTCCGACGGCCGCGGCGATCTCCCGCACGGTGGGGGCCTCGCCGTGATCGGCGATGTGGGCGCGTATCGCGGCGAGCACCGACCGCTGGCGCTCAGTGATGTCCCAGGACCGCCGGACGCGGGTCACTAGTCCTCCTCAGCCTGCTGGCGCAGGTCTGCGCGCTGTTCCCGGGGGACGTCCTGGACGAGTCGGCGGGACAGATCGATCAGACGCCGGCGCAGGCGCGTATTGCTGCCGGTCGGGGCCTCGGCGAGGGCGTTGTAGGTGCGGATCCAGTCGCGCTGGGCCTGCACGATGTCGCGGGAATGTTCGTGGTGCGCCATGAGTCCAGTAGAGCATGTGTTCGATTTTCTGCGCACGCTGAAACATGCCCCCGCATGAAGTTCTGAAGCGTCCTGGGGCGACGACGACCACGCGTGCCGGCAGTGCGCGGAGTCCGGCGCCGACCTGCACGGATGTTGCCTGAGGGAGAAGGGTGCCGGGCCGTCTGCGGGCCGTAGGGAGAGGGCCCACGACCACCAGGGACGACCATTGGCGCCCCCCTCCCTCTCTTGAGCCCCAGGTCACATGATTCGATCTGCGACACTGGAACGGTTATGCCTAAGCCCGGAGAACTCACTTTCGTTGCCCCGCGCGGAGCCAAGAAGCCGCCGCGGCACCTCGCCGACCTCTCGCCCGCCGAGCGGAAGGAGGCCGTCGCCGCGATCGGTGAGAAGCCGTTCCGCGCCAAGCAGCTGTCGCAGCACTACTTCTCGCGGTTCGCGCACGACCCCGCGGAGTGGACCGACATCCCCGCCGGCTCGCGCAGCAAGCTGCAGGAGGCGCTGCTTCCGGAGCTGATGACCGTCGTCCGGCATCTGTCGACCGACCAGGACACCACCCGCAAGACCTTGTGGCGGCTCTTCGACGGCACGCTCGTCGAGTCCGTGCTGATGCGCTACCCGGACCGGGTCACCATGTGCATCAGTTCGCAGGCCGGCTGCGGAATGAACTGCCCGTTCTGCGCCACGGGACAGGCCGGCCTCGACCGGAACCTGTCGACGGGTGAGATCGTGCACCAGATCGTCGACGGCATGCGCGCGCTGCGCGAGGGCGAGATCCCGGGCGGTCCGGCGCGCCTGAGCAACATCGTCTTCATGGGCATGGGTGAGCCCCTGGCCAACTACAAGCGGGTCGTCGGCGCCATCCGCGCGCTCACCGACCCCGAGCCCGACGGCGTCGGCCTCTCGCAGCGCGGGATCACCGTCTCGACCGTCGGTCTGGTCCCCGCCATGCACCGGTTCGCCGACGAGGGCTTCAAGTGCCGCCTCGCCGTCTCGCTGCACGCCCCCGACGACGAGCTGCGCGACACCCTCGTCCCGGTCAACACGCGCTGGAAGGTCCGCGAGGTCCTCGACGCGGCGTGGGAGTACTCCGAGAAGTCGGGCCGCCGCATCTCGATCGAGTACGCGCTCATCCGGGACATCAACGACCAGGCCTGGCGTGGTGACCGGCTCGGCCGCCTGCTCAAGGGCAAGCGCGTCCACGTCAACCTGATCCCGCTGAACCCGACCCCGGGCTCGAAGTGGACGGCCTCGCGCCCCGAGGACGAGAAGGCGTTCGTCGAGGCCATCGCGGCCCACGGCGTGCCGGTCACCGTCCGCGACACCCGTGGCCAGGAGATCGACGGGGCGTGCGGTCAGCTCGCCGCCACCGAGCGGTAACCTGACTGGCGTACTTACATCTTCATATTCCGACAGGGGAGCGCCACAGCGCTGAGAGTGCGGCATCGGCCGCAGACCCTCTGAACCTTGCCCAGGTCATTCTGGGTAGGAAGTTCGGTCGCCACTCAAGCTGTTGTGCCCTGCCCGGGAATCGTCCGCGATCCCGGGCA
The DNA here is from genome assembly GCF_036345255.1 of Streptomyces sp. NBC_00569. NCBI lineage: Bacteria > Bacillati > Actinomycetota > Actinomycetes > Kitasatosporales > Streptomycetaceae > Streptomyces > Streptomyces sp. NBC_00569. The sequence goes on along the minus strand of NZ_CP107783.1, from coordinate 3,514,838 downwards.
GGGCCGCGTCTCTTCCTGGTCACCCAGGAGGGAACTCAGTGAGCACCATCATCAAGGCCACGGCCGTCGCCGTGGCGGCCGGTCTCGGACTCGTCACGCTCTCCGCGTGCGGGGGATCCGACTCCGGCAAGAACTCGGCGGACCCGGCGGACTCCAAGACCGTCACCCTCGTCAGCCATGACTCGTGGGCCGTCTCCAAGAACGTGCTCAAGGACTTCGAGAAGCGCTCCGGCTACAAGGTCACGGTCCTGAAGGACGGTGACGCGGGCGAGGCCGTGAACAAGGCCATCCTGTCCAAGGACAACCCGCAGGGCGACGTCCTCTTCGGCGTCGACAACACGCTCCTGTCGCGCGCCCTCGACAACGGGCTCTTCCAGCCGTACGAGGCCAAGGGCCTGGACCGGGTGGGGGCCGAGTACCAGCTCGACAAGGGCAAGCACCGCGTCACCCCGATCGACACCGGCAACATCTGCGTCAACTACGACAAGAAGTACTTCGCCGATCACAAGCTGACGCCGCCCGCCTCGTTCGACGACCTCGCCAAGCCCGCGTACAAGAACCTGCTGGTCACGGAGAACGTGTCGACGTCGTCGCCCGGCCTCGGTTTCCTGCTCGGCAGCGCCGCGCAGTACGGCGACCACGGCAACGGCTGGCAGGGCTACTGGAAGAAGCTCAAGGCCAACGGCGTGAAGGTCGTCGACGGCTGGGAGCAGGCCTACAACGAGGAGTTCTCGGGCTCCGCCGGCGGCAGGAAGGCGGGCGGTGACCGGCCGCTCGTCGTGTCGTACGCGTCATCCCCGCCCGCCGAGGCGATCTACTCGGACCCGCAGCCCAAGACCGCCCCGACCGGGGTCGCGACCGGCACCTGCTTCCGCCAGACCGAGTTCGCCGGCCTGCTGAGCAACGCGAAGAACGAGAAGGGCGGCAAGGCACTCCTCGACTTCCTGATCGCGAAGGAGTTCCAGCAGGACATGCCGCTGAACATGTTCGTGGACCCGGTGACGAAGGACGCGGCCCTGCCCGCCGACTACGCGAAGTACGACGTCAAGGTCGACGCCCCGAAGACCATGGCCCCGAAGAAGATCGCCGACAACCGTGACGCCTGGGTCAAGTCGTGGACCTCGCTCGTACTGAAGTGACACCCCCCGGTGGAGCTCCGGTAGAGCGCCCGGTGACGCGACCGGAAAAGCCTCCGGTGGAGTCCCGTAAGGGTCGTCGGCGCGGGAGCGCGGCGCGGCTCGGCCTGATGGCCGTGCCCGTCGCGTTCTTCGCGGTCTTCTTCGCCTACCCGGTCGCCGCGATCGTCTCCCGCGGCCTGAAGGCGGGCGGCCACTGGCAGTTCGGGCGGATCGCCGACGTGCTCGGGCAGTCCGACATCCGGCACGTCCTGTGGTTCACGACCTGGCAGGCGTTCGCCTCGACCGTGCTCACGCTGCTGATCGCGCTCCCCGGCGCATACGTGTTCGCGCGCTTCGAGTTCAGGGGCAAGCAGGTTCTGAGGGCCGCCGTCACCGTGCCGTTCGTGCTGCCGACCGTCGTCGTCGGCACGGCGTTCCTGGCGCTGGTCGGCCGCGGCGGGCTCCTCGACGGCCTGTGGGGCGTACGCCTCGACACGACGGTGTGGGCGATCCTGCTCGCCCATGTCTTCTTCAACTACGCCGTCGTCGTGCGCACCGTCGGCGGACTGTGGTCGCAGCTCGACCCGCGACAGGAGGAGGCCGCCCGCATGCTGGGCGCCTCCCGCTGGGCGGCCTGGCGGAAGGTGACGCTGCCCGCGCTCGGGCCGGCCGTCGCGGCCGCCGCGCTGATGGTCTTCCTCTTCACGTTCACGTCGTTCGGCGTGGTCCAGATCCTCGGCGGGCCGACGTTCTCCACTCTTGAGGTGGAGATCTACCGGCAGACCGCACAGATCTTCGACCTCTCCACGGCGGCTGTTCTCACGATCGTGCAGTTCGCCGCCGTAGGGATCATCCTCGCCGTGCACGCCTGGAGCGTGCGCCGGAGGGAGAGCGCGCTGCGCCTCGTCGACGCGGCGCACACCGCCCGGCGCCCGCGCGGCGCGGGCCAGTGGGCGCTCCTCGCCGGAGTGGTCGCCACGGTCGCGGTGCTGATCCTGCTGCCGCTCGGCGTGCTGATCCAGAGGTCCTTCGAGGGGTCGGACGGCTTCGGGTTCGCCTACTACAAGGCGCTCACCTCGTCCGACAGCGGCGTGTTCCTGGTGCCGCCGATCGAGGCGATCGGGAACTCCCTCACGTACGCGCTCGCCGCCACCGCCATCGCGGTCGTGATCGGCGGACTCGCCGCGGCGGCCCTGACACTCCCCCACTCTCGGCTCCGCTCGAGCGGGGGGACCCCCATGGCCGGCCGTCTCGTACGGGGCTTCGACGCGCTCCTCATGCTGCCGCTCGGCGTCTCCGCCGTCACCGTCGGCTTCGGCTTCCTGATCACCCTGGACAGGCCGCCTCTCGACCTGCGCGGCACCTGGATCCTGGTTCCGCTGGCCCAGGCCCTCGTCGGGGTGCCCTTCGTCGTCCGCACCATGCTGCCGGTCCTGCGCGCGGTCGACGGGCGGCTGCGCGAGGCCGCCGCCGTCCTCGGCGCCTCGCCGCTGCGGGCCTGGCGCGAGGTCGATCTGCCGATGGTGCGCAGGGCTCTGCTGATCGCGGCCGGGTTCGCGTTCGCCGTGTCGCTCGGCGAGTTCGGGGCGACCGTGTTCATCGCCCGCCCGGACCGCCCGACCCTGCCGGTCGCCGTGGCGCGGCTCCTCGGCCGCGCCGGTGACCTCAACTACGGCCAGGCAATGGCCCTTTCGACGATTCTCATGGTGGTGTGCGCGGTGTCGCTGCTGCTGCTCGAACGCATCCGCACGGACCGTACGACGGGGGAGTTCTGATGGCCCTGCTGACCCTGGACGACGCGACCGTGCGGTTCGGCGGTCCGCCCAGAACGGCGCATGCCGCGCTCGACCGGGTCGATCTGGAGGTCGCCGAGCACGAGATCGTGTGTGTGCTCGGCCCCAGCGGCAGCGGAAAGTCGACGCTGCTGCGGGTCGTGGCCGGGCTCCAGGGGCTCGACGGGGGACGTGTGTTCCTCGAGGGCCGTGACCAGTCGGGCGTGCCCGCGCACCGGCGGGGCGTCGGCCTCATGTTCCAGGACCACCAGCTGTTCCCGCAGCGTGACGTCGGCGGCAACGTCGCCTTCGGGCTGCGGATGCACGGCGCCGTGCGCTCCGAACAGCGGGACCGGGTAAGGGAGTTGCTGGCACTGGTCGGGCTGCCCGGGGCCGCTGGGCGGGCCGTGGCCTCGCTGTCCGGCGGGGAGCAGCAGCGCGTCGCCCTCGCCAGGGCGCTCGCCCCGAGACCCCGCCTGCTCATGCTCGACGAGCCGCTCGGTCAGCTCGACCGCTCGCTGCGGGAGCGTCTGGTCGTCGAACTCAGGGAACTCTTCGGTGAGTTGGGTACGACCGTGCTCGCCGTGACACACGACCAGGGCGAGGCCTTCGCCCTCGCCGACCGTGTCGTGGTGATGCGCGACGGACGGATCGCCCAGTCCGGCACGCCACTTGAGGTGTGGCAGCACCCGGCCGACGAGTTCGTGGCCCGCTTCCTCGGATTCGACAACGTCGTCGACGCCACGATCGTCGGGGAGGTGGCCGACACGCCCTGGGGGAAGGTGCCCGTGCCCGCGGGGTCCCCGCAGGGCCGCGCCAAGATCCTCGTCAGGCCCGCGGGCGTACGCCTCGTGCCCGCCGCCGAGGCCCAGTTGACGTGCACGGTCACCGCGCGCACCTTCCGCGGCACGCATGTCGCCGTACACCTCCAGGCCGCGGAAGCGCCCCGCCTCGAAGCGGCCTGCGCGCTGCGGGACGCACCGGAGCCGGGGGACGAGGTCGCGGTGGCGTTCGACGCGGGCGAAATCGTGGTGCTGGACGGCCCGTCCGCCGCATAGGGTCCGCCGTATGACGACGGAGACCGCGGCATCCGGACAGCTCGCCCATGACCGCTACTGCGACGAGGTCGTCGCGCAGAGCGCCCTGCTGGCCGGGCATCTCGTCGGCGCCGACCTCACGGCGACGGTGCCGACCTGCCCCGACTGGACCCTGCGCGACCTCGTCGTGCACCTCGGCGGCGCGCACCGCTGGGTCGAGGCGATCGTACGGACCGGGGCCACCGAGGTGATCCCCGACGAGAAGGTGCCGGGTTTCGAAGGGCCGGGGAGCGACGACCCGGCCGCGCTCGCGGCCTGGCTCATGGAAGGCGCCGAGCTGACCGCGCGGACGCTGCACGCCGCCGGCCCCGGCACCCGCGTCTGGACCTGGTCCTGGCAGCGGACCACGGGGTTCTGGGCGCGCCGCATGACGCACGAGACCGTGATCCACCGGGCGGACGCGGCGCTCACGGCGCAGGCCGCGTACGAGGTGGCGCCCGAACTCGCCGCCGACGCGATCGACGAATGGCTGCAGATCGTCGCCTACGCCCAGCGGTCGGACCCGTCCGACGCCGCGGCGGAGCTGCGCGGCGGCGGGCGCAGCCTGCACCTCCACGCCACCGACGCACCGGCGGAGCTGAACGCCGAATGGCTGGTCGAACTGGGCGAGGACGGGTTCACCTGGCGCCGCGGCCACGAGAAGGCGACCGTCGCCCTGCGGGGGCCGCTGACCGATGTGATGCTCGCGTTCTATCGGCGCGCGCCCCTCGACGGCGGACGCGTGGAGGTCCTGGGAGAGCGGGAACTACTGGACTTCTGGCTGGAACGGGCGACGTTCGGGTAGCCCTGGCCTGGCTTCCGTGCCGCCGCCGGGGAGTTCGGCCCGCCGAAGAGTCAGCCCAGCTTCGCGAGCGCGTCCGCCGCTTCCTCCACGGTGTCCACCAGCGCGATCCGCGCGTCCATCGAGCGCTCGCGGGCCAGAGCGGTGAGCAGCGGCCAGGCCGGCAGGCGCTCCGTCCAGTGGGCGCGGCCGACGAGGACCATCGGGGTGGGCGCGCCCCGGGACTCGTAGTAGTTCGGCGTCGCGTTGTCGAATATCTCCTGGACGGTGCCGGCCGCGCCCGGCAGGAAGACCACCCCCGCGTTCGAGCGGGCCAGGAGCCCGTCCTCGCGGGTGGCGTTCGCGAAGTACTTCGCGATGTGCCCGGCGAAGGCGTTCGGCGGCTCGTGCCCGTAGAACCAGGTGGGGATGCCGACCGAGTCGCCGCCGTCCGGCCAGCGGGAGCGCACCTCGAAGGCGGCCGACGCCCACGCCGTGACGGACGGGGTGAACGAGGGTGCGGCGGACAGGAGTCGGAGCGCCTCGGCCAGCATCCCGTCGTCGAACCGTGCCGCGTACGCGCCCAGGTTCGCCGCCTCCATCGCGCCCGGACCGCCGCCCGTGGCGACGGTGACCCCGGAGCGCGCGAGCGTCCTGCCGAGCCGCGCCGCGCCCGCGTACCCGTCCGTGCCGCGAGCCATCGCGTGACCGCCCATGACCCCCACCACCCTGGTGCCGGCGAGGAGTTCGTCGAGGGCGTCGGAGACGGAGTCGTCGTGCACGGCCCGCAGCATCGACGCGAAGACGTCGTGGTCGGCCTTGGTCTGCTGGAACCAGTCGTACGCGCGGGCGTCCGGCGTCGACTCGTATCCACCCTCCGCGAGGCCCGCGAACAGCTCGTCGGGGGAGTAGAGAAGGCCCCGGTACGGGTCGAAAGGGAGGCCGGGGACCGGCGGGAAGACCAGGGCGCCGGTGGCCCGGATCCGCGCCGCGGCGTCGGGCCCCATCGGGCAGCCGAGGAAGACGGCGCCCTCGGCGTCCAGGGTGAGCAGTTCGTCCGTACGCTCCGTCAGGTCGACGGCCTGCACGCGGCGTCCGGCGAGTGAGCCGTGCGCGGCCACGACCTCGTCGAACTCGTCGAGCGTCTCGATCTCACGGCCGGGGTCCGTGTGCGGGATCGCGGGCCTGCGCGGGGCGGGTTCAGAGGTCTGCACCCGCCCATGCTAGGGCGCCGTACTCCTGAGGATCAGCCCTGGACGGCCGCCGGGTCCATCCACATGATCTCCCAGGTGTGGCCGTCCGGGTCGTCGAAGGCGCGGCCGTACATGAAGCCGTGGTCCTGCTTCTCGCCGGTCTCGGTGCCGCCCGCGGCGATCGCCTTGTCGACGAGCTCGTCGACCTTCTCGCGGCTCTCCGCGCTCAGACACAGCAGCACCTCGGTGCTCTTGGTCGAGTCGACGATCGTCTTCTTCGTGAAGCCGGAGTACTTCTCCTTGGTGAGCAGCATGACCACGATGTGCTCGCTGACCACCACGGAGGCGCAGGTCTCGTCGGAGAACTGCGGGTTGATCGAGTACCCGAGCTCGGTGAAGAACTTCTTCGACGCGTCGAGGTCGTTCACGGCGAGATTCGGGAAGATCATCTGCTGGTACATGGTGGGGCCGTCGCTTTCGCTCGCTGGTCTCGGTGTCGTGTCGCTGTGCCGTACGCAGGGTTAGACGTGCCGCTCGCCCGTAACTCATCGCCCGCCGCGAACTTTCCTCCGGTCTTTTTCGGGGGTCCGAGACGAGAGGGTGCGGGTTCCGCTCAGGCCGCGAGCGGGAGCGCCGCGAGTTCCGCGACGGCCCATGTCAGCAGCCCGAACACGGAGAGCAGTGCCGCCGCGCGCAGCCCGGCCGCGCCCCGGAGGAGACTCACGGGGGCACCGAGCCGGAGCAGGGCGGCCATGGTGTCGGAGCGGGCGTGCTTGGCCTCGGTCGCGGCCGTCAGGAGCGTGGCGACCGTACAGCCCATGACGAGGACGGCGCCGAGCGCGGACAGCGGGCCGAGGTCGGGCTGACGTCCCGACCAGAGGGTGAGCCCCGCGTACGCGCCGGAGGCCACCGCGCAGACCACGCCCAGGGGGCGGCCGATACGACGGGCCTCCTCCTGAAGCACCCGGCCCGCCAGGAGCCGCGCCGCCCCGGGCCGCACCGCCTGAAGGGCCCGGCCGCACTGGTACGTGAGTCCGGGGCCCGCGAGCGCGAGGCCGAGGGCTGTCAGTGTCCAGCCGGCCAGCACGCCGGCCGGGCTGCCGCCGAGACCGCCCGGCATGGGGAAGCCCGCTGTGCCCTGCGCGCGGGAGGCGTATGTCTCCACGGCGAGACCCATGGCCAGCAGCGCCACGCCCCAGGGCAGGCCGATCGGCGCGGGAATCGGGGCGGCGGGATCGCGTGGGTCCGGCTGGGGCTCGCCGGCCTTGGCGGCGCGCGGGCGCAGCACGAGGGCGGAGGCGCCGGACGCGGCGAGCGGGACCAGGGCGAGCAGGGTCAGGGTGGCGGCCAGCGGCAGGGGCTGGTCCGCGGCGAGGAGACCGCGTGCCGCCCCGTCGAAAGGCAGCCCGGAGAGGTCGCCGCGCAGGTGCAGGAAGACCAGCAGCGCCAGCAGGGAGCCGAGCGCGCAGGCGGCCGCGGTGGAGATCGCCGAGATGAGCGTGAGGCGTGCCGGGCCGAGGCCGACCGCGGACAGGCCGGGACGCGGCTTGGTGCCCGGGTCGGTGCGGGCGACGGCGACGGCGAGGTGGACGGTCGCGGCGATCGGCACCACGCACCAGGCCAGGCGCAGTACGGATCCGGTGGAGGTGTCGGGGTGGCCCATCGCGTAGCCGAGCGTGCACAGGAGGAGGAACCCGGTTCCGGCGGAGGCGGCCGCGACCAGGAGCCGGCGCAGCTGGACGACGGGCTGGCCCCTGCGGGCTAGACGGAGAGCGAGCACGCGGCCCGGCCCTCCGCGTCGGTGCCGCCGGGTACGCCGGGCAGATGGACCGTGTTCACGCGGCGTCCGTCGAGGAGCGCCATCGAGCGGTCGGCCAGGGCGGCGACCTCGGTGTCATGGGTGGCGAGGACGACGGTGATGCCGTGCGAGCGGGACGCGGCCATCAGGGTGCGCAGGACGTGGGCGCGGTCGGCGCGGTGCAGGGGCGCGGTGGGCTCGTCGGCGAAGAGGACCGAGGGCGCGGTGACCAGGGCGCGGGCGATGGCGACGCGCTGGCGTTCCGACTGGATCAGGGCGTGCGGGCGCTTGCGGGCGCACATGCCGATGTCGAGGCGCTCCAGCCACTCCAGGGCACTGGCCTTGGCGGCGCGGCGGCTGCCGCCGCGCATCATCAGGGCGAGCGCCGTGTTCTCCCAGGCGTTCAGCTCGGGCACGAGGTGGGGCTCGGGGTCGATCCAGGCGAAGCGGTCGCGGCGCAGCCGTTCCCTGACGAGCGGGCCCATGGTGTGCACGGGGGTGCTGTTGAACCAGACCTCGCCCGCATGCGGCAGGAGCTGGCCGGAGAGGCACTGCAGGAGCGTCGTCTTGCCGCTGCCGCGCGGCCCTGTGACGGCGAGGATCTCGCCCTCGCGGACACCGAGCGACACGCCGGTGAGTGCGGGCGAGCCGTTGTGGGAGAAGTGCAGGGCGCGTGCCCAGAGTACGTCGTTGTCCGGTGGGGCCACCATGGCGAACACCTCGTTCAGAGACTTCAGATCAGAAATGCCGTAAGACGAGCCGTCCCCCTTACGGGGGAACGAAGGCAGGGCCGATCGGTCACTGGGCACGCTAGGTATTCGCAGGCGCGGGTCGGGAAAGGACGCGGCCCGGCCGCCCCCATCTCACTCGGATGGGCGCAGCCGGGCCGCGGGAGCCGTCAGGCTCAGATCTTGCTCCAGGCCTCCGTGAGGACCTGGCGGATGATGCCCTCGATCTCGTCGAAGGTGGACTGGTCCGAGATCAGCGGCGGCGACAGCTGGATGACCGGGTCACCACGGTCGTCGGCGCGGCAGTACAGGCCGTACTCGTAGAGCTTCTTGGACACGAAGCCGTAGAGCACGCGCTCCGACTCCTCGTCCGTGAAGGACTCCTTGGTGTCCTTGTCCTTGACGAGCTCGATGCCGTAGAAGAAGCCGTTGCCGCGGACGTCGCCGACGATGGGCAGGTCGTGCAGCTTCTGCAGCGTCTTGAGGAAGTTGGCCTCGTTGTCGAGCACGTGCTGGTTGAGACCCTCGCGCTCGAACAGGTCGAGGTTGGCGAGCGCCACGGCCGAGGAGACCGGGTGGCCACCGAAGGTGTAGCCGTGCAGGAAGGTGTTGTCACCCTTGTAGAACGGCGCCGCGATCCGGTCGGAGACGATGGTCGCACCGATCGGGGAGTAGCCCGAGGTCATGCCCTTGGCGCAGGTGATGATGTCCGGGATGTAGCCGAACTTGTCACAGGCGAACATCGTGCCGAGGCGGCCGAAGGCGCAGATGACCTCGTCCGAGACGAGCAGCACGTCGTACTGGTCGCAGATCTCGCGCACGCGCTGGAAGTAGCCGGGCGGCGGCGGGAAGCAGCCGCCGGCGTTCTGCACGGGCTCGAGGAAGACCGCGGCGACGGTCTCGGGGCCCTCGAAGAGGATCTCCTGCTCGATCTGGTCGGCGGCCCAGCGGCCGAAGGCCTCGGGGTCGTCGCCGTGGATCGGGGCGCGGTAGATGTTGGTGTTCGGGACCTTGTGCGCGCCCGGCACCAGCGGCTCGAACGGGGCCTTCAGGCCCGGCAGGCCGGTGATGGACAGCGCGCCCTGCGGGGTGCCGTGGTAGGCCACCGCGCGGGAGATCACCTTGTACTTGGTGTGGTTGCCGTTGAGCTTGTGGTACTGCTTCGCAAGCTTCCAGGCGGTCTCGACGGCCTCGCCACCACCGGTGGAGAAGAAGACCTTGTTGAGGTCACCCGGGGCGTAGTGGGCGAGGCGCTCGGCCAGCTCCACAGCCTTCGGGTGGGCGTACGACCACACGGGGAAGAAGGCCAGCTCGGACGCCTGCTTGGCGGCGACCTCGGCGAGCTCCCTGCGTCCGTGGCCGGCCTGCACGACGAACAGGCCCGCGAGCCCGTCGAGGTACTTCTTGCCCTTGTCGTCGTAGATGTAGGTGCCCTCGCCACGCACGATGGTGGGAACGGGCGCGTTCTCGTACGACGACATGCGGGTGAAGTGCATCCACAGGTGGTCGTACGCGGTTCGGCTGAGGTCCTTGCTCACGGCTATCGGGTTCCCCACATATAGGTCTGCTTCTTGAGCTTGAGGTAGACGAAGCTCTCGGTGGAGCGCACGCCGGGAAGGGCCCGGATGCGTTTGTTGATGACGTCCAGGAGTTGGTCGTCGTCCTCACACACGACCTCCGCGAGGAGGTCGAACGAGCCCGCGGTCATGACCACGTACTCGACTTCCGGCATGGCCGTCAGCGCTTCGGCGACGGGATCGAGGTCACCCTCCGCGTTGATGCCGACCATCGCCTGCCGGCGGAAACCCACGGTGAGCGGGTCCGTGACGGCGACGATCTGCATCACGCCCTGGTCGAGCAGCTTCTGGACGCGCTGTCGCACGGCCGCCTCGGAGAGGCCCACGGCCTTGCCGATGGCGGCGTACGGCCTACGACCGTCTTCCTGGAGCTGTTCGATGATGGCGAGGGAAACGGCGTCGAGCGGCGGGGTGCCGGTGCCGTTCCTCGATCCCTTTGGGTCTGCGCTGCGACTGGCCACGTCCCCCACCATGCACGAGGAGTCGACAGTTCCGCAAGCCTGGATCGATGAAATTCGTTGTTTGAGGGCTCGAACTTCACGGATTTCGCAGATCTGGCGGGGTGGGGGGTGTTGAAAGCGTGGGACTACGGATTAGGGTGGTATCTCATCCAATGGACATCCGACCAGGAGGGCCGCCTCAGTGACCAGCGAGCTGCGTCGTCTGCGCAATTACATCGACGGTGAGTTCCGGGACGCCGCCGACGGACGGACCACCGAGGTGGTCAACCCGGCCAACGGTGAGGCGTACGCGACCGCCCCCCTGTCCGGCGACGCCGATGTGGACGCCGCCATGGCCGCCGCCGCTGCCGCGTTCCCGGCCTGGCGCGACCTCACCCCCAGTGAGCGCCAGAAGGCCCTCCTCAAGATCGCGGACGCGTTCGAGGAGCGGGCCGAGGAGCTCATCGCCGCCGAGGTCGAGAACACCGGCAAGCCGACCGGCCTGACCCGGTCCGAGGAAATCCCGCCCATGGTCGACCAGATCCGCTTCTTCGCGGGTGCGGCGCGCATGCTCGAGGGCCGCTCGGCCGGCGAGTACATGGAGGGCCTGACCTCGATCATCCGCCGCGAGCCCATCGGCGTCTGTGCCCAGGTCGCGCCGTGGAACTACCCGATGATGATGGCCGTCTGGAAGTTCGCCCCGGCGCTCGCCGCGGGCAACACGGTCGTCCTGAAGCCGTCGGACACCACCCCGGCCTCCACGGTTCTGATCGCCGAGATCATCGGCTCCATCGTCCCCAAGGGTGTCTTCAACGTCATCTGCGGTGACCGCGAGACCGGCCGCGCGATGGTCGAGCACAAGACCCCGGCGATGGCCTCCATCACCGGCTCCGTGCGCGCCGGCATCTCGGTGGCCGAGTCCGCCGCCAAGGACGTCAAGCGCGTCCACCTGGAGCTCGGCGGCAAGGCCCCGGTCGTCGTCTTCGAGGACACGGACATCGCCAAGGCCGTCGAGGACATCTCGACGGCGGGCTTCTTCAACGCGGGCCAGGACTGCACGGCCGCCACCCGCGTCCTCGTCCACGAGTCCATCCACGACGAGTTCGTCCAGGCCCTCGCCAAGGCGGCGGCCGACACGAAGACCGGCCAGCCGGACGACGAGGACGTGCTCTACGGGCCCCTCAACAACCCGAACCAGCTCGCCCAGGTCACCGGCTTCATCGAGCGCCTGCCCGCGCACGCCAAGGTCGAGGCCGGCGGCCACCGGGTCGGCGACAAGGGCTACTTCTACGCCCCGACCGTCGTCTCGGGCGTCAAGCAGGACGACGAGATCATCCAGAACGAGGTCTTCGGCCCGGTCATCACCGTCCAGTCCTTCGCGGACGAGGCGCAGGCCGTCGAGTGGGCGAACGGCGTGGAGTACGCGCTGGCCTCCTCGGTCTGGACGAAGGACCACGCGCGCGCGATGCGCATGTCCAAGATCCTCGACTTCGGCTGTGTGTGGATCAACACGCACATCCCGCTGGTCGCCGAGATGCCGCACGGCGGCTTCAAGAAGTCCGGCTATGGCAAGGACCTGTCGGCGTACGGCTTCGACGACTACACGCGCATCAAGCACGTCATGACGTCGATCGAGGGCTGATCAGCGGCACCGACTCGCTCCACCCGCCCCCGCGTGGCTCCGGCCGCGCGGGGGCGGTCGCGTGTCCGGGCAGGTGGGTGCGCGGCGGGGTGCCGGGTGATCGACAGTGTGTCGGCTCTCACCTCGTCGGCTTGACGCAGCGTCCATTGTCCGGCCCCGCTGGCCGCGGGCATCCTGCACGGGTGCGAGCGACCCCGATGAACCCCAAGCCGTCCTTGTCCCGCCGTTCCCTGCTGCGTGCCCTGGGCGGAGGTGCCACGGCCGCGGCGGTCGGCGCGCTCGCCTCGGGATGCGGTGTGCCCGCCGCCTACGTCGCGCCGGGGGACCGCGCCGCGACGGACCGCTCCGGCAGCGACAAGCGGCTCGTCTTCGCCAACTGGCCGCTCTACATCGACGTCGACGACGACGATCCGTCGAAGCGGCCCACGCTCGACGCCTTCCGGAAGCAGACCGGGATCGACGTCAAGTACATCGAAGAGATCAACGACAACGACGAGTTCTTCGGCAAGATCAGCCCGTCCCTGATGAACCATCAGAAGACCGGCCGGGACCTCATCGTCATCAGCGACTGGATGTGCGCCAAGTTCGTGACGCTCGGCTGGGTCCAGGAGATGGACCGTGCCCGGCAGCCGCACGTCGCCAAGTACCTCGACCCGCTGCTGCGTTCACCGCACTTCGACCCCGGCCGCAAGTACACCGTGCCGTGGCAGTCGGGCATCACCGGCATCGCGTACAACAAGCGCAGGGTCGGGCGCGAGATCAGGCACGTGTCCGACCTGTGGGCGGCCGACCTCAAGGGCAAGGTCACGCTGCTGTCCGGGCTCGACGAGTCGTTCGCGCTGCTCATGCAGGGCAACGGCGTCGACATCACCCGGTGGACCCCGGACGACTTCCACCGCGTGTGCGACCAGGTCGAGAAGCGCGTCAAGAGCCATCACATCCGCCGCTTCACCGGCAACGACTACATCAAGGACCTCTCCAGCGGCGACGTCCTCGCCTGTCAGGCCTACAGCGGGGACGTCATCCAGCTCCAGGCCGACGACCCGGACATCGAGTTCGTCGTGCCCGAGGAGGGCGGCGAGCTGTGGGCCGAGTCGCTGATGATCCCCAACCTCGCCGACCACAAGCGCAACGCCGAGAGCCTCATCGACTACTACTACCGGCCGGAGGTCGCCGCCGAGCTGGCCACCTGGGTCAACTACGTGAGCCCCGTGCCGGCCGCCCGCGAGATCCTCGCCGACTCGAAGGACAAGGACACCGCGGCACTCGCCGAGGACCCGCTGATCTTCCCCGACGACACGATGCGCCGACGCCTCGCGATCGCGCGCGACATCACGTCCGAGGAGCGCCCGGAATTCGCCAAGCGGTGGAACGCGATCGCGGGGCTGTGAGATCGCGGGGTGGCGTGAGCGGGCCGGCCGGTTCCGGTCCGGTCAGTTCCACAGCGGAGTGGTCATGACCTTCTGGAACGCGTCCGGGTGGCCGTTCGGGTAGCTGAGCGTGATCCGGGAGTAGTGCTGGGTGTCCTGGTGCTTGGTCCAGGACTGCGGCCGGTCGAGGCGGACCGTGACGCGGTACGAGCGGAACTTGCCCGCGGCGCAGTACGGCTTGCAGTCGTTCACCCAGCTCGTGCCCGTGGCCACCGCCTTGCTCGGGCCCCACTGCGACCAGTGGAGCGAGGTGAGGCGGCTGTTGCCGTCCCCGCAAGCGAGCAGGAAGTCCGTCGGTCGCACCTGCGGCTGCCAGGTGCAGTTGACGATCACGGGGACGCCGGTCCCATGCTGCGGCTCGGGCTTCGGTGCCGCGGCGGAGGCGGAGGCCGGAGCCATGGCTGCTGCGAGGGACGCGGCTGCACAGAGTGCGAGCGCTGCCTTCAGTGTGTTGCTCCGCAAAGTATGCTCCCGGCCGATCGGGGGGCCCTGGGCCCCGTGGTGCTCGTTCCGACGCTAAGGCCGCTGCGTGAGATGCGCCACTCGGACGGCCTAGTGTCGCGCGGACGGGTGCAGGCGCACAGGTCGGCGCTTGATCACCGCCATGCCGAGGCCCCCGCGACGGGCCGCGGGGAGCCGGTGGTCAGTCGCGGCGCAGCCCGCACAGGACGTCGATGCGGTTGGTCGTGACCGAGTCGACGCCGAGGCCGAGGAGACGGCGCATCGCCGACTTCGTGTCCGGTGTCCACGCGGACACCAGCAGGCCCTGGCGGTGCACATGGGCCGTCAGCTCCCGACTGACCAGCGGGAAACGGTAGTTGAGCCAGGTGGGCCTGATCGCTTCGAGCACGCCCGGCCGCGGCGGGGCCAGCGTCGTCCAGGTCAGCGCGATCTCGGCGGCCGGGTCGGCGCGCCGCACCTCCAGCATCGTCTCGGCGCCCGCGCAGTAGTAGGCACGCTCACCGGCGTCGCCGTCACGGATGACGCCGATGACCGTACGGACCGTGCGCACGTCCGCGCCCGGCAGGTCCACCATCACCCGCCGCTCGGCCAGTACCTCAAGGGCCTGTTCGAGGGTGGGCACGCCGCCCGCGGTGAGGCCGCGCACCTCGTCGTACGAGAGCGCGGAGAGCGGGCGGTCGTGGTCCCACAGCCGCTTGAGTGTGGAGTCGTGCAGCAGTACGGGCACGCCGTCGCGGGTCAGACGGACGTCGATCTCGACCGCGTCCGCCCCCTGCTCCAGCGCGGAGCGCAGGGAGGCGAGGGTGTTCTCACGGACGCGGTAGGGGTCGCCCCGGTGGGCCACGGCAGTCACGGTACGCATGGCCTCATTGTGGTCAGCCGGTCATGCCCGGGCGAGCCACGTGTCCGTGTAGGTCTCGATCTCCGCGGCGATACGGGCCTTGCCCGGCTCGTCCAGGAACGACGCGTCCACCGCGTTCCTGGCGAGCGCGGCCACGCCCCGCTCGTCGAGGTCGAGGAGGCGGGCGGCGACGGCGTACTCGCTGTTGAGGTCCGTGCCGAACATCGGCGGGTCGTCGGAGTTGACGGTGACGACGACCCCGGCGTCGACGAACTGCCTGATGGGGTGCTCGTCGAGGGTCTTCACGGCGCGCGTCGCGATGTTCGACGTCGGGCAGACCTCGAGCGGGATGCGGTGCTCGGCGAGGTGGGCGAGGAGCTTCGGGTCCTGGGCGGAGGTCGTGCCGTGGCCGATGCGTTCGGCGCCGAGGTGGACCAGCGCGTCCCAGACCGTCCCGGGGCCCGTCGTCTCGCCGGCGTGCGGCACGGAGTGCAGGCCCGCGGCGATCGCGCGGTCGAAGTACGGCTTGAACTGGGGTCGCGGCACGCCGATCTCGGGACCGCCGAGCCCGAAGGAGACCAGGCCCTCCGGGCGGATCGTGTCGGTGGTCGCGAGCCGCACGGTCTCCTCGGCGGACTCGAGCCCGGCCTCGCCGGGGATGTCGAAGCACCAGCGCAGCACGGTGCCGAACTCGGCCTCGGCCGCCTTGCGGGCGTCCTCGATCGCCTCCATGAAGGCGTACTCGTCGATGCCGCGGCGGACGGAGGAGTACGGGGTGATGGTCAGCTCGGCGTAGCGCACGTTCTGCCGGGCCAGGTCCCGTGCGACCTCGAACGTGAGGAGGCGGACGTCCTCCGGAGTGCGCACGAGGTCGACGACCGAGAGGTATACGTCGATGAAGTGCGCGAAGTCCGTGAACGTGAAGTAGTCGGCCAGCGCCTCGGGGTCCGTGGGGACCTTGGAGTCCGGGTGGCGGGCCGCGAGCGTGGAGACGATCCGGGGGGACGCCGAGCCGACGTGGTGCACATGCAGCTCTGCCTTTGGCAGTCCGGCGATAAAGGCATGCAGATCGGTCACGGATTCCTCCCCAGGAACTTGGTTGATCGGCTGATCGGTGGGTCGCAGTCATCGTAGGCGTGCCCCGGCCACGCCCCGGCGGCGGCCGTAGCATGACGGGACGTCTGGGTGGGAGAAGAAGGGGACGAGCGAGCGATGTCCGAGGACACAGAGGGCAGAGAGGGCGCCGAGGGCGCCGACGGTCCGGTCACTTCGCCGGAGCGGGGGACGGGGACGGGGACAGGGCCGGGGGACCGGGGTGCGGGGGACCCGCCCGCGAGCAGGGTGTCCCTGGGGAAACGGGACCCGGACCCGTGGGCGGCCCCGGCCGCCCAGGCGGACCCGGGCCCGCGGGACGCGGTGCCGCAGAACGCCGCCGGGCCGGCTGCTCAGGCGCCCGCGCATCCGTTCGCCCCGCCGTCGCAGGGGGAGACGCCGGTGGACCCGTTCAGGCCGCCGTCGCACGCCGAGACGCAGGTGGACGCCTTCGCCGCGCCGTCGTCCCCGTCCTCGCCCACTCCGCCCGGCGAGCCGTACAACCCGTTCGCCCCGCCCTCCCCGGGCGCCGCGCCGGCCCCCGGCCCCTGGTCACAACAGCCGCAGCACCCGCACCCGTACGCACACGCCCAGCCGCCGGGTGCCCCCTACGCGATGCCTCCCGGTTACCCGGCGCCGCAGGCCGGTGCCCCCTGGGCACCGAGCGCCAACCCCTTCGCGCCGCCCGGAGAACCCGTGCCCCCGCCGCCCGTCTCGCCCGACGGGCCCGGGCAGATGCACTACGGCTACCCGGCCGCCCCTTACGGCTACGGACACCACGCGGCGACCGGCCCGGCCCCGATGCCCTACGGTGGTCCCGGCTACGGCTGGCCCGGGATGCAGCCGCGTCCCGCGAACGGTATGGGCGTCGCCGCCCTGACGCTCGGGATCATCTCGGCCGTGGGATTCATTCTGTGGCCGATCGCGATCGTGGTCGGGATCCTCGCCATCATCTTCGGCGCCATCGGCCGTGCGAAGGCGACCCGGGGCGAGGCCACGAACCGGGGCCAGGCACTGGCCGGACTGATCTGCGGCATCGGCGGACTGGTGCTCGCGCTGGTCCTGATGTTCTTCGTCATCGCCGACAGCAACTCGTCGAGCGACAGCAGCGACGACGGCGGCTACTCCGCCGCCCGGTAGGCCGGAGACCCGCAGGTTACGTGCCGGCAGGACACCGGCACGTAAGACATCGAGGCGCAGGACACCGGTAGGCAGAACACCGGCAAGCAGAACATCGGTGACGGGGGCCGGGCCGTCAGGCCCGGTCCGCCAGCCGCTCGCGCGCCGCCATCAGCGCGAACCCGAGCAGATTGGGCCCACGCCATCGCCTCGGGTCGCCGGCGGCCTCCGCGTCGGCCGCGAGTCCGATGCCCCACACGCGGTCGAGCGGGCTGGCCTCGACCAGAACACGCTCGCCCGTCCCGAGCAGGAACTCCCGCAGATCCGCGTGCGCCGCGAACTTGTGCACGCTGCCCTCGACGACGATCCCGAACCGCTCGCGCGCCCAGACGTCCTCGTCGAAGCCGCGCACGAGGCGCCCCGCCTTCTTGGCCTGTGAGGGATGGGCCGCCCCGACGGCTCGGCGCTCGGCCTCCGCGTCCCCGAACAGCCGGGCCTTCGCGGCCATCATCCGGTGCTCGGCCGTCGCGTACTCGACCCCGTCCACCGTGAACGGCGCGACCCACCACTGACTGAGGCAGCTCGCCCCGACCGTGCCGTCCGCCCGCGGCGTGTGCCCCCAGAAGTGCAGGTACTTGACCCGTACACCCGCTTCCACCGCCCTGACCAGCGAGTCCCGATCGTGGATGGGCGCGTTCCCCTCAAGCCTGTCGATCTTCCCCATGCACGCGAGTCTGGCACGCACCACGGACACTCCGTCCTTGGTTCTTCAGGGGGACTCGACACCTGGTCGACAGATTCCGTCGCGTAACCAAAAGGCAACAACGGAATCACTTGTTGCAGTACATCGCCTCTGTCAGGATCGGCACTCAAATCGAGCTGGAGCTACGCCGGCCCCGCGGGACGGGGCTTCCGGCGGAGGAGAGCGATAATGCACAACCCTGGCAACAGCACCCGCTTCCAGGCCCAGGACCGGTTCGCCGAGGGCGCCCAGTACATCGCGGGCCGTCTCACCAAGGGCACATCCGGCCGCACCCACGCAGTCGTCGACCCGGCCACGGGCCAGGACGTCTACACGTACGAACTGGCCGGCACCGAGGACGTCGACGCCGCCGTGGCCGCGGCCCGCGAGGCCTTCCCCGGCTGGGCCGGCGCCACGCCGGGCGAGCGTTCCGACGCGATGCACCGCTTCGCGGGCGTCCTGGCCGAGCACGCCGAGGACCTCGCGCAGGCCGAGTCCCTGCAGTGCGGCAAGCCCCTCAAGCTGAGCCGCGAGTTCGACGTCCCCGGGACCGTCGACAACACCGCGTTCTTCGCGGGCGCCGCCCGGCACCTCCAGGGCCAGTCCGCCGGCGAGTACAGCGGCGACCACACCTCGTACGTGCGGCGCGAAGCCATCGGTGTCGTCGGGTCCATCGCTCCCTGGAACTACCCGCTCCAGATGGCCGCCTGGAAGGTCCTTCCGGCGATCGCGGCGGGCAACACCATCGTGCTCAAGCCCGCCGAGCTGACCCCGCTCACCTCCCTCCTGTTCGCGCAGGCCGCGACCGAGGCGGGCATCCCCGACGGTGTCGTCAACATCGTCACGGGCGCGGGCAGGGACGCCGGCGAGCACCTCGTCGGACACCCCGACGTCGCCATGACCTCCTTCACCGGGTCGACGGGCGTCGGCAAGCGCGTCGCCGAGATCGCCACCTCCACCGTGAAGCGGCTGCATCTGGAGCTCGGCGGCAAGGCGCCGTTCGTCGTGTTCGACGACGCCGACCTGGAGGCCGCCGTGCACGGCGCGGTCGCGGGCGCCCTCATCAACACGGGCCAGGACTGCACCGCCGCCACGCGCGCGTACGTGCAGCGCCCCCTCTACGACGCCTTCGTGCAGGGCGTGGCCGACCTCATGGAGGGCATCCGGGTCGGCGACCCGTTCGCCCCGGACACCGACCTCGGCCCGCTGATCTCGCACGCCCAGCGCGACCGCGTCGCCGGATTCGTCGACCGGGCCCGCTCCTACGCGCGCGTGGTCGCCGGCGGCGTCATCCCCCAGGGCGACCTCGAGCAGGGGGCGTACTACCGGCCGACCCTCGTCGCGGACGCCGCCCAGGACAGTGAGATCGTCCAGGCCGAGATCTTCGGTCCGGTGCTCGTCGTGCTGCCCTTCGACAGCGACGACGAGGGCATCCGCCTCGCCAACGACACCCCCTACGGCCTGGCCGCCTCGGCCTGGACCAGGGACGTGTTCCGGGCGAACCGCGCCACCCGCGACATCAAGGCGGGCTGCGTCTGGGTCAACGACCACATCCCGATCCTCAGCGAGATGCCGCACGGTGGCTACAAGGCGTCCGGCTTCGGCAAGGACATGTCTGCCTACTCCTTCGAGGAGTACACGCAGATCAAGCACGTCATGTTCGACAACACCGCGGTCGCCCGGAAGGACTGGCACCGCACGATCTTCGGGGACCGATAGTCATCGGGCCGCCCTTCGGGGCGGCCGCACACCCTCCCGCAAGGGACCCTCCCGAAAGGGCATCCAAGCGCATGGAGCAGTACGAGTCCGACAGCCTGTCCCCGGTACAACTCGCCGCCATGCGGCGCAGTTTCCGCAACGGCAGGGCGGCCATGACCCGCCGTTCCCTGCTGCGCGCCTCCGCGGGCGGCGCGCTCGCCGTCGGCGGGATCGGGTCGCTGAGCGCCTGCGGCATCCCCGCGGCGAGCAAGAGCCAGGGCGGTGTCTCGTCCGAGGACCACTCGGCCAAGGAGAAGGTGGTCAACTTCTCCAACTGGACCGAGTACATCGACCTCAGCGACGACGAGAAGCACCGGCCCTCCCTGGACGCGTTCACCAAGCGCACCGGGATACAGGTCAAGTACACCGAGGACATCAACGACAACGTCGAGTTCTTCGGCAAGATCAAGCCGCAGCTCGCGGCGGGCCAGGACACCGGCCGGGACATCATCGTCCTCACCGACTGGCTGGCCGCCCGGCTGATCCGCTTCGGCTGGGTCCAGAAGCTCGACCCGGCCAACCTGCCCCACGCGTACGCGAACCTGTCCTCCCAGTTCCGCAACCCCGACTGGGACCCGGGCCGCGCCTACTCGTACCCGTGGCAGGGCATCGCCGTGGTCGTCGCGTACAACACCAAGGCCACGAACGGCAGGGAGGTCACCTCGGTCTCGCAGCTGTTCGACGACCCCAAGCTGAAGGGCAAGGTCGGCCTGCTCTCCGAGATGCGGGACACCGTCGGAATGACGCTGCTCGACATGGGCAAGGACCCGGGCACCTTCACGTCCGACGACTTCGACGCGGCCATAGCCCGGATGCAGAAGGCCGTCGACAGCAACCAGGTCCGCCGCTTCACCGGCAACGACTACATCTCCGACCTGAGCAAGGGCGACCTCGCGGCCTGTCTCGCCTGGTCGGGCGACATCGTGCAGCTCCAGGTCGACAACCCCGACATCAAGTTCCACATCCCCGACAGCGGTTTCATGTACGGGACGGACAACATGCTGATCCCCAACAAGGCCCGTCACAAGACGAACGCCGAAAGGCTCATCGACTACTACTACGAGCCTCCGGTCGCCGCCGAGCTGGCCGCCTGGATCAATTACGTCACCCCCGTCGACGGCGTGAAGCCCGAACTCGCCAAGATCGACAAGAAGATCGCGAACGACCCTCTGATCGTTCCCGACAAGACCATGAGCGCCAAGGCGCACGGTTTCCGCTCTCTCACCTCCAAGGAAGAGAAGGCGTTCGAAGAGAAGTTCGCCCAGCTCACCGGCGCGTGAGACCCGCAGCACCGAGCCCCCTGCCCCCTCGACTCCTTGGACTGCACCATGACGACAGAAAACGGCGGCGACGTCCGCCTTGCCGGGATCAGCAAGACCTACGGCTCCTTCACCGCCGTCAAGCCGCTGGACCTGACCGTGCCGCAGGGCTCCTTCTTCGCCCTCCTCGGCGCCTCGGGCTGCGGCAAGACCACGACCCTGCGGATGATCGCGGGGCTCGAGGAGCCCAGCTCCGGCACGGTCATGCTCGGCGACCAGGACGTCACCGCGCTGCCCCCCTACAAGCGCCCGGTGAACACCGTCTTCCAGTCGTACGCGCTGTTCCCGCACCTCGACATCTTCGAGAACGTCGCCTTCGGCCTGCGCCGACGCGGCATCAAGTCCGTGAAGAAGCAGGTCGGGGAGATGCTCGACCTGGTCCAGCTCGGCGAGCAGGCCCGCAAGAAGCCGCACCAGCTCTCCGGTGGCCAGCAGCAGCGCGTCGCCGTGGCGCGCGCCCTGATCAACCACCCCAAGGTGCTGCTCCTCGACGAGCCGCTGGGCGCCCTCGACCTCAAGCTGCGCCGCCAGATGCAGCTCGAACTCAAGCGCATCCAGACCGAGGTGGGCATCACGTTCGTCCATGTCACGCACGACCAGGAGGAGGCCATGACCATGGCCGACACCGTCGCCGTGATGAACGCGGGCCGCGTCGAACAGCTGGGCGCCCCGGCCGACCTGTACGAGAACCCGGGTTCCACGTTCGTCGCCAACTTCCTCGGCACGTCGAACTTCATCGAGGCCGAGGTGGCCGGCCGCAGCGGCGAGGACCTCACCCTGAAGGCCGGCGACGGCAAGCTCGTCCTGCCCGCCGCCCGCTGTACGGCCGCCGCCACCACCGGCGGGAAGGTCCTCGTCGGCGTGCGCCCCGAGAAGATCTCCCTCACCCACGCCGACGACGCGGGTTCCATACCCGACGGCCGCAACCGCATCACCGGCCGCGTCGCCGACAGCAGCTTCATCGGCGTCTCCACGCAGTACGTCATCGACAGCCCGCTGTGCGACTCCTTCGAGGTCTACTCCCAGAACATCGAGCGCGACAGCCGGCTCGCCCCCGGCGCCGAGGTCGTCCTGCACTGGAACCCCGCGCACACCTTCGGCCTCGACGCCGCCCAGGACATCGAGGCGGGCGCCGCGAAGGTCGAGGAGGACGCCGCCGCATGACGACCGTCACCGACACCCCCGCGGCGCCGCCGGCACCGCCGGCCGCCAAGACCGCGCGCCCGCCGCGCAAGCGCGGCCGCCTCGTCCCGTACTGGCTGCTGCTGCCCGGCCTCCTGTGGCTGGTCGTCTTCTTCGCCCTGCCGATGGTCTACCAGGCGTCCACGTCGATCCAGACGGGCTCCCTGGAGGACGGCTTCAAGGTCACCTGGCACTTCGCGACCTACTGGGACGCGCTCGGCGACTACTGGCCGCAGTTCCTGCGCTCGGTGCTGTACGCGGGCGCCGCCACGATCCTGTGCCTGGCGCTCGGCTACCCGCTGGCCTACCTCATCGCCTTTCGCGCGGGACGCTGGCGCAACGTCGTCCTCATCCTCGTCATCGCGCCGTTCTTCACCAGCTTCCTGATCCGCACGCTGGCCTGGAAGACGATCCTGTCCGACAGCGGCCCGGTCGTCAGCACGCTCAACAGCCTGCACATCCTGGACGTCACGAGCTGGATCGGCATGACGGACGGGAACCGCGTCCTCGCGACCCCGCTCGCCGTGATCTGCGGACTCACGTACAACTTCCTGCCGTTCATGATCCTGCCGCTCTACACCTCGCTGGAGCGCATCGACGGCCGGCTGCACGAGGCCGCGGGCGACCTGTACGCCACGCCCGCCACCACGTTCCGCAAGGTGACGTTCCCGCTCTCCATGCCGGGCGTCGTCTCCGGCACGCTGCTCACCTTCATCCCCGCCGCCGGTGACTACGTCAACGCGGACCTGCTCGGCTCCACCGACACCCGCATGGTCGGCAACGTCATCCAGACGCAGTTCCTGCGCATCCTGGACTACCCGACGGCGGCGGCGCTCTCCTTCATCCTGATGGCCGCGATCCTGATCATGGTCACCGTCTATATACGCCGGTCCGGAACGGAGGACTTGGTCTGATGCCCTTCGTACGCTGGCTGCGCCGCAATCTCGTCGTCATCGCGGGTCTGGTCACCCTCGGCTATCTGCTCCTGCCCAACGTCATCGTGACGGTGTTCTCCTTCAACAAGCCGAAGGGGCGCTTCAACTACGAATGGCAGGAGTTCTCGCTCGACGCGTGGACGAACCCCTGCGGCGTCGCCGACATGTGCGGCTCACTGTCGCTGAGCCTCCAGATCGCCCTGTGGGCGACCATCGGCGCCACCGTCCTCGGCACGATGATCGCCTTCGCCCTGGTCCGCTACCGCTTCCGCGCCCGCGGCGCCGTGAACTCGCTGATCTTCCTGCCGATGGCGATGCCCGAGGTCGTCATGGCCGCCTCGCTGCTCACGCTCTTCCTCAACATGGGCGCGCAGCTCGGCTTCTGGACGATCCTCATCGCCCACATCATGTTCTGCCTCAGCTTCGTCGTGACGGCCGTCAAGGCGCGCGTCATGTCGATGGACCCGCGCCTCGAACAGGCCGCCCAGGACCTCTACGCCGGTCCCGTCCAGACCTTCGTACGGGTCACCCTGCCGATCGCCGCGCCGGGCATCGCCGCGGGAGCGCTGCTCGCCTTCGCGCTCTCCTTCGACGACTTCATCATCACCAACTTCAACGCGGGCTCGACCGTGACCTTCCCCATGTTCGTCTGGGGATCGGCGCAGCGCGGTACGCCCGTTCAGATCAATGTCATCGGTACGGCGATGTTCATCGTCGCCGTGCTGCTCGTCCTTGCCGCGATGCTGGTCGGCAAGCGTAAGAACAAGGCAGTTTGAGGGAGTTGAAATCATGGCCGCACGTGCCATGAACCGTGGTACCGACTGGATCAGGTCACTGGCGGACGCCAAGCCGCTGTCCTACTGGCTGGACGACCCCGGCAGGCCCGGGGCCCGGCCGGCGCTCACCGGTGACGAACGCTGCGACCTGCTGGTCGTCGGCGGCGGCTACAGCGGCCTGTGGACCGCGCTCCTCGCCAAGGAGCGCGACCCCGGGCGCGATGTGGTCCTGCTCGAGGGGCAGGAGGTGGGCTGGGCGGCGTCCGGCCGCAACGGAGGCTTCTGCGCCGCCTCCCTCACGCACGGCGTCGCGAACGGGCTGGCCCGCTGGCCCGGCGAGATCGGGAAGCTGGAGGAGCTCGGCAACCGCAACCTCGACGCGATCGAGGACGCGGTCGCCCGCTACTCCATCGACTGCGACTTCGAGCGCACCGGCGAACTGGACGTGGCCACCGAGCCGCACCAGGTCACCGAACTCCAGGAGTTCCACCGGGAACTGACCGAGGCCGGGCTCGCCGGCGGCACCGAGCTGCTCGACGCCGACGCGACCCGTGAACAGGTCGACTCGCCCACCTTCCTCGGCGCCCTGTACGACCGGCGCGGTGTCGCGATGCTGCACCCCGCCAAGCTCGCCTGGGGCCTCAAGCAGGCCTGCCTCGACCTCGGCGTGCGCATCCACGAGCACACCCCCGCGCTCGAACTCTCCTCGTCCGGCGCCGGGACCGCGGTCCGCACCCCCTACGGGCGCGTCTTCGCCCAGCACGTCGCGCTCGGCACGAACGTCTTCCCGTCCCTGGTCAAGCGCGTGCGCTCGTACACCGTCCCGGTCTACGACTACGCGCTGATGACCGAGCCCCTGACCGACGACCAGCTGGCCTCCGTCGGCTGGAAGAACCGCCAGGGCCTCGGCGACTCGGCCAACCAGTTCCACTACTTCCGGCTGTCCGCAGACAACCGGATCCTGTGGGGCGGCTACGACGCGATCTATCCGTACGGCGGCCGGGTGCGCGCCGAGTACGACCACAGGCCCGAGACGTACGCGAAGCTCGCCGGCCAGTTCTTCACCTGCTTCCCGCAGTTGGAAGGGGTGCGCTTCAGCCACGCGTGGGGCGGCGCCATCGACACGTGCTCCCGCTTCTCCGCGTTCTTCGGTACGGCCCACAAGGGCCGCGTCGCGTACGCAGCCGGGTACACCGGCCTCGGTGTGGGCGCGACCCGCTTCGGCGCGGACGTGATGCTCGACCTGCTCTCCGGCGAGCGCACGGAACGTACGGAACTGGAGATGGTCCGCACGAAGCCGCTGCCCTTCCCGCCCGAGCCGTTCGCCTACACCGGGATCGCGCTCACCAAGTGGTCCCTGGCGCGCGCCGACGACAACGGCGGCCGGCGCAACCTGTGGCTGAAGGCGATGGACAAGGCGGGCCTCGGCTTCGACAGCTGACCCGGATCCGCGACAACTCGTGGGCAGAACCCGCGTAATGCTCGCGCCCCAGCCTCCTCTCCCTGGTGACACGCACAGCTTTCGGCAGTTGCGTACCAGGAAGAGGAGGTCCCGCCATGACTGGCTCGGGGGCGAAGTCGGCGGTCGAGTGGCTGGCGTCCGTGGCGCCTGATCCGGACGCCTGCCGCTGGGAATGGGAGCGCAACCCCCTCGGGGTCGCGCTCCTTCCCGCGGGCAGGCTCTGGGACGTACTGATCCTCCCCGGGGAGCTGGGGTACCCGACGCTCGACGTGCTCACGCGCGTCATGGACCGGCCGGGCCCCGTGCTCGCCGACTTCGGTGACGCGCGCATGGGCTTCTTCGTGCCCTCCGGCACGGCCGGCCGCTGGCTCGGCACAGGGGTGCGGGGCGCCGGCCGCGGCACCTGGATCGTCGTGCCGCATCCCCACCCGGGCCGCGCCGCCGGAGCCGTCCGCTGGCTGATCCCGCCCGACGGCTCGGGCACCCTCACCGACCCGACCGTTCTGGAACTGGCGATGCACGAGGCGGCGGCGCAGCTCGCGCGGGACGGCACGCGCGAGTAGCCCCGATGGGCCGGCCGGGTCAGCCGCGCGGCGCCCGGCCCGCCCACACCGCGCACATCACGTACAGCAGCACCACCGAGAGGCACCAGCCGCCGACGACGTCCAGCGGCCAGTGGTAGCCCCGCCGCACGAGACCGAAACCCACGGCCGCGTTCAGGACGGTGCAGCCGATGACGAGTTCCCGGCGCACGTAGGCGCCGCGCACGTACGGCAGCAGGAGGAGCAGACAGGCGCCGTACGCGACCGCGGCCGTCGTCGCGTGTCCCGACGGGTAGAAGCCGGTGCCGGGGCCCATCACGGCCGGGCCCGTCCGGGCGACGGTCTCCTTGATCGGGACGACCAGGAGCGGGACCGCGGCCATCGTGAGCGCGGCGGTGACGGGGCGCGTCCACCAGCGGGGCACACCGTCGCGGCGGGCGCGCCAGGCGGCGTAGCCGAGGACGGCGGCGAGGACCGGGAGGGCGACGGTGATGCTGCCGAGGTCGGCGAGGAGCTCGGCGGCCCGCTTCGGCAGGCGGCTGGATCCGATCGCGTCACCGAGGCGTTCGTCCGCGCGGCGCAGCGCACCGCCGGCGGCGATCTGCCAGGTGAGGAAGAGGAAGAGCAGGGCGCTCAGAACGGCGGCCCAGCGGAAAATGGCCGGCCGCCCCGGAACAGGGGGGGTAGTTCCGAGGCGGCCGATCTGACCGGTTTGCCGCACGCCCCGGGGGGTTTGGGGCGGGCGGCCATCCGATCGGTGAGGAGTTCCGGAGCCCGAAGCTCCGGGTGTGTGCGCGAGGGCACGACCAGGGCGGGGCTGGGGAGGCTCCGTCCCGGTTTCGCCCACAGTCCCCTGTGGGCGGGGTGTTTCTCTCATCTGCAGAAACCGTACGGCAGGGCGTGGGTGTCCGACAGCCGGAACGGCAACCCGTCATCGGCCCCGCACACGTTCTTCACACGCCCTGACCGTTGCCCGAAGTCGCCGGAGCGGCTCAGACGCCCGCGAACGCGGTCTCGATGATGTCCAGGCCCTCGTTGAGCAGGTCGTCACCGATGACGAGCGGGGGAAGGAAGCGCAGCACGTTGCCGTAGGTGCCACAGGTGAGGACCAGCAGGCCCTCGGCGTGGCAGGCCTTGGCGAGCGCGGCGGCGGCCGCCGGGTGCGGCTCCTTGGTGCCCTTGTCCTTGACGAGCTCGATGGCGATCATCGCGCCACGGCCACGGATGTCGCCGATGATGTCGAACTTCTCGGCCATGGTGGCGAGGCGGGCCTTCATGATGGCCTCGATGTTCTTCGCCTTGGCGTTGAGGTCGAGCTCCTTCATGGTCTCGATGGCGCCGAGCGCACCGGCGCAGGCCACCGGGTTGCCGCCGTAGGTGCCGCCGAGGCCGCCCGCGTGCGCGGCGTCCATGATCTCGGCGCGGCCCGTCACGGCGGCGAGCGGCAGACCGCCCGCGATGCCCTTGGCGGTCGTGATCAGGTCGGGGACGATGCCCTCGTCCTCGCACGCGAACCACTGGCCGGTGCGGCAGAAGCCGGACTGGATCTCGTCGGCGACGAAGACGATGCCGTTGTCCGCGGCGAACTGGCGGATCGCGGGCAGGAAGCCCTTCGCCGGCTCGATGAAGCCGCCCTCGCCGAGGACCGGCTCGATGATGATCGCGGCGACGTTGTCGGCGCCGATCTGCTTGGTGATCTGGTCGATCGCCTGGGCGGAGGCCTCGGCGCCCGCGTTCTCGGCGCCGGTCAGCCAGCGGTAGCCGTAGGCCACCGGCACGCGGTAGACCTCGGGCGCGAACGGTCCGAAGCCGTTCTTGTACGGCATGTTCTTGCTGGTCAGCGCCATCGTCAGGTTCGTACGGCCGTGGTAGCCGTGGTCGAAGACGACGACGGCCTGACGCTTGGTGTACGCACGGGCGATCTTGACGGCGTTCTCGACGGCCTCGGCGCCCGAGTTGAACAGCGCGGACTTCTTGGCGTGGTCACCCGGCGTGAGCTCGGCCAGCGCCTCGGCGACGGCCACGTAGCCCTCGTACGGCGTGACCATGAAACAGGTGTGGGTGAAGTCCTGCAGCTGGGCGGAGGCGCGGCGCACGACGGCCTCGGCGGAGGCGCCGACCGAGGTCACGGCGATGCCGGAACCGAAGTCGATCAGGCGGTTGCCGTCGACGTCCTCGATGATGCCGCCGCCGGCGCGGGCGGTGAAGACCGGCAGCGTGGAGCCCACGCCGGCCGCGACCACGGCGTTACGTCGGGCCTGCAGCTCCTGCGACTTCGGACCGGGGATGGCGGTGACGACGCGGCGCTCCTGCGGGACTGCGCTCATGCGGGGCTCCTGGGGGTGTTTCGGGTGCTTTCTTCGCAGGTTAGGGGTGAGGGACGGGGTGGGGCATGCTCCATCCGGGCGCGGTTCGCGGATTGCGTTGTCCGCCGTGGACATAGGGCGGCGCCGCCGGGATCGCCCCAGGTCCGGGCGCGTAACCGGTGAACTCCCCTTGCGGGGGCACTAGATTGACCCGCGGACACACAGACCGGCAGGTCAGGGGGCAAGGGCAATGGACACCGACGGCACGCAGGGCGCACACGACCCGATTGGCAGGCGGCTGCGCGGGTCGGTGCCCCGCGCCGCGCAGCCGCCCCGCCCAGCCACGCCGCCGATGCCCCGGCAGGCGCCCGACGCCGGCGGCGGTTCCGTGACCGAATGGCTCTCGGCGCGCCGCCCCAAGGCCGGTCCGGGAGTGTGGCGCTACGGGCACGTCCCGCGGCCGCCCGAGCAGAACACCGCTGCCGTCGGGCGTCGGCTGCTGGTCTGGATGGCAGGCTCGTTCCTCGTCGGTGTGTTCCTGTGGGGCCTGTGGCGGGAAGGCACCCTCCCGTACCAGTGGGTGCCGCTGAAGGTGCTGACGCCGGACAGGTGGTGGTGGACCGGCACCACGACCCCCAAGGAGCAGGAGGCAGTCGACGCGCTGGTCGTGTACCAAGGCGTGGCCTTCGGGGCCATCGTCTTCCTGGTCGGACGCTTCGGCGCCTGGGCGGAGGGCATCCGGCACTTCGTGACCGACCGCCCCCAGCCCGCCCGCGCCGTCACGGCGTCGGTTGCCGCGGTGGGCGTGCTGATCTTCGTGTGGCCGGACGCCCTGGGGCTCGATTGGCGCCCCTTGCCGATCGCCGACCCGGTCCTCTCCCTCGTCGTCCTCGTCACGGGCGGCAGCGGGTTCTTCAAGGTCCCGGTGCTCGCCTACACGCTGTACGCCCTGATCACCCTGGCCGTCCTGTGGCCGTTCGCCCGTGTGGGAGGCTGGCTCGACGCCTGGTCGGGGCGGCCCCGGAAGGGGTCGCGCAAGGCCCCGCCGCGGCCCGGCGCGTCGCCCCTCGTCCGCGCCCAGTGGGCCGAGCTGCGGGCGGCCGGGCAGGACCGGGCCGCCGACGTGCTCACGGCGGAGGTCGCGGGCGGCCGGATGAACGACGTCGACTGCGTCCGTGTCGCCCATGTGTGGCGGGATGCCACGGCGAGGCCGGATGGCTCCGTCACTTTCGCGGACACCGTGGTCAGGCAGGGCGGGGCCGCCTGGACGCACCCCTCCGGCCAGCGGGACCTGCCGGCCCGCGCCGCCGAGCACGACCTGCTGGTCGGCCAGGTGCGGATCGGCCGGTACGCGCGCGACGAGCGCAATCCGTACGCCCTGCGCGGCGCCGGAGCCGCCCTCGACCCGGGCGTGCTCGGCACCTCGATGCTCGCCGTCGGCCCGTCAGGCGCGGGCAAGACCGTAGGCGTGGTGCGGCCCGTGGTGGAATCGCTGGCCCTGCAAGCCCTCACCGGCCAGTGCTCCGTCATCGCCGTCTGCGCGGCCGGAACCCCACTCGGACCCGACGACGCGTACGACGTCGTCGTCAAGCCCGGCGACCCCGCCTCGGTACACGACCTCGACCTCTACGCCGGCTCCACGGACCCGGACGAGGCCGCAGGCTTCCTCGCTGAAGGACTGGTTGGCGACCTGGAGACCGTCGACACGCGCCGCGCCGCCACCGCGCTCGCCCAACTGCTCGGGCCGTATCGCACCGTGCACGGCAGGTTCCCCGCGGTACCGGTGCTGCGGGAGTTGCTGGAAGGGGCGCCGGGTGCGCTCGCCGACCTCAGGACACGGCTCACGGGCGACCCGGAGGACGACGCGCGACGCTCCGCGATGCGCCGCGAGCTGGAGGCCCGCCTGCGTCAGTCGGGCACCGTGAGCGACCCGGGGCCGAGCCTCGCGGACCGGCTCGGCCTGCTGGACCGGCCGGTGTTCGCCGGCTTCTTCGACGCCGGCGACGCGGGACGCCCGTTCTCCGTCCGTGCCGTCACTCACCACCCGCTGCGGGTTCGCGTCGACCTGCCCGAGCAGGGCCACGAGGAGGCGTCGCGGCTGCTCGCCCGGCTGCTGCTCGCCCAGTTCACCTCCGTCGTGCGCAGCCGGCCGCAGCGCTCCCACTTCGCTTGCCTGATCCTCGACGACGCGTCGCGGACCCTGACCCCGGAGACAGTGCGGGCCATTCAGCGGCTCCGGTCGACGAATGCCGGAGTCGTGCTCGGCCTGCGGACGATCGGCGACGTCTCCGAGTCCTTGCAAGGGCCCTTGTACGCAGCGGTCGGCTGCCGCATGGCGTTCTCCGGCGTGACCACATGGGACGGGCGGCGCTTCGCCGAGGCCTGGGGCACGGAGTGGGTCGAGACCGAGGAGGTCGCCCAGCACGCAGTCTTCGCGAACCAGCCAGTGACCCGTGCCCTCCACAAAATGCGCAAGATGGTCACCGGGAAAGCCGTGACGACCGACGCGGTCACGGTGCGCAAGGTCGAGCGCGAGCGCTGGTCCGCCTCCGAACTGGCGCACGCCGTGCCGCCCGGCCACGCCGTCCTGTCCCTGACGACGGTGCGGGGCGAGCACGCGCCCCCGCTCCTGGTGGATCTGCGCGACTGAGGCGGCCCGCTGAGTGGGGGAGGCCGCAGACGTACGTACGGTGAGGCAGAATCGACACTGGTCGTTCATACGTACCGGCCAAAAGATCCACAGGATCCACCCCCACCCGAGCACCACCTGTCGCACACCTGAAGGCCTCATGCCGCCCACGCTCGCCTCCCTCGTCCACCACTCCGCGCTCAAGCTGACCGTGCGCGCCGGGGAGGAGCGGCTGGACACGGCCGTGCGCTGGGCCCACGTCAGCGAGCTCGCCGACCCCGTGCCGTACATGGAGGGCGGCGAGCTGCTCCTGTTCACCGCGCTCAAACTGGACGCGGAGGACCCGGACGCGATGCGCCGCTACGTGAAGCGGCTCGCGGGCGCCGGGGTCGTCGGGCTCGGCTTCGCCGTCGGCGTCAACTACGACGCGGTGCCGCAGGCACTCGTCGACGCGGCGCGCGAGGAGGAGTTCCCGCTCCTCGAAGTCCCGCGCCGCACCCCCTTCATCGCCATCAGCAAGGCCGTCTCCGCCGCCATCGCCGCCGACCAGTACCGCGCCGTCACCGCGGGGTTCGCCGCCCAGCGCGAGCTGACCAAGCAGGCCCTGAGCGGCGGCCCCGAGGGGCTGCTCGGCGCGCTCGCCGGCCAGGTCGACGGCTGGGCAGCGTTGTACGACGCCTCGGGCGCCGTGGTCGCCGCCGCGCCGGAGTGGGCCGGGCGCCGGGCGGCGAGGCTCGTCGCCGACGTCGAGCGGCTGCGCGAGCGGCCCGCCCCGGCCAGCGCCGTGGTGGGCGGCAGCGAACAGCACGGCGGCGGCGACGAGGACCGCGTGGAACTGCACTCGCTCGGCACCGGACGCAGGCCCCGCGCCGCGCTGGCCGTGGGCACCGCCGCGGCCCTCGGCACCGCCGAGCGCTACGCGCTGCACTCCGCCATCGCCCTGCTCACCCTCACCACCGAGCGCTCCCGCTCGCTGCACTCCGCCGAGCAGCGCATCGGCGCCGCGGTCCTGCGGATGCTCCTCGCCGGGGAGCCCGAGCACGCCAGGACCGTCGCGGGGGACCTGTACGGAGGGCTGCTCGACGCGCCCTTCCGGATGATCGTCGCCGAGGTCGCGTCCGCGTCGGCGGGCCGTGCGCACGCCGACGGCCACGCGCGCGTGGCCCTCGACAAGCCGGAGCGGCCCGCGCCGGGCACGGGGACGGCGGCCGTCGCCGCCTCCGGCGACCCGCTCACCGGGCTCGCCGACGTCGTGGAGGCCGCCGCCGCCCGTTCCGGCGAGGCCGTCCTCGTGGTGCCCGACGGAGACCGGCTCGTGCTGCTCGCCGCCGATGGCGGCGCGTCCACGGGTGCCTGCACCCAGTACGCCGAGGCCCTGGAGACCGCCCGCCTGACCCAGCGCGAGCAGGGCGGCACGGGCGAGGACGACGAACTCGTGGTGGGCCTGTCCGCACCGGCCGGGCCGATCGCCGCCGCGACCGCGTTCAAGCAGGCCGAACAGGCCCTGTCGGTCGCCCGGCGTCGCGGGCGCGCCCTCGTCGAGCACGAGGAGGTCGCGGCGGGCTCCGTCGTGCCGCTGCTCGCCGACGACGCCGTACGCGCCTTCGCCGACGGCCTCCTGCGGGCCCTGAAGGACCACGACGCGACCGGCCGTGGCGACCTCGTGGCCTCGCTGCGCGCCTGGCTGTCGCGGCACGGACAGTGGGACGCGGCCGCCGCCGACCTCGGCGTGCACCGCCACACCCTGCGCTACCGGATGCGGCGTGTAGAGGAGATCCTCGGCCGCTCGCTCGACGACCCGGACGTGCGCATGGAGCTGTGGCTGGCCCTCAAGGCGACGGGCGCGGGCGGCGAATAGGCCCACCCGGCCCGCTCTTCCGGACGGAACCCGCGCCCGCCTCTGCCAAAGAGGCGCGCCGCACTCGCGGACTCCGACACGTCGGACAAACACGGCTCCGGCCGGGCCCGCCTACCGTTGGTCCGGAAAGACCCCAGTACACACCCACTGCGGAAGGGCCGGGACCGACTATGACCGCCACTCACGCCTTCTGGCTCGCGGGCCGCGAGGCCACCGGTGACGCCACCTTCGACGTCACCAACTCCTACGACGGTCGGCTGGTCGGCAAGGTCAGCGTGCCCACGGACGCGCAGGTCGAGGAGGCCGTCGCCGCCGCGTACGCCGTCCGCGACGAGTTCGCCGCCACCCCCGCCCACGTACGGGCCAAGGCCCTCAACCACGTGGCCGACCGGCTGACCGAGCGCACCGAGGAGATCGCCCAGCTGATCTCCGCCGAGAACGGCAAGCCCATCAAGTGGGCGCGCGGCGAGGTCGGCCGTGCCGTCTCCGTCTTCCGCTTCTCCGCCGAAGAGGCCCGCCGCTTCAACGGCGGCGAGGCCCAGCGCCTCGACACCGACGCGGGCGGCACCGGCCGGCTCGCCCTGACCCGCCGCATTCCGCACGGCGTGGTCCTCGGCATCGCGCCGTTCAACTTCCCGCTGAACCTCAGCGCACACAAGGTCGCCCCGGCCATCGCCGTCGGCGCCCCGATCATCCTCAAGCCGGCCCCGGCCACGCCGATCTCCTCGCTGATCCTCGGCGAGCTGCTCGCCGAGACCGACCTCCCGGCCGGCTCCTGGTCCGTCCTCACGGTCCCGAACGACCGCATGCCCGCCCTGGTCCAGGACGAGCGCCTGCCGGTCATCTCCTTCACCGGCTCGGGCCCGGTCGGCTACGCGATCATGGACAGCGTGCCGCGCAAGCACTGCACGCTGGAGCTCGGCGGCAACGGCGCGGCCGTCGTCCTCGGCGACTGGGCCTCCGACGAGGACCTGGACTGGGCGGCGACCCGCATCGCCACCTTCTCCAACTACCAGGGCGGCCAGTCCTGCATCTCCGTGCAGCGCGTCATCGCCGACGCCTCCCTGTACGAGCGGCTCCTGCCGAAGATCGTCGCGGCCGTCGAGGCGCAGGTCACCGGTGACCCCGCGGACGACGCCACCGACGTCGGCCCGCTGGTCAGCGAGGACGCCGCCAAGCGCGTGGAGTCCTGGGTCGACGAGGCCGTCGCCGCGGGCGCCTCGCTGCTCGCGGGCGGCAAGCGCGAGGGCGCCACGTACGCCCCGACCGTCCTCGCCGACGTGCCGTCCGACGTGACGATCTCCTGCGAGGAGGTCTTCGGGCCGGTCCTCACGGTCAAGAAGGTCGACGGCGAGGCCGAGGCCTTCGCCGCGGTCAACGACTCCAAGTACGGCCTCCAGGCGGGCGTGTTCACGCACGACCTGCAGACCGCGTTCCGCGCCCACCGCGCCCTCGAGGTCGGCGGTGTGGTCATCGGCGACGTTCCGTCCTACCGCGCGGACCAGATGCCGTACGGCGGCGCCAAGCAGTCCGGCGTGGGCCGTGAGGGCGTGCGCTACGCGATGGACGACTACACGTACGAGCGCGTGCTCGTCCTGACGGGCCTCGCCCTGTAGGGCCGGGCAAGACCCCGGCGTACGCCTGATCCGTACGCCGGCCATGGACGGCCGGAGCCCACTGTGCGGGGGCTCCGGCCGTCCGCGTTTCCCGGGCCTTCGTTTGACGGCAGGCCCGGCGGACCCATGTCACCCGGATGCCGCCACCGATGACCCGATCGGTGCGCGAGGGGTGGTCGGGTTGCCGGTTTTCGGGTACATACGACCGAGTAGCACCCGTCGGTAGTCGATGCCGAACGGCCCCTACTCGCGGCGAGGTGAGCCCCATGGCGGCCCCAACTTCCCAGCAGCCATCCGTGACGGAACGCGAGGCCCGGCAGGTCGCCGAGGCAGCGCGCGAACAGGGCTGGCGCAAGCCGAGCTTCGCCAAGGAGCTCTTTCTCGGGCGCTTCAGGCTGGACCTGATCCACCCCCATCCGCAGCCGGCGGGCGAGGATGTCCGGCGCGGCGAGGAGTTCCTCGCCAGGCTGCGCGACTTCTGCGAGACACACATCGACTCGGCCCGTATCGAGCGCGAGGCGCGCATCCCCGACGAGGTGATCAACGGGCTCAAGGAGCTCGGCGCCCTCGGCATGAAGATCGACATCAAGTACGGCGGCCTCGGCCTCACGCAGGTCTACTACAACAAGGCCCTCGCCCTGGTCGGCTCCGCGAACCCCGCGATCGGCGCCCTTCTGTCGGCCCACCAGTCCATCGGCGTACCGCAGCCGCTGAAGATCTTCGGGACGCAGGAGCAGAAGGACACCTTCCTGCCGCGCTGCGCCCGTACCGACATCACCGCGTTCCTGCTGACCGAACCCGATGTCGGCTCGGACCCGGCGCGCCTCGCCACGACCGCGGTGCCCGACGGGGACTCGTACGTCCTCGACGGCGTGAAGCTGTGGACGACGAACGGCGTCGTCGCCGACCTGCTCGTCGTCATGGCGCGGGTGCCGAAGGCGGAGGGACGCAAGGGCGGCATCACGGCCTTCGTCGTCGAGGCCGACTCCGAAGGGATCACGGTCGAGAACCGCAACGCCTTCATGGGCCTGCGCGGCCTGGAGAACGGCGTGACCCGCTTCCACCAGGTCAGGGTCCCGGCCGCGAACCGCATCGGCCCCGAGGGCGCCGGCCTCAAGATCGCCCTCACCACGCTCAACACGGGCCGGCTCTCGCTGCCCGCGATGTGCGTGGGTGCCGGCAAGTGGTGCCTGAAGATCGCCCGCGAGTGGTCGGCCGCCCGTGAGCAGTGGGGCAAGCCGGTCGCGTTCCACGAGGCGGTCGGCCAGAAGATCTCGTTCATCGCCGCCACGACCTTCGCGCTCGAAGCCGTCGTCGACCTGTCCTCGCAGATGGCCGACGAGAACCGCAACGACATCCGCATCGAGGCCGCCCTCGCCAAGCTCTACGGCTCCGAGATGGGCTGTCTGATGGCCGACGAGCTGGTCCAGATCCGCGGCGGCCGCGGCTTCGAGACCGCCGAGTCCCTCGCCGCGCGCGGCGAACGCGCCGTCCCCGCCGAGCAGCTCCTGCGCGACCTGCGGATCAACCGCATCTTCGAGGGCTCGACGGAGATCATGCACCTCCTCATCGCCCGCGAGGCCGTGGACGCGCACCTGTCGGTCGCCGGTGACCTGATCGACCCCGAGAAGTCCCTGTCCGACAAGGCGAAGGCGGGCGCGAAGGCCGGCGGCTTCTACGCACGCTGGCTGCCGAAACTCGTCGCAGGTCCCGGGCAACTCCCCAACTCCTACGGCGAGTTCCACCCTGAAGGCCACGTCGACCTCTCCGGCCATCTGCGCTACGCGGAGCGCTCGGCGCGCAAGCTGGCCCGCTCCACCTTCTACGCCATGTCCCGCTGGCAGGGAAAGATGGAGACCAAGCAGGGCTTCCTCGGCCGGATCGTCGACATCGGCGCCGAACTCTTCGCGATGAGCGCGGCCTGCGTGCGTGCCGAGCACCTGCGCGCCACCGGCGAACACGGCCGCGAGGCCTACCAGCTCGCCGACGCGTTCTGCCGCCAGTCCCGCGTCCGCGTCGACGAACTCTTCGGGCGCCTGTGGCACAACACCGACGAACTGGACCGCAAGGTCACCAAGGGTGTCCTCGGCGGGTCCTACACCTGGCTGGAGGAGGGCGTCATCGACCCGAGCGGAGACGGCGCGTGGATCGCGGACGCGACCCCCGGCCCCTCGAAGCGGGAGAACGTCCGCCGACCCATCCGCTGAACCGTGCCCCGGGGCCCGCGGGTATCTTGCTCACCGCAAGGCCCACAGGCCCCGGGGGAGATGGCGATGCGTGACGAGCGCAAGTACCGCGACGACCTGGAACGACGGTTCCTCGACAACGCGCTGAGGACGCGCACCCGCGGCTTCCGGCTCCTGCTCGTCGCCGCGCTGATGTGGCTGTACGTCCTGGCCCGGCTCCTGCTGCCGCCGGGCATCCTTCTCGCGTCCGGTGGCGAACACGGCGCCGGCTGCGACGGCCCGCTCCTCTTCGAGGAGATCCGCAGCGGATACGACGACGGCATCGCCAACGTCTGTGTCCTCGAACCCTGGCCGATGATCTTCGCCGTCCTCGCGCTCTCCCTCCCCGTCGGGCTGGCCGGCGCCATCCTCTACGTGCGCGGTGTCCTCAGCGCCAGCCTCGGTCACTACATCCGGACCATGACCGGGCGGTGACCCGGTCCCGCCTACTTGCCTCAAAGGGCCACGAGGCGGACATTGGGTACAGGGGGGAGGCTCCTGTGCCGGACACCGGAATCAATCGCATCACCACCAGGATCATGCGCGCGGGCGAAGGCAGGATCCTGCGCAAGCTCCAGCGCGTCGCCGACCAGGTCAACTCGGTCGAGGAGGAGTTCCGCGCGCTCACCGACGCCGAGCTCCAGGCCCTCACCGAAGAGTTCAGACAGCGCCACACCGACGGCGAGAGCCTTGACGACCTCATGCCCGAGGCCTTCGCCGCCGTCCGCGAGGCCGCGCGCCGCACGCTCGGCATGCGCCACTTCGACGTACAGCTCATGGGTGGCGCCGCGCTCCACCTCGGCAACATCGCCGAGATGCAGACCGGCGAGGGCAAGACCCTGGCCGCGACCCTGCCCGTCTACCTCAACGCGCTGGCCGGGAAGGGCGTCCACCTCGTCACCGTCAACGACTACCTCGCCGAGCGCGACGCCGCGTGGATGGGCCAGGCCTACCGGTTCATGGGCCTCACCGTCGGTGTCGTCAAGAACGACATGGACCCGGCCGACCGGCGCGCCGCGTACGCCTGCGACATCACGTACGGCACCAACACCGAGTTCGGCTTCGACTACCTGCGCGACAACATGGCCTGGTCGAAGGACGAACTGGTGCAGCGCGGCCACCACTTCGCGATCGTCGACGAGGCGGACTCGATCCTCATCGACGAGGCCCGCACCCCGCTGATCATCTCCGGCCCGGCCGACCAGCCCACCCGCTGGTACGGCGTCTTCGCGCACCTGGTCCAGCACATGAACGGCGTCCATGTCCAGGACGAGCACTTCACCAGCCAGGCCGACAAGGACCGCCTCGCCGAGCTGCGGGCCACGCACGACTACGAGTACGACCCGAAGAAGCGGACCGTGGCGATCCTGGACCGCGGCGTCTCCTTCCTGGAGGACCAGCTCGGCATCGAGAACTTCTACGAGGCGGCCCACACCCCGCTCATCGGGCACCTGAACAACGCGCTCAAGGCCAAGGAGCACTTCAAGAACGACAAGGACTACGTCGTCCTCGACGGCGAGGTCCTCATCGTCGACGAGCACACCGGCCGCCTCCTCCCGGGCCGGCGCTACAACGAGGGCCTGCACCAGGCCATCGAGGCGAAGGAAGGGGTGGCCGTCATGGCCGAGAACCAGACGCTCGCCACGATCACCCTGCAGAACTTCTTCCGCCTCTACTCCAAGCTCGGCGGCATGACCGGCACCGCCATGACCGAGGCCGCCGAGTTCCACCAGATCTACAAACTGCACGTCGTGCCCATCCCGACCAACCGGCCGATGATCCGTCGCGACGACCCCGACCTGATCTACCGCACCGAGCGTGCCAAGCTCGACGCGATCGTCGAGGACATCGCCGAGAGGCACGCCGCCGGCCAGCCCGTCCTCGTCGGCACCACCTCCGTCGAGAAGTCCGAGCTCCTGTCCCGGCAGCTCAGCAGGCGAGGCATCCGGCACGAGGTCCTCAACGCCAAGAACCACCGCGGCGAGGCCCAGATCGTCGCGCAGGCCGGCCGCAAGGGCGCCGTCACCGTCGCCACGAACATGGCGGGCCGCGGCACCGACATCATGCTCGGCGGCAACCCGGAGGCGATGACCGCCGCCGCACTCGACGGACGCGGCCCCGCCGAGGACGACGACCCCGACCGGCGCCGCGCCGTCGAGGAGAGCGTCGCCGCGTCCGCGGCCGCCGAGCACGAAGAGGTGAAGGAGCTCGGCGGGCTCTACGTCCTCGGCACCGAACGGCACGAGTCCCGGCGCATCGACAACCAGCTGCGCGGCCGCTCGGGACGCCAGGGCGACCCCGGGGCGTCCCGCTTCTACCTGTCGCTGGAGGACGACCTGATGCGCCTGTTCCGCGCCCAGCTCGTCGACCGCGTCATGGCGATGGCGGACGTCCCCGCATCCGTGCCCATCGAGACCAAGATGGTCACCCGCGCCATCGCCTCCGCCCAGTCCCAGGTCGAGCAGCAGCACTTCGAGTCCCGTAAGGACATCCTCAAGTTCGACGAGGTCCTCAACCGGCAGCGCACCCTCATCTACCGGGAGCGGCGCCGCGTCCTGGAGGGCGAGGACCTGCGCGCCCAGATCCTCCTCTTCATGGACGACACCATCGAGGCGTACATCACCAACGAGACCGCCGAGGGCTACTCGGAGGAGTGGGACCTCGACGCGCTCTGGGCCGCCTTCCACGAGCTCTACCCGTGCGGCGTCACCCCCGAGGAGCTCGTCGAGAGGGCGGGCGGGCGTGCCGATCTGACCGCCGGCCTGCTCGTCGAAGCCGTCACCGACGACATCCACGCCCGCTTCGAGGAGCGCGAGAGCGAGCTCGGCGCCGACGTCCTGCGCGATCTGGAACGCGTCGTGGTCCTCGCCGTCCTGGACCGCAAGTGGCGCGAACACCTCTACGAGATGGACTACCTCCGCGAAGGCATCGGCCTGCGCTACACGCTGGGCCGCGAGCCGATCTTCGAGTACGAACGCGAGGGGTTCGACCTGTTCACGGCCATGATGGACGCCATCAAGGAGGAGTCCGTCGGCTACGTCTTCAACCTCGACACCACCCCCGACGTACCCCCCTCCGACGCCCTCGACGCGGCGCGGCGCCCCGACCGTCTTCACTTCAGCGCGCCCACCCTGGACACTGCGGAGGGCCTGCAGGAAGGCGACTTCAACGCCGCCCCCGCCGACCTCGCACCGGACGACGTGGAGCCGCCCGCGGGCTCCCCGCCGCCGCCCGCCGGGCCGAAGGGCCCCCGCCGGCCCGGGCCATGACGAACCGCCGGGGGACGCGCTGTCCAGGAGGGCCGGAGGCCACGCCACAATGGGGGGTATGAGCGACAGCGCATCCCCCCTCGCGGACCCGCACCTCGTCTTCGACCCCGCCGGCTCGGACGGCCCGCGGGACGTCGTCATCCTCGGCTCCACGGGCTCGATCGGCACCCAGGCCATCGACCTGGTGCTGCGCAACCCCGACCGGTTCACGGTCACGGCGCTGTCCGCCGCGGGCGGCCGGGTCGGCCTGCTCGCCGAGCAGGCCAGGCAGCTGCGCGTACGTACCGTCGCGGTCGCCCGCGAGGACGTCGTGCCTGCCCTGCGCGAGGCCCTGAGGGCCCAGTACGCCGGCGGCGATCCCCTCCCCGAGATCCTGGCGGGCCCCGACGCGGCCACCCAGCTCGCCGCCTCCCCCTGCCACACGGTGCTCAACGGCATCACCGGATCCATCGGCCTCGCCCCGACACTCGCCGCCCTGGAGGCCGGACGCACCCTCGCCCTCGCCAACAAGGAGTCGCTCATCGTCGGCGGCCCCCTGGTCAAGGCGCTCGCGAAGCCGGGCCAGATCATCCCGGTCGACTCCGAACACGCCGCACTCTTCCAGGCCCTCGCGGCCGGCAAGCGCTCCGACGTCCGCAAGCTCGTCGTCACCGCGTCCGGTGGCCCCTTCCGGGGGCGGACCAAGGCGGACCTCGCACACGTCACGCCCGAGGACGCGCTCGCGCACCCGACCTGGGCGATGGGCCCGGTCATCACCGTCAACTCGGCGACTCTCGTCAACAAGGGCCTGGAGGTGATCGAGGCGCACCTCCTTTACGACATCCCGTTCGAGCGGATCGAGGTGGTCGTGCACCCGCAGTCGTACGTGCACTCCATGGTCGAGTTCACGGACGGCTCCACCCTCGCCCAGGCCACGCCGCCCGACATGCGCGGACCCATCGCCATCGGCCTCGGCTGGCCCGAGCGGATCCCCGACGCGGCGCCCGCGTTCGACTGGACGAAGGCGTCGAGCTGGGAGTTCTTCCCTCTCGACACCGAGGCCTTCCCCTCGGTCGGGCTCGCCCGGCACGTCGGCGAGCTCGCGGGCACGGCCCCGGCAGTGTTCAATGCCGCAAACGAGGAGTGCGTGGACGCGTTCCTGAACGGCGCGCTGCCGTTCAACGGCATCATGGAGACCGTCACGAAGGTCGTCGAGGAACACGGCGTACCTTCGACCACGACGTCGGGAACTTCCCTGACCGTCGCGGACGTCCTCGAAGCGGAGACCTGGGCACGCGCCCGGGCCCGCGAACTGACGGCACAGGCGACATCGACCGCGGAGGCTCGTGCATGACGACC
Source organism: Streptomyces sp. NBC_00569 (assembly GCF_036345255.1). Taxonomy (NCBI): domain Bacteria; kingdom Bacillati; phylum Actinomycetota; class Actinomycetes; order Kitasatosporales; family Streptomycetaceae; genus Streptomyces; species Streptomyces sp. NBC_00569. Next base: position 3,473,812 of record NZ_CP107783.1, on the reverse strand, counting down.
CTGATGATGATCCTCGGCATAGTCGTCTTCGCGATCGGACTCCTCGTCTCGATCGCCTGGCACGAGCTGGGGCATCTGTCGACCGCGAAGCTCTTCAAGATCCGCGTGCCGCAGTACATGGTCGGCTTCGGCCCGACCGTCTGGTCGCGCAAGAAGGGCGATACGGAGTACGGCGTCAAGGCGATCCCGCTGGGCGGCTACATCCGCATGATCGGGATGTTCCCGCCCGGCCCGGACGGAAAGATCCAGTCCCGCTCCACCTCGCCGTTCCGCAGCATGGTCGAGGACGCGCGGGCGGCGGCCTTCGAGGAGCTCCAGCCGGGCGACGAGACGCGGCTCTTCTACACGCGCAAGCCGTGGAAGAGGGTCATCGTGATGTTCGCGGGCCCCTTCATGAACCTGATCCTCGCGGTCGGTCTCTTCTTCACCGTCCTGATGGGCTTCGGCATCACGCAACAGACCACCACGGTCAGCTCGGTCCAGCAGTGCGTGGTCAAGCAGAGCGAGAACCGCGACACGTGCAAGAAGTCCGACCCCGCGTCCCCGGCCGCCGCGGCCGGACTGCGGGCCAAGGACAAGATCCTCTCGTTCAACGGTGTGAAGACCGAGCAGTGGAACACCCTGTCCGACGAGATCCGCGCCAACCCCGGCAGGACCGTCGACATCGTCGTCCTGCGCGACGGCCAGGAGAAGGTCCTGCACGCCAAGATCGCCACCAACCAGGTGGCGAAGAAGGACAGCAGCGGCCAGATCGTCCAGGGCCAGTACATCAACGCCGGATTCCTCGGCTTCAGTGCCTCGACCGGTGTCGTGCGCCAGGACTTCGGCGACTCCGTGACGTGGATGGGCGACCGGGTCGGCGACGCCGTCCAGTCGCTCGCCGCCCTGCCCGGCAAGATCCCGGCCCTGTGGGACGCGGCCTTCGGCGACGGCCCGCGTGAGCCGGACTCGCCGATGGGCGTGGTCGGCGCCGCGCGCGTCGGCGGGGAGATCTTCAACCTGGACATCCCGGCGACCCAGCAGCTCGGCATGGCCCTGATGCTCGTCGCGGGCTTCAACCTGTCGCTGTTCCTCTTCAACATGCTGCCGCTGCTCCCCCTGGACGGCGGGCACATCGCCGGCGCCCTGTGGGAGTCCCTGCGACGGAACGTGGCGAAGGTCTTCAGGCGGCCCGACCCGGGCCCCTTCGACGTGGCGAAACTGATGCCCGTCGCCTACGTCGTGGCCGGGATCTTCGTCTGCTTCACCGTCCTGGTACTGATCGCGGACGTCGTCAACCCGGTCAAAATCACGTAGTTACCGACTGTTCATGGTGGCTGGGCATGCTGTGTGCCCAGCCACCTACCTTTGGGTGGACTTCCCGACGTGATGTGCTCGCCGCCAGGCCGGTGCCGTAATCTCGAAGCCTGGAGCCCGCTCACCACGGGACCCCGATCCGTGTCTTCGTCTCGGGTCTCGATTCCACACCTTGGGGTTGCACAGCAGATGACTGCGATTTCTCTCGGCATGCCGTCCGTTCCGACCAAGCTCGCCGAGCGCCGCAGGAGCCGGCAGATCCAGGTCGGCACCGTGGCGGTCGGCGGAGACGCACCGGTGTCGGTGCAGTCCATGACGACGACCCGTACCTCCGACATCGGCGCCACGCTCCAGCAGATCGCCGAGCTCACCGCGTCCGGCTGCCAGATCGTGCGTGTGGCGTGCCCCACGCAGGACGACGCCGACGCGCTGCCCGTCATCGCGAAGAAGTCACAGATTCCCGTGATCGCGGACATCCACTTCCAGCCGAAGTACGTCTTCGCCGCCATCGAGGCGGGCTGCGCCGCGGTCCGGGTGAACCCGGGCAACATCAAGCAGTTCGACGACAAGGTCAAGGAGATCGCGCAGGCGGCCAAGGACCACGGCACCCCGATCCGCATCGGCGTGAACGCGGGCTCGCTCGACGCCCGGCTCCTGAAGAAGTACGGCAAGGCCACCCCCGAGGCGCTCGTCGAGTCCGCCCTGTGGGAGGCGTCCCTCTTCGAGGAGCACGGCTTCCGCGACATCAAGATCTCGGTCAAGCACAACGACCCGGTCGTGATGGTGAACGCCTACCGGCAGCTCGCCGCCGCCTGCGACTACCCGCTGCACCTCGGCGTCACCGAGGCGGGCCCGGCCTTCCAGGGCACCATCAAGTCCGCCGTCGCGTTCGGCGCGCTGCTCTCCGAGGGCATCGGCGACACCATCCGCGTCTCCCTGTCGGCCCCGCCGGTCGAGGAGATCAAGGTGGGCAACCAGATCCTGGAGTCGCTCAACCTCAAGCCGCGCCGCCTGGAGATCGTCTCCTGCCCGTCCTGCGGACGCGCCCAGGTCGACGTCTACAAGCTCGCCGAAGAGGTCACCGCGGGCCTCGACGGCATGGAGGTTCCGCTGCGCGTCGCCGTCATGGGCTGCGTCGTGAACGGACCGGGCGAGGCCCGCGAGGCCGACCTCGGCGTCGCCTCCGGCAACGGCAAGGGCCAGATCTTCGTGAAGGGCGAGGTCATCAAGACCGTCCCCGAGTCGAAGATCGTCGAGACTCTCATCGAAGAGGCGATGAAGATCGCCGAGCAGATGGAGAAGGACGGCGTCATGAGTGGGGAGCCCGAGGTCTCCGTCAGCTGACGCACCACGTGGCGCAAGGGACCCGAGTGCCCCTCCGGAGGTGGCGCCCGGGTCCCTTGCGCGCGGTGTGCTGCTCAGCTTCTCCGGCTAAAGTACGGAGATCAGCAGACCGTGTGACTCCGCCCCGAGGGGCTTCTCGCCGTGACGCGACGGTCAAGCCCTGGCCGGTGCTCGCGAGCGAGCGCGCGGCGACGCTAGCAGGGTGTTCGACGGGTTGTCGTTGCCCGCAAGGAGTGATGGAGCCGTCCCGTTGTTGACTCAGACCACCACCCGGGTCCTCGAACCGAGTGACCTCGACGCCGCGCTCGCCGTGCTGGACCGCGAGCCGGTTGCCAATGCCTTCGTGGCGTCCCGCGTCCAGGTGGCGGGCCTCGACCCGTGGCGTCTGGGCGGCGAGATGTGGGGCTGGTACGAGGACGGGATGCTCGAGTCCCTCTGCTACGCGGGCGCGAACCTGGTTCCGATCTGCGCCACCCCGAGGGCCGTGCGCGGGTTCGCCGACCGGGCCCGCAGGGCCGGTCGCCGCTGCTCCTCCATCGTCGGCCCCGCCGAGCCCACCGCCCAGCTGTGGCGCCTGCTCGAACCGAACTGGGGCCCGGCCAGGGACGTACGCGCCCAGCAGCCCCTCATGGTCACCGACCGGCTCCCCGGCGACATCGCCCCGGATCCGTATGTCCGTCGCGTCCGCAAGGACGAGATGGAGACGATCATGCCGGCGTGCGTGGCGATGTTCACGGAGGAGGTCGGCGTCTCGCCGCTCGCCGGTGACGGAGGCCTGCTGTACCAGGCGAGGGTGGCCGAGCTGGTCGGCTCGGGGCGCTCGTTCGCCCGGCTCGACGAGCACGGCAAGGTGATCTTCAAGGCCGAGATCGGTGCCGCGACGTCGCGGGCCTGCCAGATCCAGGGCGTGTGGATCGCCCCCGAACACCGCGGCCGCGGCCTCGCGGCTCCCGGCATGGCGGCCGTCCTGCGCTACGCGCTCGCGGATTTCGCGCCCCAGGTCAGCCTGTATGTGAACGACTTCAACACCCCGGCGCGGGCCGCGTACCGCCGGGTCGGATTCGAGGAAGTCGGCGCCTTCATGAGCGTCCTGTTCTGACGCGTCGGCGCGCTCCCCGTGGCACCTGTCTCACATTTCTGGCGCCATTTGACATTAGTACTCCTTATGGAAGATAAAGAAGCTCCTTTGGTTCAAGCTTCACCCAGTGTGAACAACCTCCGTGTGCACACCGGCGTGGATGCTGATGAGTTTCTACGCGAATGAGTGCCGCCATGCCCGACCGTGCCAGTGACCCCTCCCAGGCCTGGGAGGAGTGGCGTGCAGAGCGGCACCGCTCCGTCACCGGCCCCACCGGGAACCTCGCCCTCGTCGAGACCCGCTGGCTGCCCGCCGGCGAGCGCCCCGACCTCACGGCGGCCCGCGCCGGAGAGCGCGACAGCGTGACCGTCACCACCGTCGAGCGCACCGACATGGTGACCGGCGAGCCCGAGTACGCGCTGCGGTTCTGGGACGCCGAGTCCCCCGCGATCCAGAACTTCGAGCGCACCGACGTGTTCCCGTTCGACCCGGCCTGGGTCCTGGACGCCACGTACACCCCCGTCGAGGACGGCCGCCGCGTCGCCTTCGAGCACATACGGGACAACGGCGGCACCCGCGACCTCGCCGTCCCCGGCGACATCGCGCTCACCGTCGACGGCACCGACTACACGCTCAGCGCCTTCGACGACGACGGCACGCTGCTGCTCGTCTTCGGCGACCCGACCAACGGGACGGCCACCTACGGCGCGGGCCGGTTCCTCTTCGTCGAGCACACGGGGGAGGGGCGGGTGCGCCTCGACTTCAACCGGGCGTTCGTCCCGCCGTGCGGCTTCTCCGATCAGTACAACTGTCCGATGCCGCCGCGGCAGAACCGCTTCCATCTGCCCGTGGAAGCGGGCGAGAAGCTCCCCGTCTTCCGCGACGGCTTCGCCGACCAGCACTGATCCCCGCGCTCCCCCTCCCCGCGCTCCGCACGAAGGCAGCCACCATGAACCTCCCCAAGAAGCCCCTGTCCGCCGGTGTCCTCACCGTCGCCCTCGCCGTGACCCTCGCCGCGTGCGGCGGCTCCGGCGACAACAACAGCAACGGCGGCAGTGGCTCGTACGACAAGAACGCCACGGTCAACATCGGTTCCCTGTACGAGCCGCAGAACCTGGACAACACCGCAGGCGGCGGCCAGGGCGTCACCGAGGCGCTCAACGGCAATGTCTACGAGGGCCTGTTCAAGCTCACCGACGACGGCAAGGTCGACAACCTCCTCGCCAAGGACTACAAGGTCTCCGGCGACGGTCTCACCTACACCTTCACCCTGCGCGACGGCGTGAAGTTCCACAGCGGCAAGGCGCTGACCAGCAAGGACGTCAAGTACAGCCTGGAGAAGGTGATCGCGCCGGACTCGCAGTCCGCGCGCAAGACCAACCTCGAGGTCATCAAGGCGGTCGACACCCCCGATGCGAAGACCGTGAAGGTCACGCTGAAGCAGAAGTCGATCTCCTTCGTCTACAACCTCTCCTACGTCTGGATCATCAACGACCAGGCGAAGAACCTGAAGACGACCGAGGACGGCACGGGCCCGTACAAGCTGGGCAAGTGGACGCGCGGCTCCGCGCTCGGCCTCGACCGCTTCCCCGGCTACTGGGGCACCGCCGCCACGAACAAGCAGGTCGTCTTCCACTACTACAAGGACGCGACCGCGCTGAACAACGCGCTGCTGACGAACGCCGTGGACGTCGTCACCAGCGAGCAGTCGCCCGACGCCCTCGACCAGTTCAAGTCCAACCAGAGCTACAAGGTCAACGACGGCAACTCGACGACCAAGCTCCTGCTCGCCTTCAACGACAAGGCCAAGCCCTTCACGGACGTCAAGGTCCGCAAGGCCGTCTCGTCCGCGATCGACGACAAGAAGCTCCTCGAGTCCGTGTGGGGCGGATACGGCAAGGAGATCGGGTCGATGGTGCCGCCCACCGACCCCTGGTACGAGGACCTGACCAAGGTCAACGCGTACGACCCGGCCGAGGCCAGGAAGCTGCTCAAGGAGGCCGGTTACGCGAAGGGCTTCAGCTTCACGCTGGACACCCCGAACTACGACCCGCACCCGACGGCCGCCACCTTCATCAAGTCGCAGCTCGCCAAGGTCGGCATCACCGTCAAGATCAACACGATCACGCCCGACGAGTGGTACACGAAGGTCTACAAGAACCACGACTTCTCGGCCACGCTCCAGGAGCACGTGAACGACCGTGACGTCGTCTGGTACGGCAACCCCGACTTCTACTGGGGCTACGACAACAAGCAGGTCGTCAAGTGGGTCGAGGACGCCGAGAAGGCGTCGTCGACGCAGCAGCAGACCGACATCCTCAAGAAGGTCAACCGCAAGACCGCCGAGGACGCCGCCAGCGACTGGCTGTACCTGTACCCGCAGATCGTCGTCGCCAACAGCAAGCTGTCCGGCTACCCGCTCAACGGCCTGAACTCTCAGTTCTTCGCGTACGACATAAAGAAGGGCTGATGACCGGCTATCTCCTGCGCCGCCTCGCCTTCCTCGTCGTCTCCCTGGTCCTCGCGAGCATCGTCCTGTTCGTGCTCCTGAGGATGCTGCCCGGCGACCCGGCGAACGCCCTCACCTCCGTGGGCGCCTCGCCGGAGCAGATCGCGGCGGCACGGCACTCCATCGGATCCGACCGACCGCTCCTCGAGCAGTTCACCCACTGGACCGGGCAGCTCGCGACCGGCGACCTCGGCACGTCCTTCGTCAGCTCGCTGCCCGTCGGACCCGAGGTCGTCCAGCGCCTGAGCGTGACCCTGCCGCTGACCCTGTCCGCGTTCGTGCTCGCCGTGCTGATCGCGGTCCCGGCCGGCTTCGTCGCCGCGTACAAGCGCCGGACCTGGTACGGCGCCCTGCTCAGCGGGGTGTCCCAACTGGGCATCGCCGTACCGGTGTTCTGGCTCGGCATGGTCCTCATCGTCGTGTTCGCGCTGAACGCGGGCTGGCTGCCGTCCGGCGGCTTCCCGCAGGACGGCTGGTCCGACCCCGCACAGGCGATCCGCTCACTCGTGCTGCCCGTCGTGACCATCGCCCTGGTCATGTCGGCGTCCCTGATCCGCTACGTCAGATCGGCGACGCTCGACGTCCTCGACAGCGACTTCCTGCGCACCTCGCGCGCCCTCGGCTCGTCCTTCGGGCAGGCCATGTGGCGCCACGGACTGCGCAACGCCTCCGTGCCGGTCATCTCGATCCTCGGCATCGAACTGGCGTCGACCCTGCTCGGCGCGGTCGTCGTCGAGTCCGTGTTCGCGCTGCCGGGGCTCGGCTCCCTGCTCGCCACCGGCATCGCCCAGCACGACTACCCCGTCATCCAGGGCGTCCTGTTCGTCTCCACCCTCGCCGTGCTGCTCATCGGCTTCGCCGCCGACCTCGTGCAGCGGATCATCGACCCACGGCTGCGCAACCGGCTCTCCGGAGGCGCCCGATGAAGCGTTCCGCGACCCTGTGGACGGGGTGCGTCCTCGCCGGACTCATCGCCCTCATCGCACTCGTCTCCCTCTTCTGGCTGCCGTACGACCCCTCGGACACCTCCGGCGGACGCCTCGCCGGGCCGGGTGACGGACACCTGATCGGCACCGACAAGCTCGGCCGCGACCTGCTGACGCAGCTCATGACCGGGTCCCGGATCGCGATCGCGGCCGGGCTCGGGTCCGTCCTGATCGCGGCCGTCGTCGGCATCACGCTCGGCCTCCTGGCGGCGTTCGCGCAGGGCTGGTTCGACGACACCGTCTCGGCTCTGCTCGACATCCTCATCGCGTTCCCGACGCTGCTGCTCGCCATGCTGATCGTCTCCGCCCGCTCGGCGACCCTCACCTCGGCGATCATCGCGATCGGCCTCGCCCAGAGCGCGATCGTCGCGCGCCTGACCCGGATCCTGGCCAAACGCGTCCTCGCGCAGGACTACATCACCGCCTCACGCACCTCCGGCACGTCCTGGCCGCGGATCGTCGGGGAGCACGTGCTGCCCAACATCTGGCCGACGCTCTCGGTCAATCTGGCGCTCCAGTTCGGACTCGCCGTCCTCGCCGAGGCGAGCCTGTCCTACCTCGGCCTCGGCGCCCCGCCGCCCAACGCCTCGTGGGGACGCATGCTCCAGGAGGCCCAGGCCACGTTCACGACCGCGCCGGCGGGCGCCCTCGCGCCCGGCATCCTCCTCGTCCTGCTCGTCATCGGCGTCAACCTCGTCGCCGACGGCCTGCGCGACACCTTCGACCCGGCCCGGCGCAGGAGGACAGCGGCATGAGCCTGCTCGACGTACGCGACCTCACCATCCGCACCGGCGACGGCCGCGACCTCGTCTCCGGCCTCAGCTTCTCCGTGGACCGGGGCGAACGGCTCGGCCTCATCGGCGAGTCCGGGTCCGGCAAGTCACTCACCACCCTCGCCGTGCTCGGCCTGCTCCCCGACGGGATGACCGCCACGGGCAGCGTCGAACTCGACGGCACCCAGATCGTCGGCGCCGGCGAGAAGCGGCTCGTCGACGTACGCGGCCGCGCCGCCGCGATCGTCTTCCAGGAACCGCTCACCGCGCTCGACCCGCTCATGCGCGTGGGCAGGCAGCTCGCCGAACCGCTGCGCCGCCGCCGCGGCCTCAAGGGCGACGCGCTGCGCAAGGCCGTCGCCGAAGCCCTCGACCAGGTCAGGCTGCCCGAACCCGGGCGCATCGCCCGCGCGTTCCCGCACGAGATCTCCGGCGGCCAGCGCCAGCGCGTGGCCCTCGCCATGGCGCTCGCCTGCGACCCCGGCCTGCTCATCGCCGACGAGCCGACCACCGCGCTCGACGTCACCGTGCAGTCCGAGATGCTCGTCCTGCTCGACACCCTCGTCGGCGAGCGCGACATGGCCGTCCTCTTCGTCAGCCACGACCTGGCCGTCGTCTCGCGGGTCACCGACCGCGTCCTCGTGATGAAGGACGGGCGCGCCGTCGAGGACGGGACGGTACGCGACCTGGTGCGCGCGCCCCGGCAGGCGTACACGAAGGCGCTCGTCGACAGCGCGCGGAAGCTCGAATCCGCCCTCGACCTGGGAGAGCCCCGATGACCGCCGTACTGGAACTCGACTCGGTCGGACACACCTACCGGGGGAGCGCGGCGCCCGTCGTCGAGGACGTCTCCCTCAAGGTCGACGCGGGCCACAGCCTCGCGCTCGTCGGCGAATCGGGGGCAGGCAAGACCACCCTGCTCCGGCTGCTGCTCGGCCTCGCCGGCCCCAGCACCGGCACGGTCCGCTTCGACGGGGACCCGCTGCGGCTCGGCGACCGCGAGCAGATGCGGCGCTTCCGGCGCTCTGTGCAGTGCGTCTTCCAGGACCCCTACGCCTCCCTCGACCCGCGCCGGCGCATCGGCCGCATCGTCGCCGAACCGCTGCGCTCGCTCGGCGTGGCCACCGGCGCCGCCGCACACGCGAAGGTCGCCGAGGCCCTCGAACAGGTCGGGCTCCCGGCGGACGCGGCGTCGCGCTACCCGCACGAGTTCTCCGGCGGCCAGCGCCAGCGCATCGCCATCGCCCGGGCCACCGTGTGCGACCCGCGCGTCCTGCTCGCCGACGAACCCGTCAGCGCGCTCGACGTCACCACCCGCGTCAAGGTCGTCGACCTGCTCGGCGAGCTCAAGCGGGAGCGGGGCCTGACCATCGTCATGGTCTCCCACGACCTGTCCGTCGTGGCCGCCCTGTGCGAACGGACCGCCGTGCTCGAACGCGGACGCGTCGTCGAGCAGGGCGAGACCCGTGACGTGCTCGGATCGCCCGAACACCCCTACACACGGCGGCTGCTCGACAGCGTTCCACGGCTGCCCGTCTGATCAGGCGAGGGCCGTCGGACGGCCCTGTAGTCTCCCCGTCATGACCCAGGACGACGTCGTCACCATCGGGCCTCTCGACCTCGCGGCACACGTCGACGAGGCACTGGCCGTGCAGGCGTACGCCTTCGGCCTGAGCGACGACGAGATCGCCGTGCGCCGCCAGATCGTGCTGCGGCACCTCGTGTACCCCGGAGCGCGCGCCCTCGGCGCCCACACCGGGGGCGGCCGACTCGTCGGCTTCGTCTACGGCATGCCGAACGACCGCGCCCACTGGTGGTCCACCGTGGTGGAGCCCTATCTGCGCTCGCGCTCACTGGACGGATGGCTCGACGACTCCTTCGTGATCACCGAGCTGCACGTCCACCCCCGCTACCAGAACCGCGGGATCGGCCGGTCCCTCATCACGACCATCACGGACAGCGCCGACGAGCCCAGGTCGATCCTCTCGGCCATCGACTTCGACAGCCCGGCCCGCGGCCTGTACCACTCGCTCGGCTACGAGGACCTCGCCCGGCAGGTCCTCTTCCCCAGCGCTCCCCGGCCCTACGCGGTCATGGGCGCACCGCTCCCGCTGCGTCGCTGAAGGCAGCCGATTTCCGGGCGCGGGACGGACCCGGCTAACCTCCTGCACATCCCTACCTTTCGCAGCAGGAGTCAAAATCATGGCCCAGGTCCAGCGCATGTCCCGGTTGATGGTCAAGACACTGCGTGACGACCCGGCCGACGCCGAGACGCTCAACCACAAGCTGCTCGTCCGTGCCGGGTACGTGCGCCGCACGGCCGCCGGCATCTGGTCCTGGCTGCCGCTGGGCAAGAAGGTCCTCGAGAACGTCGCCCGCGTGGTCCGCGAGGAGATGGACGACATGGGCGGCCAGGAGGTCCTGCTCCCCGCCCTGCTGCCCAAGGAGCCCTACGAGGCGACGGGACGCTGGGAGGAGTACGGCCCCGAGCTGTTCCGCCTCAAGGACCGCAAGGGCGCGGAGTACCTCCTCGGCCCGACCCACGAGGAGATCTTCACGCAGCTGGTCAAGGACCAGTGCTCGTCCTACAAGGACCTGCCCGTGATCCTCTACCAGATCCAGGCCAAGTACCGCGACGAGGCCCGCCCGCGCGCCGGCATCCTGCGCGGCCGCGAGTTCCTCATGAAGGACTCGTACTCCTTCGACACCACCGACGAGGGCCTGGCCGAGTCGTACGCCCTGCACCGCGATGCGTACATCAAGATCTTCGAGCGCCTCGGCCTCGACCACCGCATCGTCTCCGCCGTCTCCGGCGCGATGGGCGGCTCGGCCTCCGAGGAGTTCCTCGCCCCGGCCCCGGCCGGCGAGGACACCTTCGTCGACTGCCCGGCCTGCGACTACGCCGCCAACACCGAGGCCGTCACCTTCGCCGCGCCGGTCCCCGCGAGCGCCGAGCACCCGGCCGTCGAGGAGCTCGACACCCCCGACACCCCGACCATCGAGACCCTCGCCGCCCACCTCGGCGTCCAGGCCTCGGAGACCCTGAAGAACCTCCTGGTCAAGGTCGACGGCGAGATCGTCGCCGTGGGCGTGCCCGGCGACCGCGAGGTGGACCTCGGCAAGCTCGGCGAGCACCTCTCCCCGGCCGTCGTCGAGCTCGTCACGGCCGAGGACTTCGAGGGCCGCGACGACCTCGTACGCGGCTACGTGGGCCCGCAGGGCCTGGAGAAGGTCCGCTACATCGCCGACCCGCGCATCGCCGCCGGCACGGCCTGGATCACCGGCGCCAACAAGCCCGGCAAGCACGCGAAGAACGTCGTCGCGGGCCGAGACTTCGAGGTCGACGACTACCTCGACGTCGTCGTGGTCGAGGCGGGCGACCCCTGCCCCAAGTGCGGCACCGGCCTGCGTCTGGACCGCGCCATCGAGATCGGCCACATCTTCCAGCTCGGCCGCAAGTACGCCGACGCCTTCCAGCTCGACGTCCTCGGCAACCAGGGCAAGCCGGTCCGCGTGACCATGGGCTCGTACGGCATCGGCGTCTCCCGCGCCGTGGCCGCCCTCGCCGAGCAGACCGCGGACGACAAGGGCCTGTGCTGGCCCAAGGAGATCGCCCCGGCCGACGTCCACGTGGTCGCCGCCGGCAAGGCCCTCCAGACGGAGCTGGCGCTCGACGTCTCCCAGAAGCTGGGCGCCGCCGGAGTCCGCGTCCTGGTCGACGACCGCGCCGGTGTCTCGCCGGGCGTGAAGTTCACCGACGCCGAACTGATCGGTGTCCCGCAGATCCTCGTCGCCGGCCGCCGCTCGGCCGAGGGCATCGTGGAACTGAAGGACCGCAAGACCGGCGAGCGCGAGGAAGTGACGGTCGAGGAGGCCATCGCGCGCCTCACCGCCTGATACGAGAGCACTGAGGGCCGGGACGCGATGTCCCGGCCCTCAGTCATGTTCCGCGACGTGCCCGTCCGGCCCGCACGCGAGAACCGTCAGAGCCAGCTCGCGAACTCCAGCAACAACTCCGCGTCCCGCCCACGACCCACGCGCAGGGCCCGGACACCGGACTCCACCGCACGGAAAAGCGTCCAGCCGCGCAGCCGCTCCTGGTCCACCTCGAGGGACTCCGCGAGCCGCTTCACGCGCCGCCGCGTCGTCGCCGCACCGGACGGCGACGCGATCAGATCCTCCACCCGGTCCCTGACGAGCCGCGCGAGATCGAAGGCGCACTCGCCGACGACCGGGTCGGGCCCGACCGCGAGCCACGGCGTCCGCTCCCCGGCCAGCACCTTGCTCTGCCGGAACGTCCCGTGCAGCAGCCGCACCTCCGGCGGGGCCACGAGCAGCTCGTCCCGCGCCGTGAGCGCCGCGTCGACCAGGGGCACGACATCCGGCTCCGCGGCGGCGGTGGCCCGCATCGCCCCGGCCTGACGGCCCGTCCGGTCGGCGACCGTCTCGCAGGACCGCCAGGGCGGCGGGTCCACCCACAGCCTGCGCAGGGTGCCGGCCGCCTCCAACAGCGCCTTCGCCTCGGGCAGCGAGCGCACCGACACCTCGGGGTGCAGCCGCTCCAGGAGCAGGTCGCCCCCGTCGCCGAGGAGCTGCACCGCCCCGAAGCCGTTCCAGTGGGTGAGAGCCGCGTGCTCGGCCTCCGGGCGGTAGCGTTCCGGCGCCAGCTTGAGGACGGCGGGCGACCCGTCGGCCCGCCGCACCAGGACGACGAGGCTGCTGCGCCCGCCCGGCACATGCACCCGCTCGACCGTCAACTCAAGCCGTTCCACGGCCTCCTGAAGAATCTCCGGCAGCCTCGCCAGCCACGCCGACGCCCCCTCGTCCCGCACCTCGCCGAGCGCGTTGACCAGCCGCTTCGGCGGTTCGAAAGACATGCGTGAGTAACTCCCTTCCCCGTGACCGTCCCCGTGACCGCGGACCGTACGTGTGACCCTGCCGGCTACGCCTGCGGTGTCGCGGACGCTTCGGGCGCCACGGACCGCTCGGCGAGACCAGGGAAGGCTACGCTGCCGCCCCGCCAGCGCACCGCCCGCACCGCCGCCTCCCGCAGCGCGTCCGCCGCCCCCCTGCGCCGTGCGCCCTCGGAGGCCCGCACCAGGTCCGAGTAGACCCCGGCGACACGGTCCTCGATGTCCGCCGCGAGCCGCGCGGCCGCCGCCGAGTCCGGTACGGGGAAGGGCAGCGCGTAGGCGCCCGCGGACGGCTCGGGGTCGCCGCCGAGGTCGCGGACCGTCCGCCGCAGGTCGTCGCGGCGCGCCCGGTGGGAGTCGTAGGCGGTGCGCGCCTCGGGCTTGCGGGCCTCGCTTATCCGGCCGCCGACGACGCCATAGCCGTACACCGCGGCATGCTCGGCGGCCAGTGCGGCCTGGACCGCGGTGAGGAGCCGCTTGTCGCTGTCGTCCTTGTCGCGCATGTCGGCCATGTCAGTCCTTCGTCAGCAGATACGCGTGGCCGGCGCCCGCGGCGGCCACCGAGGCCAGCAGTCGCGCCAGTTCGGCGGGGGCTTCGACCAGGGCGGCCGCACGGCGGTCGGCGATGTCCCGCTCGGCCTTCGCCAGTGCGCTCACCGTGTCCTTCTCGGAGGCCGGTGACGCGGACGGCGAGGGAGAGGCCTGCGCGGCCGGGCGAGCCGGCGCACCGAAGGTCTTCGCGTGCCGGGCCACCTCGTCGCGCAACGGGCCGAGCCGTGCGGCCAGGGCCGGATGGGCCGCAAGCGCGGCCTCGTAACGGTCGAGCAGGTCGCCGCTGTCGCGGGCGGCGCGCGCCTTTATCCGCTGCGTGGCGGAGGCGCTGCGGCCGCCCGTGGCACCGTCCGACGCGGGGTCCTCGGCGTCGGAACAGCCCGTCAGGAGCGCGGCCCCGGCCACCGAGGCCAGCAGGCTCCTTCTACGCGGCCCGGCGGGGGCCCCAGTGGTCAACGGCACGGCAGACGTCCTCGGCAGGAAGGGTGGCAGGAAGGATTCAGCAGGAGCGGCGGGCGGCAGGCCCGGTGATCACCGTACCTTCGGCCCCTGCCTGGTGGACGGCAACACCCCCCCGGACCGGATACCCTTTGACCTGACGCACGACGAGACCACAACAGCACACGCGGCCGAGGAGTCACCCGGATGAGCACCACCCAGAGCGAGAGGCTGCGGTCACTACTGGAACCGCTCGTGAGCTCCCAGGGCCTCGATCTCGAAGAGATCGAAGTGGCATCGGTCGGACGTAAGCGCGTGCTGCGAGTCGTCGTCGACTCCGATTCCGGAGCCGATCTGGACCAGGTCGCCGATGTGAGCCGCGCGCTCTCGGCGAAGCTCGACGAGACGGACGCCATGGGCGAGGGCGAGTACGACCTCGAGGTCGGCACCCCGGGCGCCGAGCGGCCGCTCACCGAGCACCGGCACTACCTGCGTGCGATCGACCGCCTGGTGAAGTTCCAGCTGGCCGACGGCGCCGACACCGAGCTCGTCGCGCGGATCCTGAAGGTCGACGACGAGGGCCTGGACCTCGAGGTGCCCGGCGTGAAGGGGCGCAAGCCCACCGCCCGCAGGCTCACCTTCGACGACATCGCCAAGGCGCGCGTCCAGGTCGAGTTCAACCGTAAGAACAAGAACGAAGAGAATGCAGAGGAGGCGTAGCCGTGGACATCGACATGAGCGCCCTGCGGGGTCTGGTGCGAGAGAAGGAGATCTCCTTCGACCTGCTGGTCGAAGCGATCGAGTCGGCCCTCCTCATCGCCTACCACCGCACCGAGGGAAGCCGTCGCCACGCGCGCGTGCGCCTCGACCGTGAGAGCGGACATGTGACGGTGTGGGCGAAGGAGGACCCGGCGGACCTCGAAGAGGGCCAGGAGGCCCGGGAGTTCGACGACACCCCGTCCGACTTCGGCCGTATCGCCGCGACGACCGCGAAGCAGGTCATCCTGCAGCGGCTGCGCGACGCCGAGGACGACGCGACGCTCGGCGAGTACGCCGGCCGCGAGGGCGACATCGTGACAGGCGTGGTCCAGCAGGGCCGCGACCCGAAGAACGTGCTCGTCGACATCGGCAAGCTCGAGGCCATCCTGCCGGTGCAGGAGCAGGTCCCGGGCGAGGAGTACCAGCACGGCCTGCGCCTTCGCTCGTACGTGGTGCGCGTGGCGAAGGGTGTGCGCGGTCCTTCCGTCACTCTGTCCCGCACGCACCCGAACCTGGTGAAGAAGCTGTTCGCGCTCGAGGTCCCCGAGATCGCCGACGGCTCCGTGGAGATCTCCGCCATCGCGCGCGAGGCCGGGCACCGCACGAAGATCGCGGTCCGCTCGACCCGCTCCGGCCTGAACGCCAAGGGCGCCTGCATCGGCCCGATGGGCGGCCGTGTGCGCAATGTCATGGCCGAGCTCAACGGCGAGAAGATCGACATCGTCGACTGGTCCGACGACCCGGCCGACATGGTGGCCAACGCCCTGTCCCCGGCACGCGTGTCCAAGGTCGAGGTCGTGGACATGGCTGCCCGCTCGGCACGGGTGATCGTGCCGGACTACCAGCTGTCGCTCGCCATCGGCAAGGAGGGCCAGAACGCCCGCCTCGCCGCGCGGCTCACGGGCTGGCGGATCGACATCCGTCCGGACACCGAGCAGCAGTCGGCGGAGTAGCCACCACAAAGATCACGACAACAACCGTTCGATTTTTGCCCCAAAGGGGTGAGGTCGGTGCGGGGAGGTAGACTTAAGCGTGTCTGGCCGGACGCATGCCGGTGCATGCCCAGAGCGCACGTGTGTGGGATGCCGGGAGCGAACGGCCAAGAGCGATCTGCTGCGCATCGTGGTGATCGAGGGTGAATGTGTCCCCGATCGTCGCGGTACGCTGCCCGGCCGGGGTGCGTATGTGCATCCCGCCCTGGTCTGTCTCGACCTGGCGGTCCGCCGCCGGGCGTTCCAGCGGGCGTTCAAAGCCCCTGGACCGTTCGATACGGAGGCACTGCGCCACCGCGTCGAGCAGGTAACACCGTAGAACGTGCCGTACGGGACCCCGTGCGGTCCTGGTACCCCCGCGAGTTGGAAGTAGGTCGAGATTGCGATGAGCACTCGATGAGCACGCGATGAGTACGCCCATGAAGTAGCGACGGTCCGGCGTAACCCGGACCTAAAAGGAGCGAAGTGGCTAAGGTCCGGGTATACGAACTCGCCAAGGAGTTCGGGGTGGAGAGCAAGGTCGTCATGGCCAAGCTCCAAGAACTCGGTGAATTTGTCCGTTCGGCGTCCTCGACGATCGAGGCGCCTGTAGTACGCAAGCTGACTGACGCCCTCCAGCAGGGCAGTGGCGGCGGCAAGCCCGCCGCCCGCAAGGCCGCGCCCGCGAAGCCCTCGCCGGCCCGTCCGACCCCGTCTCCGGCGCAGGCCGCAAAGCCTGCTGCTCCGCGCCCGCCGGCTCCCAAGCCTGCCGCCGCGGAGAAGCCCGCTGCCGCCGCCCCGGTGACCCCGGCCGCCGGTCAGCGTCCGACGCCCGGCCCGAAGCCGGCTCCGCGTCCCGCGGCTCCGGCCCCGGCCGCGCCCGAGTTCACGGCGCCGCCCGCGGCTCCGGCCGCTCCCGCTGCCCAGGCCCCCGCGGCCTCCCCGGCAGCCGGTCCGCGTCCGGGTGCCCGTCCCGGTGCCCCCAAGCCCGGTGGCGCCCGTCCGGCCGGTCCCGCTCAGGGGCAGGGCCAGGGTCGCGGCGACCGCGGCGACCGTCAGGGTGCCCCGCGCCCCGGCGGCCAGGGTCAGGGCCAGCGTCCCGGCGGTCGTCCCGCCGGCCCGCGTCCCGGTAACAACCCGTTCACCTCTGGTGGCTCCACCGGCATGGCGCGCCCCCAGGCGCCCCGTCCCGGCGGTGCCCCGCGTCCCGGCGGCGGCCAGGGTGGCCCCGGCGGCCCGCGCCCGCAGGGTGGCCCCGGTGGCGCCCCGCGTCCGCAGGGTCAGGGCGGCGCCCGTCCGACTCCGGGCGGCATGCCCCGTCCGCAGGCCGGCGCTCCGCGTCCGGGTGGTGCCCCCGGTGGTAACCGTCCGAACCCGGGCATGATGCCGCAGCGTCCCGCTGCCGGCAGCCCGCGTCCCGGTGGTGGCCCCGGCGGTGGCCGTGGTCCCGGCGGCGGCGGTCGTCCGGGTGGCGGCGGCGGTCGTCCCGGTGGCGGCGGCTTCGCCGGTCGTCCGGCCGGTCCCGGTGGCGGCGGTGGCGGTTTCGCCGGTCGTCCCGGTGGTGGCGGTGGCGGTTTCGCCGGTCGTCCCGGTGGCGGTGGCGGTTTCGCCGGTCGTCCCGGTGGCGGTCGTCCCGGTGGTCCCGGTGCCCGTGGTGGCACGCAGGGTGCGTTCGGCCGTCCCGGTGGGCCCGCCCGTCGTGGCCGTAAGTCGAAGCGGCAGAGGCGCCAGGAGTACGAGGCCATGCAGGCCCCGTCGGTGGGCGGCGTCATGCTGCCTCGCGGCAACGGACAGTCCGTCCGTCTGTCGCGCGGTGCCTCCCTCACCGACTTCGCGGAGAAGATCAACGCCAACCCGGCGTCGCTCGTCGCCGTGATGATGAACCTCGGCGAGATGGTCACTGCCACGCAGTCCGTCTCCGACGAGACGCTGAAGCTCCTCGCGGATGAGATGAACTACATCCTCGAGATCGTCAGCCCCGAGGAGGAGGACCGCGAGCTGCTCGAGTCCTTCGACATCGAGTTCGGCGAGGACGAGGGTGGCGAGGAGTTCCTCGTCGCGCGTCCGCCGGTCGTGACCGTCATGGGTCACGTCGACCACGGTAAGACCCGACTGCTCGACACCATCCGCAAGACGAACGTCGTCGCGGGCGAGGCCGGCGGTATCACGCAGCACATCGGTGCGTACCAGGTCTCCACCGAGGTCAACGAAGAAGAGCGCCGCATCACCTTCATCGACACCCCGGGTCACGAGGCGTTCACCGCCATGCGTGCCCGTGGTGCCAAGTCGACCGACATCGCGATCCTCGTGGTGGCGGCCAACGACGGTGTCATGCCGCAGACGATCGAGGCGCTGAACCACGCGAAGGCGGCCAACGTGCCGATCGTCGTCGCGGTCAACAAGATCGACGTCGAGGGTGCCGACCCGACCAAGGTGCGCGGTCAGCTCACCGAGTTCGGTCTGGTGGCCGAGGAGTACGGCGGCGACACGATGTTCGTCGACATCTCCGCCAAGCAGGGTCTCAACATCGACTCCCTGCTCGAGGCCGTGGTCCTGACCGCGGACGCCTCGCTCGACCTGCGGGCCAACCCGGAGCAGGACGCGCAGGGTATTGCGATCGAGTCGCACCTCGACCGTGGCCGCGGTGCCGTGTCGACCGTCCTCGTCCAGCGCGGCACGCTGCGCATCGGCGACACGATGGTCGTCGGCGACGCGTACGGCCGTGTCCGCGCGATGCTCGACGACAACGGCAACAACGTCGAGGAAGCGGGTCCCTCGACCCCCGTCCTCGTCCTCGGTCTCACCAACGTGCCGGGTGCCGGCGACAACTTCCTGGTGGTCGACGAGGACCGTACGGCCCGTCAGATCGCCGAGAAGCGTGCCGCTCGTGAGCGCAACGCCAACTTCGCGCGGCGTGGCGTCCGGTTCTCCCTGGAGAACCTGGACGAGGCCCTCAAGGCCGGTCTGGTGCAGGAACTTAACCTCATCATCAAGGGCGACGCGTCCGGTTCGGTGGAGGCTCTCGAGTCCTCGCTGCTCCAGCTCGACGTCGGCGAAGAGGTCGACATCCGCGTCCTGCACCGCGGCGTGGGTGCCGTCACCGAGTCGGACATCGACCTGGCGACCGGCTCCGACGCGATCGTCATCGGCTTCAACGTCCGCGCTGCGGGCCGCGCGGCCCAGATGGCGGACCGCGAGGGCGTCGACGTCCGCTACTACTCGGTGATCTACCAGGCCATCGAGGAGATCGAGGCGGCCCTCAAGGGCATGCTCAAGCCGGAGTACGAAGAGGTCGAGCTCGGTACGGCGGAGATCCGCGAGATCTTCCGCTCGTCCAAGCTGGGCAACATCGCCGGTGTGCTCGTCCGGTCCGGCGAGGTCAAGCGCAACACCAAGGCGCGCCTGCTGCGCGATGGCAAGGTCATCGCGGAGAACCTCAACATCTCCGGTCTGCGTCGCTTCAAGGACGATGTCACCGAGATCCGCGAAGGCTTCGAGGGTGGTATCAACCTCGGAAACTTCAACGACATCAAGATCGACGACGTCATCGCGACGTACGAGATGCGCGAGAAGCCGCGCGCCTGATCCGCGCACGGTGAAGGTCGGGGCCGGTCGGCGGGACGAAATCCCGTCGATCGGCCCCGGCCGTTGCGTGTACGGTTCTGGTGTCCCTGCCAAATAGCTGGCGGGGCCACGAACCCGAACCGGCGGGACATCCGGACACACATGTATGTGGGGACTCTGTCCTTTGATCTGCTCCTCGGCGACGTCCACTCGCTGAAGGAGAAACGCTCCGTGATCCGCCCGATCGTCGCCGAACTCCAGCGCAAGTACGCGGTGAGTGCGGCGGAGACGGGGAACCAGGAACTTCACCGCAGGGCCGAGATCGGCCTGGCGATGGTCTCCGGGGACACGGGGCACCTCACCGACGTACTGGACCGGTGCGAGCGTCTGATCGCCGCCCGTCCCGAGGTGGAGCTGCTCTCCGTTCGACGCAGGCTCCACGGCGACGAAGACTGACTTTAAGAGCAAGGCGAAG
The DNA here is from genome assembly GCF_036345255.1 of Streptomyces sp. NBC_00569. Lineage (NCBI taxonomy): Bacteria > Bacillati > Actinomycetota > Actinomycetes > Kitasatosporales > Streptomycetaceae > Streptomyces > Streptomyces sp. NBC_00569. The sequence continues at coordinate 3,454,154 of NZ_CP107783.1, read as the reverse complement.
AAGGAGACGGCGCAGTGGCCGACAACGCGCGGGCGAAAAGGCTGGCGGACCTCATCCGAGAGGTGGTGGCCAAGAAGCTCCAGCGCGGGATCAAGGACCCGCGGCTCGGTACGCATGTGACCATCACGGACACCCGGGTGACGGGTGACCTGCGGGAGGCGACCGTCTTTTACACGGTCTACGGCGACGACGAGGAGCGTGCCGCTGCCGCGGCCGGCCTCGAGAGCGCCAAGGGCGTACTCCGTTCGGCGGTGGGCCAGGCGGCCGGTGTGAAGTTCACGCCGACCCTGGCCTTCGTGGCGGACGCCCTGCCGGACAACGCCAAGGCCATCGATGACCTCCTCGACAAGGCCCGGATCTCGGACGCGAAGGTCCGGGAGGCGTCCGCCGGTGCCGAGTTCGCCGGGGGTGCGGACCCGTACCGCAAGCCCGAGGACGAGGACGAGGACGGCGCGGACGAGGACGGCGAAGCCTCGGAATGACGCAGAAGAACACCCCGACGCCCGACGGTCTTGTCATTGTCGACAAGCCGTCGGGCTTCACTTCGCACGACGTGGTGGCCAAGATGCGCGGGATCGCGAAGACCCGCCGCGTCGGCCACGCGGGCACGCTCGACCCCATGGCGACCGGTGTCCTGGTCCTCGGCGTGGAGCGGGCGACCAAGCTTCTCGGCCATCTCGCGCTGACCGAGAAGGAGTACCTGGGCACGATCAGGCTCGGCCAGAACACGCTGACCGACGACGCCGAGGGCGACCTCACGTCGTCCACGGACGCGTCCGGCGTGCGCCGGGACGCGATCGACGCCGGGGTCGCCAAGCTGACCGGCGCCATCATGCAAGTGCCGTCCAAGGTCAGCGCCATCAAGATCAACGGCGTGCGTTCCTACAAGCGGGCCCGTGAGGGCGAGGAGTTCGAGATCCCGGCACGGCCGGTCACCGTCTCGTCCTTCACCGTCTACGACATAAGGGACGCGGTCGCCGAGGACGGCACTCCGGTCCTCGACCTGGTCGTCTCGGTGGTCTGCTCGTCCGGGACGTACATCCGGGCCCTCGCCAGGGACCTGGGCGCGGACCTGGGCGTCGGTGGTCACCTCACGGCGCTGCGGCGCACGCGGGTCGGCCCCTACAAGCTGGACTCCGCACGCACCCTCGACCAGCTCCAGGAGGAGCTGACGGTGATGCCCGTCGCGGACGCCGCCACCGCCGCGTTCCCCCGCTGGGACGTGGACGCCAAGCGCGCCAAGTTGCTGCTCAACGGGGTCCGTCTGGAGGTGCCCGGCGAGTACGCGGGCGCCGGGCCCGTCGCCGTGTTCGACCCCGAGGGTGTGTTCCTCGCGCTCGTGGAGGAGTCGAGGGGCAAGGCGAAGAGCCTCGCCGTCTTCGGCTGATCTCTTCGCCGGCCCCCGCCGTGGAGCGGCGCGCGCAGTCCGTCGCGTGCCGCTCCACGACCCCCCCTCCAAGGGTCTATCCATCACCCCCGATCTGTTCACCCCTTCGGGCGGGCGCTCGGAGTGAACCGAGGGAGTGGAAGGGGGCGCGTTCGCTTCGGCGCCTGTTCCGCTGATCACCGCGCGCCTACCGTCGGTCCTACGGGGCGTGGCGGGAGGTTCGACGATGGCGGGACGTGGCCCCCGGGCGGGCGACGGGGACGCGACGGGTCCCGGGACCGGGCCGCCCCTCGTCCACATCTTCGATCTGGCCGGACGCCCGCGCGGCGCCGGCTTCGTCGCCGACGACCACGGCACCGTTGTCACCAGCCATGAAGTGGTCGACGGACTCGGCCGCGTCGTGCTGCGCGCGCCCGGCGGGGCCACCTGTGTCGTGGGCGCCGCCGACGTCGTCCCGCTGCCCGGATCGGCCCTCGCGCTCATCCGCACCGACACGACGGAGGGCCTTGGGATGCGCCCGCTGCCGGTGGCCGTCCGGGGCCCGGCCGGAGCGGGGTCCTATGTGCGGATCGCCGCCGGGGGCTGGCGCGAGGCGCGCGTCCTCGGCCGTGCCGACGTCACGTACACCGCGACCGACCGTTTCCACGTCGTCCCCGGGGCCATGGAGCTGGCCATCGGCACGGACGGCCGCGACGCGTTGCGGCTCGGAGGAGGGGCGGCCGGGGGACCTGTGGTCGACGCCGCTTCGGGCGCCGTCCTCGCCGTTCTCGGCACGGCCCTCGAGGCCGGGCATCGGGCCGCCGCAGGATTCGCCGTGCCGCTGCGGGAGGCCGCTGCCACCGACCCGGACGGACCGCTCGCCGCGCTCCTCGCGCGGAACGCTGCCACCGTGCCGGTGTACGGGGACGACCTCAATCTGGCGGGCGCGCTCCAGCTGACGGCCACGTCGGTCGGGTCCGACGGGCCGGGTGCGGTCCTCGACCCGGAGCCGGTCGAACGGCCGGAAGTAGCAAGGGAGTTCGCCGCGTTCGAGGCGTCCGGCGCGACGGTCCTGGCCCTCGTGGGAGCGCCGGGCAGCGGCCGTACGACGGAGCTCGCCGCCTGTGCCGCGCGACGCGGCCGCGGGGCCCACCCCGCCCCCACCCTCTGGCTGCGCGGCGCGGACCTGCACGGCGACGACCGGAGCGTGGCCGACGCCGCGAGGCGGGCGCTGGTGAGGGCCGGGCGCATCGTCGCGGCGTCACTGCCCGGGGCCGTCCCCGGACAGACCGGCGAGCCCGGAGGCCCGGAGTCCGGCGGTGTCGGCGATGTGTCGCCGGAGCGGATCGCGGCGCCCGCACGCGCCGCCGGCCGGCCCCTCGTACTGCTGCTCGACGGGCCCGAGGAGATGCCGCCCGTCCTGGCGCACCGGCTGGCGGAGTGGACCGAGGGCACGACGCGCTGGCTGCGGGAGACCGGCGTGCGGCTCGTCGTGGCGTGCCGGGGGGAGTACTGGGAGCACGCGGGCGAGCTGTTCCCGCCTGGTGTGCTGTACGGACGGACCGGGCGGCTGCCCGCCTGTGTCCCGCTGGGGGAGCTGACCGGCGACCAGGCCCGCGTGGCGCGGGAGCGGTACGGGCTTCCCGGGGACGCGCTCGCCGGCCGCGACGCCCGGCATCCGCTCGCGCTGCGGCTCCTCGCCGAGGTGCGGGCCGCGCTGCCCGGGCCCGCGCCGGGCAGCGCCGACCGGGACGCCGTCTTCGCCGCGTATCTCGACCTCATGTGCCTGCGGGTGGCGGTGCGCCTCGCCGCTGTGAACGGGCTGCGCGGCACGGCCGTGCGCAGGCTCGCCGCCCGGGTGTCCGGGCAGGTCCACGAGGCGGCGCGGCGCTGTCTGGGGCCGGGTCAGGGCGAGCTGGACCGGGAGGCGTTCGAGGAGGTGTTCCCCTGGGGCGCGCTGCCGGGGCGGCACGGCGGGGGCGTCACGGCGTGGGCCCCGGCCGTCCTCACCGAAGGCGTACTCGTCCCCGCGGGGCGCGGCTACCGGTTCGCGCACGAGGAGGTCGCCGACTGGATCCAGGGCATGCACCTGGACCTGGACGAGGCGCTGCGGGCGCTCGTCCACCGCGACCGGGACGCCGGCCGGGCCGCGCCCTCGGTGCCCGTGCCCCGGCACCGCGCGGGCCCCGTCGTCCAGGCGCTCCTCCTCGTCGAACGCCAGCAGGGGCCGGTCCAATTCGGCGCCCACCTGGCCGAGTTGGCGCTCAGATCCCTCACTCCCGGCGACCCTGACGCCTCCTGGTGGGCGGCCCACCTCGTCGAGGAGGCGCTCCTGCGCGTGCCCGACGCCACTCCCTATCTCGGGGTGCTCGAACCGCTCGCCGACCGCGGACGCCTCGACCCCTCGTTCTGGCGCCGCGTCCCCGTCACGGACGCCGTCCGCCTCGGCCTCCTGCGCCGCCTCGTCGTGCACGATCCGCCGCCCGGGAGCCGCGACCGCCACCTGGACACCGTCGCCGACCTGCTCACCGCGGACCCGGCCGGCGTCCAGGTCCACCTCACCCGTTGGTTCGACGACGCGCGGCCGCTGCCCGCCCTGCCCGACGCGACCGTCGCCACCGCGGCCCAGGCGCTCCTCCACACGCACCGGCACCGCGCCGTCGACGACCTCACCGAGGCCCTCGCCGACTGCGCGCACCCGCACGCCGACGAACTCCTCGCCGTGCTCGCCGACGAGGAGCCGTCCGCGCTGTGCCGCGCCGTCGACCGCTGGGCCCACGACGAGCGCCCTGCCCGCCGCGCGTCCGCCGTCACCTACGCGCTGCGGGTCGCCCCGCACGTCACCACCGACGCCGATCGCGCCCTGCTGCGCTACGCCGCGCTCGCCCTGCTGGCCCGCACCACCGACAGCGCCCGGCACGGCGCCGCGCTCGCCCTCCTCGTGCGCGACCCGCAGACCCGCGACACCTATCTGGCGCGCGCCCTGGAGCGGTTCGCGGACGGCGATGCCCAGGTGCCCGTGAGCGCGCTCGCCGCCGCGCTCGCCACGCACCCGGAGCCGGTTCTCCGCGCCTTCCGGGCCCGTGTGCGGGAGCCGGGCGGTGCGGCCGACGTACTGGGGACACTCGCCGGCGTGACCGCGCCCGCGCTCGCGCGCCGGGCGGCCGCCCTCGTCGAGGACCTCTCGGCGGACCGGCCCGACGCCGCTCAGGACGTCGCCGCGTACGTCGACCGGTGCCTGGAGCACGGACCGGCCGGGCGGGCGGTGTTCCATCCCCTCGTCACGGGGCTGCTCCGGACCTGTCCGGCCGCCGGACGGGCCGCGCTCGCGCCCGTCCTCGCCGCACCCGGCACGGGCGCCTCGCGGGCCCTGCGCGGTGAGCTCCTCGACGTGCTGCTCGCCCACGAGGACGACCCGGACGTGCTCGACGCCGTCCTGCGGACCGCCGCCCGCAACGCCGGGGGCGCCGGAGCGACCCGCGCCCGAGACCTGGTGCGGCGCACCGGACAACGGCTCGTCCGCACCCCGGAGGGAGCCGCCCGCTTCGACCGCGCCCTCGTGGAGTTCGCCGACTCGGTGCCCGGGTTCGCCGCCCTTCTCGTCGAGTGGCTGGCGGGGGCGCCGCGCGAGTGGGCCGCCCTCGTCGGGCCGAGCGCCCGCCGCGTGATCGGGGGTCTGGCCGGGGTACGCGTACCCGCGTGACCTGCCCCGGCCGGTACGGCGCCTCCCGATGCGGGGCGTGGGCGCTCGGCATGGCACTCTTAGACCTGCGTATTCGGCAAAGAGACGTAACAGTCGTACACAGGTTCGCGAGGAGCAATCACCGTGCAGCGCTGGCGTGGCTTGGAGGACATCCCCCAGGACTGGGGGCGCAGCGTCGTCACCATCGGCTCCTACGACGGAGTGCACCGCGGCCATCAGTTGATCATCGGCCGGGCCGTCGAACGGGCCCGTGAGCTCGGTGTGCCCGCCGTCGTGGTCACCTTCGACCCGCACCCCAGCGAGGTCGTGCGCCCCGGCAGCCACCCTCCGCTGCTCGCCCCGCACCACCGGCGCGCGGAGCTGATGGCCGAGCTCGGCGTCGACGCCCTGCTGATCCTGCCGTTCACCACCGAGTTCTCGAAGCTGTCGCCGGCCGAGTTCGTCGCGAAGGTCCTGGTCGACAAGCTGCACGCGCGCCTCGTCGTCGAGGGGCCGAACTTCCGCTTCGGCCACCGCGCCGCGGGAAATGTCGCGTTCCTCGCCGAGCAGGGCACGACGTACGACTTCGAGGTCGAGGTCGTCGACCTGTACGTGAGCGGCTCGGCGGGCGGCGGCGAGCCCTTCTCGTCCACGCTGACCCGGCGGCTCGTCGCCGAAGGTGACATGGAAGGCGCGCGCGAGATCCTCGGCCGCCCCCACCGCGTCGAGGGCGTGGTCGTGCGCGGCGCCCAGCGCGGCCGTGAGCTGGGCTTCCCGACCGCCAACGTCGAGACGCTCCCGCACACCGCGATCCCGGCGGACGGCGTCTACGCGGGCTGGCTGCACGTGGGGGACGAGGCGATGCCCGCCGCGATCTCGGTGGGCACCAACCCGCAGTTCGACGGCACCGAGCGCACGGTCGAGGCCTACGCCATCGACCGCGTGGACCTCGATCTGTACGGGCTGCACGTCGCCGTCGACTTCCTCGCCTATGTGCGCGGCATGGCGAAGTTCGACTCGATCGAGTCGCTCCTGGTCGCCATCGCGGACGACGTGAAGCGGTCCCGGGAACTGGTCGAGGCGTACGAGGGGGAGTAGGAGGGATCGGCCGAGGTCGCGAGGGCTCTGCCCCCGCGACCCCCGAACCTCACACGCCGGGCCGGTCGGCCTGTGCCGACGCCCAGTGGCAGGCCACCTGGGTCGTGCTCGCGCCCGACAGCACCGGCAGGTCCTCCCCACGACAGCGCTCCGCCACGCCCGAGCGTTCCGCCTCGCCCGACGCCAGGATCTGGCAGCGGGCGTGGAAACGGCACCCGGACGGGATGCGCGACGGGTCCGGCGGCTCGCCCGTGAGGACGACCGGATCGCCCGGCGCCTCCGGCAGGACCGACAACAGGGCCTGCGTATACGGGTGTTGAGGTGCCGTCAGGACTTCCTCCACCGTTCCTGTCTCCACGATCCGGCCCAGGTACATCACCGCGACCCGGTCCGCGATGTTCCAGGCGAGCCCCAGGTCGTGCGTCACCACGAGGGCGGACAGGCCCAGTTCGTCGCGCAGCCTGAGCAGCAGGGCGAGGATCTCGCCGCGCACCGACGCGTCGAGGGACGCCACGGGCTCGTCCGCGACGATCAGTTCGGGGTCCAGGACGAGCGCGCCCGCGATCACCACGCGCTGCCGCTGGCCGCCCGACAGCTCGTGCGGGTAGCGCAGGAAGAAGCGGTCCGGCGGGCGAAGTCCCGCTCGTGACAAGGCGTTCGCCACCGCCTCGCGCTCGTCGCCCGCGTACCCGTGGATGCGCAGGCCCTCGGCCACCGCGTCGTACACCGTGTGCCGAGGGTTCAGCGAACCGCTGGGGTCCTGGAGGACCAGCTGCACGCGCTTGCGGTACGCCTTGAGGGCGCGCGAGGAGTAGTCGAGGGGCTTCCCGTCGAACGTGACGCGGCCGGACGTCGGCGGAACCAGGCCGAGCAGGGAGCGGGCGAGCGTCGTCTTGCCGCAGCCCGACTCGCCCACCAGCGCCACGATCTCGCCGGGCGCGATGTCGAGGTCGACGCCGTCCACGGCCCGCGCGGGGTCCGCGCCACGGCGGCCGGGGAAGGTGACGTGCAGGGCGCCGGCCGTGAGCAGGGGGGACGTACTGGTCATGCTGTGGTGCTCCTTGCCTCGGCGCCGGCGGCGTCGTCCGGATCGGTGGCGCCGCCCACGTGCACACAGGCCGCCCGCCGGTCCGTGGCCGCGGCCCGTAGTTCCGGGTCCTCGGTGATGCAGCTGTCGAGCGCCACCGGGCAGCGCGGGTGGAACGTGCAGCCCGAGGGCAGCGCCGACGGGTCGGGCGGGTCGCCGGGCAGACCGCGCGGCGCGAACCGGGACGCGGCGTCGCCGATCCGCGGGAACGCCGCCGACAGGGCCTTCCCGTACGGGTGTTGCGCGTTCTCGTAGACCTCGGAGGCGGGGCCCTCCTCGACGACGCGGCCCGCGTACATCACCGCGAGCCGGTCGCAGGTGTCCGAGAGGACCGCGAGGTCGTGGCTGATCATGATGAGGCCGAGGTCCTGATCGGACACGAGCTGCTCGATCAGGCGCAGGATCTGCGCCTGGATCATCACGTCGAGCGCCGTCGTCGGCTCGTCCGCGATGATCAGGCCCGGGTCGCAGGCGAGCGCCATCGCGATCATCACGCGCTGGCGCTGGCCGCCGGACAGCTCGTGCGGATACGCGTCCGCGCGCGCGGCGGGCAGGCCGACGTGCTCCAGGAGCTCCGCGACCTTCTTCTTCGCGCCCGCGGGCGTCGCTTTCTTGTGCAGCAGGATCGGCTCGGCGATCTGGTCGCCGATGCGGTGCACCGCGTTGAGCGAGTGCATCGCGCCCTGGAACACGATCGAGGCGCCGGCCCAGCGCACCGCCCTGACCTGGCCCCACTTCATCGTGAGGACGTCCTCGCCGCCCAGCAGGATCTCGCCGGAGACCTTCGTGCCGGCCGGAAGCAGACGCAGCAGGGCGAGCGCGAGCGTCGACTTGCCGCAGCCGGACTCGCCGGCGATGCCGAGCTTCTGGCCCGCGTCGACGCTGAGGTTCACACCGCGGACGGCCCGTGCCCCGCCCGCGTACGTCACTTCGAGGTTTCTGACGTCGAGAAGGCTCACCTGGCCACCCCCAGCTTCGGATTGAGGACGGCTTCGATGGCGCGGCCGCACAGCGTGAACGCCAGCGCGACCAGCGCGATGGCGAGTCCGGGAGGCGCGAGATACCACCAGTCGCCCGCGCTGACGGCGCCCGCCTCGCGCGCGTCCTGGAGCATGCCGCCCCATGACGTGATCGTCGGGTCGCCGAGGCCGAGGAAGGCGAGTGTGGCCTCGGTGAGGATCGCGCTGGAGATCACGAGCGTGGTCTGCGCGAGGACGAGCGGCATCACGTTCGGCAGGACGTGGCGCAGCATGATGTGCCCGTGCCCGCCGCCGAGCGCGCGGGCCCGCTCGATGTACGGCCGCGACTCCACGGCGAGCGTCTGGGCGCGGACCAGGCGGGCCGTCGTCGGCCACGTCGTCACGCCGATCGCCAGGATGACCGTCCAGATGGAGCGGGACATCACGGTGGCGAGCGCGATCGCGAGGACCAGCGTCGGCATCACCAGGAACCAGTCGGTGACCCGCATCAGGACCGTCGAGTACCAGCCACGGAAGTGACCCGCGACGATGCCGACGACCGTACCGATCGCCACGCACAGGAACGCGGCCAGCAGGCCCACCGTGAGGGACACGCGCGCGCCCCACACCAGCAGGGCGAGCACGCTGCGGCCGAACTGGTCGGTGCCGAGCGGGAATTCACCGCTGGGCGCCTCGAGGGCGCCACCGGGCGCGTCGGTGACGCTCTGGGAGTCCGCGCCGACGAGCAGGGGCGCGCAGATCGCGATGAGGGCGATCAGGATCAGCCCCGCGAGACCCCACAGCCCGCTCCGGTGGGTGCGGTACTCGCGCCAGAAGCGGGCGACGGAGCGGCGCTTGCGGGCGCGTGCCAAGGCCCGCGCGCTCTTCTCGGCCGGCGGCGGGAGCTGCGCGGTGTCGAGGTCGTTCGTGTCGGCAGTCATCGGCCCACCCGGGGATCGAGCAGCGGATACAGCACGTCGGCGAGGGTGTTCGCCAGGATCACCGCGGTGGCGAAGACGAAGAACAGCCCTTGGACGAGCGGCAGGTCGGGCACGCTGAGTGCCGAGTAGAAGAGGCCACCGAGGCCGGGCCAGGAGAAGACCGTCTCGACGAGGATCTGACCGGCCACGACGTGCCCGAGGTTCACGAACATCAGTGTGAACGTGGGCAGCATCGCGTTCGGGACGGCGTGCTTGCGGCGTACGACGTCGTCGCGCAGGCCCTTCGCGCGCGCCGTCGTCAGATAGTCGCTGCCCATCTCGTCGAGCAGCGAGGAGCGCATCACGAGGAGCGTCTGCGCGTAGCCGACCGCCACCAGCGTGACCACCGGCAGGACCAGATGGTGCGCGACGTCGATGACGTACGCGAACCCGCTCTCGCCGCCCGACTCCAGACCGCCCGTCGGGAACAGGCCCGGGATCGGGCCCAGCCCCACCGAGAAGACGATGATGAGCAGCAGACCGAGCCAGAACGACGGGATCGAGTAGAGCGTGAGCGCGAACGCGGTGTTGAAGCGGTCGCTGCGCGATCCGTTGCGCCAGGCGGTGCGCGTGCCGAGCCAGATGCCGAGCGCGGTGTAGAGGACGTACGCCGTGCCGGTCAGGAGCAGCGTCGCCGGGAGCGCCTCGGTGATCTTGTCGATGACCGGGGTGTGGAACTGGTACGACGTGCCGAAGTCGCCGGTCAGCGCGTCACCGATGTAGTTGGTGAACTGCTGCCAGAGCGGCAGGTCGAGGCCGAACTGGTGGCGGAGCGTTTCGAGCTGCTGCGCCGAGACACGGCGCCCGCCGGTCATCTGCTTCACCGGATCGCTGGGGATCAGGCGGAACAGGAAGAAGCTGGTGACCAGGACCGCGAAGAGCGACACGATCGCCCCCGCGATCTTGCCCGCCACGTACTGGAGATAGGCCTTCGTGTTGCGCGCACGTGGACCGCGGGCCGCCGACGGCCCGGCTTGCGCCGGGCCGTCGGTGTCCGCACTCTGCACGAGCGCCGGAGTGCTCTCTGCTGTCATGTGGAACTCTCGTTACTCGTGCGGTACTTGCGACGCCTGCGGACGGACGAGACGCGTTCTCTCCTGACCGGGTGCTGCTACTCGCGGTCGTCCGCCGAGGTACGGCGGCGCCGCGCGAGGAACAGCCCGCCGCCGCCCAGGACGACGACGGCCGCGACGATACCGATGATCACGCCGGTCGAGCCGGAACCACCGCCGCCACCGCCCTTCGAGTCGCTCTTGCCGTCCGCCGGAACGGCCGACCACCAGCTCCAGTACCCGTCCTGCCCGTAGATGTTGCCGGACGCGGTGGGCATGGTCTGGATCGACTTGATCTGGTCGGTGCGGTAGGCCTCGACGGCGTTCGGGTACGCGATGACGTTCATGTACCCGGAGTCGTACAGCCACGACTCCATCTGCTTGACGATGTCCGCACGCTTGGCCGGGTCGTATTCGGCGAGCTGCTTCTTGTACAGGTCGTCGTACGTCTTGTCGCAGATGAAGTTGTCCGTCTGGGCGCTCTCCTTGGCCTTGGCCGGCAGCGCGGCGCAGGTGTGGATACCGAGGACGAAGTCCGGGTCGGGGTTGACCGACCAGCCGTCGAACGCGAGGTCGTACTCACCTGCGTACCAGGGCACCGAGACGTCGTCGAGGCAGTCGACCTTCAGGCCGATGCCGAGCTTGCCCCACCACTCCTTGAGGTACTTGCCGATCGCCTTGTCGTTCGGGTCCGTGGCGTGGCACAGGATGCGCAGGTTCAGCGGCTTGCCGTCCTTGCCGACGCGCTCGCTGCCCTTCATCTTGTAACCGGCCTCGTCGAGCAGCTTGCCCGCCTTGTCGGGGTCGTACCCGAGGGCCTGGCTGCCGGACGGCTTCCAGAAGTAGTCGCCGAAGCGCGGCGGGATGTAGCCCTCGCCCTCGACGGCGTGGCCCTGGAAGACCTTGTCGACGATCGTCTTGCGGTCGATCGACAGGAACAGCGCCTGGCGCACCTTCTGGTCGAGAAGGGCCTTGTTGCCGTTGCCGAACTTCTTGCCGTCCTTGGTCTGCGCGCCCGGGTTCGTGGCGAGCGCGAAGAAGCGGCGGCCGGGGCCCTCGTTGACCTTGATGTTCGGCTCGCCCTTGAGGGACGCCGCCTGAGCGGGCGTCAGGGCGGGGGAGCCGGCCACGAAGGAGACCTCACCCTTGCGCAGGGCGGCGACCGCGGCGTCCTGGTCCTTGTACGTCTTGAAGACGACCTCGTCGAACTTGGGCGCGCCGCGCCAGAAGTCCTTGTTGGCCTTCAGCTTCACGTACTGGTCGACCTTGTAGTCGGTGAGCACGAACGGGCCGTTGCCGACGATCGGGAAGGTCTTGTCGTTGTTGAACTTCGAGAAGTCCTTGACGTTCTTCCAGATGTGCTCGGGCACGATCGGGACGTCGAGCGCGGCCATCGTGGCCTGCGGCTTCTTCAGCTCGATGACCAGCTTGGTGGCGCTGGGGGCGGTGACCTTCTTGAAGTTGGAGACGAAGCTGCCGTTCGAGGTCGCGGCGCCCTCGTCCGTCATCATCTTGTTGAAGGTGAAGGCGGCGTCGGCGGCGGTGGCCTGCTTGCCGTCGGACCACTTCGAGTCGGACCTGATGGTGTAGGTCCAGGTGAGCTTGTCCGCGGACGGCTTCCATGCGGTGGCGAAGGCCGGGACGGCGTGGTTGTCCTTGGGGTCGTAGTTGGTCAGGTACTCGTACATCATCCGGTGGATGCTCGTACTGACCAGTCGCTGGGCGAGGAACGGGCTCAGCGAGTCGACGCTCTGGGCGAGGGCGACGGTGAGGACCTTCTTGCCGCCGTCGGCCGCCTTGGCTTCCTGGGGTGCGGGGTTGAGCGGCGTGGCGAGGCCGGCCGTCAGGGTGAACGCCGCGGCGCCGGCCGCCAGGAGGACCCGCAGGGTCCGGCGGGGCGCGCGCCGTGGGGAACGGGAGAAGAGCGGGGCATGTGCTCTCTTGGGCTGATCTTTTGTGTCCATGGGTCGGTGACCTCGCGTCGTTGCTCGCGCAGGAGTGGCAGGTTGATCATGGGACGCCAGCTGGTTGATGTGTGTGTCTATCAGCGGCAGTCTGCGCACGTCAACGGCACATGAACCCCATGTGGCCTGCGGAAATAACGAGTTGACCCGCATTTCACGCACATTGGTCGAGACCTCTGACGCTTTGCAGGCCAGGGCGTGATGCCCGTTGCGCTCAACAATGGGCGCCTGGTGGCTGTTTGGCGGAATTTCGACAGGCACGGAAAAGGCCCGCACCGTGGTCTCGGTGCGGGCCTCTCGTGTACCCGAACGGCCGGGATATCAGCGCTGTTACTGCTGAGGCGGCTGAGGCTGTGCGGTGTACGGGGGAAGGGGCTGACCGGGCTGACCGGGGGCGGCCTGGCCGGGGGCGGGCGGCTGACCGGGCACGGGCTGACCCGGCGCGGGGGGCTGCTGCTGCCACATCTGCGGGGGGCCGGGCTGGCTCGGCTGACCCGGCTGCTGACCCGCCTGCGGGGGCTGGCCGGGGGCGCCGGCCTGAGCCTGGCCGGGCTGCTGCGGATACGGCTGGCCGGGGTAGGGCTGGCCCGGGAACTGCTGCCCCGGCGCGGGCTGTTGACCCGGCGCGGGCGGCTGGGGCGCGCCCGGCTGCCCCGGATACGGCTGCCCCGGGTAGGGCTGCTGCGCGGGGTACGGTTGCTGCTGGTGACCCGGCACCGGGGGAGCCATCGTGGGCGGCGGGTTGCCGTCCGACGTCCACAGGCCCTGCTGCTGCTGGGCTCGCGGGAAGTCCTCCGCGACCATCGCCGAGAGGTTGAAGTACGCCTCGCGCACCTTGGGCCGCATCATGTCGAGGTCGACCTCGGCGCCGGCCGCGAGGTGCTCGTCGAACGGCACCACCACCACGCCGCGGCACCGCGTCTCGAAGTGCGACACGATGTCGTCGACCTTGATCATCTTGCCGGTCTCGCGGACCCCGGAGATGACCGTGATGGAACGCGACACCAGGTCCGCGTACCCGTGCGCCGACAGCCAGTCGAGCGTCGTGCTGGCGCTGCTCGCGCCGTCCACGGACGGCGTCGAGATGATGATCAACTGGTCGGCGAGGTCGAGGACTCCGCGCATCGCGGAGTACAGCAGGCCGGTGCCGGAGTCGGTCAGGATGATCGGGTACTGCTTGCCGAGCACGTCGATCGCGCTGCGGTAGTCCGTGTCGTTGAACGTCGTCGAGACCGCCGGGTCCACGTCGTTCGCGATGATCTCCAGGCCGGACGGCGCCTGCGAGGTGAACCGCCGGATGTCCATGTACGAGTTGAGGTGCGGGATCGCCTGCACCAGGTCTCGGATGGTCGCCCCGGTCTCACGGCGCACGCGGCGGCCGAGCGTGCCGGCGTCCGGGTTGGCGTCGATCGCGAGGATCTTGTCCTGGCGTTCCGTGGCGAGCGTCGAACCGAGCGCCGTCGTCGTGGTCGTCTTGCCCACGCCGCCCTTGAGGCTGATGACGGCGATCCGGTAGCAGGAGAGGACCGGCGTGCGGATCAGGTCCAGCTTCCGCTGCCGCTCGACCTCCTCCTTCTTGCCGCCGAGCTTGAAGCGCGAGTTGCCGCCGCCGGGGCGGGTGCTCTTCGCCTTCTGCTTCTTGTTGTTGAGCAGCCGGTCGGCCGACAGCTCCACGGCCGCCGTGTAGCCGAGCGGCGCACCGCCGACGTTCGTGGGCGTGCGCTGGTCGTGCTGAATGGGCTGCGGCCAGGCGCCGCCCGCACGGGGGTCGGCGGGGGGCGCCTGTCCGGGGAAGGGCTGACCGGGCTGGCCCTGGAACTGGCCGGGCTGACCCTGGGCCTGCTGATCGGGCTGGCCCGGGTGGGGGGCCGGGGCCTGCGGCGCGGGCTGCTGCTGGTGCGGCTGCGGCTGCTGTGCGACCGGAGGCTGGGGGCCGGGCTGCTGCGTGTGCGGTGCCGGCGGCTGCTGAGGGTTCTGCTGCGCCGGGAGGTGCGGGGCGGGCGGGGCCGGGGTGTTGGGCCCGGCCGGGTGTCCCTGAGCGGGGGCTCCGGGCTGCGGCTGCGGGAACCCGTAGCCCGTGCCGGGCTGGGGCTGCTGCTGCGGGAACCCGTAACCGCCTTGCGGGGCGGGCTGGTTGGGTGTGCCGGGCTGGGGCTGCTGTGGGAACCCGTAACCGCCTTGCGGGGCGGGCTGGTTCGGTGCGGCGGGGCCGGGCGGCGTCGGCTGCGGGAACCCGTAGCCTTGCTGCTGCGGCGGTGCCGGGGGCGCGGGCTGCTGCGGGTCGGCGGGCGCCGGCTGCTGTGGGAAGCCGTAACCGCCCTGCGGCGCGGGCGGGGTGTTCTGTGCGGGCCAGGTCGGCGGCGCGGCCTGGGCCGGAACCGGCGCGCCGGGCTGCTGCTGCGCGGGCCACTGCGGGGCCGACGTGGGGGCGGCGGGCTGGAACGCCGGGGGCAGCGGCGGGATACCGTCCTGCGGCACGGGCGGCGGGGCCCAGGCGGCGGGGGCGTCCTGTGCGTCCGGGGCTGCGGGTGTGTCGGTGTCGGCGGGGGTACCGGTGTCCGCGCCCGCGTCGGCCGACGCGGGCGTAGTAGCGGCCTGGGCGGCTTGGGTGGCGCCGGAGCCGGTGTCGTCCGAGCCCTCCGAGCCCTCCGCCTGGGACGCGCCGTCGGAGGCGGCCTCGGAGTCGGTGCTGTCGGCCGAGGCCTGAGTGATGTCGGTGTCCCCGCTCTCCGCGGAGTCCGCGGAGGCGCTCGCCACCTCGTCGTCCCCGGTGGGCCCGGCTGCGGCGACGACAGCGAAGTCATCGGAGTCACCCGAGCCACCCGAGTCGGAGCCGCCGGACCCGGCGTTCCCGCTGTGCTCCTCGGCCGTCGGCTCGGCCTTCTGCTCGTCCTGTGCGGCCAGTTCGGCGAACTCCCGCTTCAGCGCGGCCGCGGAGAACCGCATCGTCGCGCCGCTCTCCAGATCCCCGTTCCCCGAACCCGCGTCCGGCTCAGGGGCCGAAGCGGCCGAAGCGGCCGACGTGTACGGCGTGTAGGGCGCGGGCGGCGCCGGGGGCGTCACCGGCGCGGGGACGGGAGGCACCGGCGGCGGAGGCGTGGCCGGTGTGGCCGAGGGGGTCTCGCCCGTGCCGGACGACGCGTTCTGCGTGTACCAGGCCGGTGGGGCGTAGTCGATGGTGAACTCGCCCGTCGTCTCAGTGGCGGACTCCGCGTCGGAGTGATCATCGACGGGTGTGTCCCAGCCCCCGCGGATCTCGTCCCGATCGCTGTTCACAATGCCTCCTGGTGTGGTCGAGCACCCTCGTGCCGTGGTGGGGGGCGACCGTTCCTGTCGTCCGATCCGCCGCGCTCTTCCCCTCGGACGCCTACGAGCCGCTCGTGGGTTCTCGCGCGCGTCCTGGTCCCAGCCTAATCACCAAAACCGCGAGCACGGCAGGCCCGTCCGTCCCGCCGACGCCGTCCAGGAGGTCACACCCGGCCAACAAGTGATGTCCAAGCGATACGGAAGTGACGAACACCCCTCAGTCCGTCACGCGCAAACTGCCCGAATAAGCCGCAAAGGGGACCGAGTTCGATCGCCGGATCGCTCTGCGGCGGGCTCCGGGCCGGTCTCAGTCCATGCGGCGCGCGTTACCCAACAATCCGGTCTCGGCGTCCGTCGCCCGGGTCATCACGTACTGCCGGTCGCGGTCGGTGCACCACAGAGTGACGCCGTCCGCGAGGGTCGGCAGGGACTCCCACTCGCCACGTGGAAGTCCGATGACACGGCCGATCTCCGCCGCCTCGTCCGGCGAGACCCGCTGGACCCCGACGAGCCGCGCCTGACGCATCAACCGGGGCGCCACCGGGCTCAGATAGGGAAGCAGCGTCAGCACGGACTGCCACGGCGCGGACGCCACGCGCCCGCGCGGCGGACGCATACCGCAGTCCCGCACCACGAGCACCGGGCCGCCGGCGGACGCGCCCTGCGGCGGCACCCGCCCGACGTCGTGCACCGTCATCCCGGACTGGCCGCCACCGACCGCCTGCACCAACTGCGCCCAGGCCTGGGCCCGCCCGGTCTCCACCGCTACCCGCGCGCCCGTCGCGGCGGCCCGCAGCGCGAGCACCTGAGCCGTCCACAGGCCACCGATGAGCACCATGTCGTACGGCGTCGGCCGGTTCACCCCGAGCACGGCGGGCTGGCCGTCGGCATCGACGCCGACGACGACACCGTCGTCCCCGATGGGCAGCGCGAGCGAGTCCAACTGCTCCACGGAGAGCGTGTGACGCTGGTGCCGCGGTCCGAAGAGTCCGAACCCGGTACGGGGCCGGTCACCGGCGGCAGGCGCGGGAGCCGCGCCCGCATTGCCGTTTCCGTACCCATTGCCGTTCCAGGAGTTTCCGTCCCAGGATCCTGCACCGGCCGGGGGAGATGACGTCATGGCCATCAGCGCGCACCTCCGAGGGGCAACGTGGCGAGAACTCCGGGCAGTTGCTCTCGGTCGAGCCGGACGAGACCCGTCTTGGCCTGCCGGGCGGCGGTCTCCAGGGACCGCCGGGCTGTGGTCAGCTCGCTCTCGCTGCGTCCCGTGATCCGCATGTGTCCGCAGAGCTGGATGTCCCGCTGGTCACCGCGGGACAGTGTCAGGCTGAACGTCGTGGCCAGCGCGGGCACCGTGGTCAACAGTGCGACCAACTGGTGCAGAGCGGGCCCGGATCCGCCGAGCTGCGGCCAGCGCCGCACCCAGTACGTGGTGTGCCTGCGGTTGTCGCAGCGCCAGCTGCGGCCGGACTCCTCGGTCCTCCGCTGCGGCAGCTCGCTCCGCCCGGCCTGCGCCGTCACCATGGGGTTGGCGCACGCCGACGTGGCGACGGCGGCCGTGAGCTCCTCCTCCGTCAGCACGCTGGCGCGGAAGCCCGCGCCGGTCAGCCGGCTCGCCAGATGCTGGGCCGCGCGGGCCACGCACTTCTGCGCTCCCGCGGTGCCGCCCCCGCGCGCGGCCACGGCCTCCGGGCACAGCTCCGGGTCGAGCTTCAGGGCGATCCACGTGATGCGGACGGCGGGAGAGCCGGTCTGGGCCTGCAGCGGCGCGTAGTTGCTCACCGCCACGGACTGCTGCGGCAGGTGCAGCGCGGGCGCGGGCTGCGTGTGCAGCACGATCTGCGCCGATTCGAGCTGGATCCCGTCGACGTCGAGGGCGTCCCGCACGATCCCTATCGGCAGCGGCCGCCGGGAGCGCTCGGCCCGCAGGGCGGTGGCGTCCGACTCGACCTGGAGCACGGCGGTCAGGAAGCCGCCGTCGCCGACCATGCCGATGGGCCGCTGGTCGCGGTCGTCACCGCGGCTGTAGCTGTACGTCCGCAGCGACGGGTCGCACTCGACGGCCGGAGCGAGGCCCGGCTCCGTGCCGGGCGGAACCGGTGTGCTCGCCGCACGGCGCTTGCGCGCGCGCAGCGCCAGGACGGTGCCGAGCCACTCGGGCAGCGACCGCCCCCGGCGGCGTACGACGGCGAACAGGACGAGGATCACGGCGACGACGCCCGCGGGCACCATGGCCAGCTTGTCGACAACTGCTGCGCCGACGACCAGTGCGGCGGCGACCTCGATCATCACCATCTGCTGGAGCCGGAACGACCCGGCCCGTCCGGAACGCGACTTCAGATGAAGCGAGACCGGACCGGCGGGCGCCGCCGGAGAGCCGGCCCCACCGCCGGACCGAGCCGCCGGCGCACCGTCTCCCGGTCCCGGCCGACCGTCCGACCGCGACCGGGATTGCGACCGCGACCGGGTCCGCGTTGCGGAAGCCATCACTCCAAACCCCCCGAACTCTCCCGAAAATCCCTGACGTACAGGGCCTTTGAAGGCCCCAGCACCCTACCCGTCCCACACGCACAACCACGCAACAGGCATAGTAGGGGCCGGGTCTGACAACGGAGGGCGGGGGACGCAGGTGCCCCCGAGTGCTGCACGGGGAGAAGCGGACACAGATGGCATCACGGCGGGACGAACTCAACGCCTACACCTTCGCGAAGCGTCGTACGCTCGCGTCCTTCCTTCAGCCCTCACCCTCCGGTTCGGAGGAAGGGGCACCGAAGCCGCTGCGTGCGGTGCTGCCGGGCGTCATCGTCGGCATCGTCGTCCTCGCGGTGTTCGGGGCGTGGGGGATGTTCAAGCCGACGGCGCCGCCCAAGTGGGACGAGCTCCACAAGAACGTCATCGTCGCGAGCAAGTCGACGACGCGTTACGTGGTCCTGAAGACGGACGGCAAGAAACAGCTTCACCCCGTCCTCAACATGGCGTCGGCCAAGCTCCTCGTGGACCCGAGCGACAACGCCCCGGTGACGGTGTCCGAGGACGTGCTCGACAGCGGCAAGATCCCGCACGGCGCCACGATCGGCATCCCGTACGCCCCCGACCGTCTGCCGCCGGACTCCGAGGCGGAGTCCGCGAAGCGCTGGGCCGTCTGTGAGCGCCCGGGCGAGGGCGGCCGCGCCATCCAGAAGGCGGCGTTCGTCCTCGCGAAGCGCGACCTGGCGAAGACCGAGGGCCGCGAGTCCAAGCTGAGCGGCGGCGACCTGATGTACGTCGTCGGCCCGGACAAGGCCAGGACCGAGTACGTCGTCGACGCCCACGGCACCGCCTACCCCATCGAACAGGGCCCCGACAAGGAACAGCTCCTGCGCGCCCTGGGCATCGACCTCCCCGCCGGCCAGAAGCCGGAGCGCGTCTCCAGGGACTGGCTGGACACCCTCAACAAGGGCACGCAGATCTCGTTCCCGAAGCTCAACGGCAACCCCGGCGCCGCCGCCCGGACGAGCAGCACGCTGGACGGCACCGCGAACCGCGTCGGCATGGTCCTCAAGACGCCGGACCAGTACTACGTCGTCCTGCCCGACACGGTCGCCCCGATCACCGACTTCACCGCCCACCTGCTCCTGGGCAGCCCCGAACTCGACCCCTTGCACCAGAACGGCGAGCCGCTCAAGGTGGGCCCGGGTGCCATCGTCGCCGGCAAGAGCTTCGGGCCCGCCAACTGGCCGAAGTACGAGCCGAAGACGGTCAACGAGGCCACCACCGCGGCCGGCAGCCGCAACACCGTCTGCAACGTCCTCGACAAGGTCGACCCCGACAACGGCGGCACCACCCTCAGCACCTGGGCCGGCAAGAACTTCCCCGCCCCCCTGCCCGTCGGCTCCTCCAGTGCCTACGTCACCGCCGGTTCGGGCCAGCTCTACCGTCAGTTCACGGGCACCGAGACCAGCGTGGGCCCCGTGTTCCTCGTCACCGACACGGGCCTCCGTTACGCGATGCAGTCCAACAGCGACAGCGGCGGCGACGACGCGGGCATCGGCACCACCGCGAAGGAGCGCGAGGCCCGGCGTAACGAGGCCAAACAAGCGGTGACCAGGCTCGGTTACGACAAGGTCGACCCGGCGCCGATCCCGCTCGCCTGGTCGCAGTTCCTGCCCACGGGCCCGCGCCTGTCCACGACGGCGGCCAGCCAGCCGCAGGGCTCCTAGGGCCGGGGGACACGATGGCGTACGCATCCGGGGAATCCGCAGCCACGTGGACGCGCAGGGCGGCACTGGTCGCCGCGCTGACCGTGACCGTGACGACCACCGCGCTCCTGCCCGCCGGGCCCGCGGCCGCCGACGGTGAACAGTGCACCTTCGGCCCGAAGAACCCGAAGTACGCGGGCCGTCCCTGGTCGCTCCAGCGCGTCCTCCTGGACGACCTGTGGAGCGAGACCAAGGGCAAGGGCGTCAAGGTCGCCGTCATCGACACGGGCGTCGACGTCAAGAACCCGCAGCTCACACACGCCGTTGACGCGTCCAAGGGCAAGAACCTGCTGCCCAAGAATCTCAAGGACGACAACGGCGAGAAGATCGCACGCGGCAAGGAGAACGGCACCACCGACACCGTGGGCCACGGCACACGCGTCGCGGGCATCATCGCCGCGCGCCCGGCCAAGGGCACCGGCTTCGTCGGCCTGGCCCCCGAAGCCACGATCATCCCGATCCAGCAGAACGACGCGGAGGGCCACGGCACGGCCGCGAGCCTCGCGTCGGCCATCCTGTACGCGAAGCAAGTCGGCGCCCAGGTCATCAACATCTCCCAGGACACGGCGAACGCGGTCAAACCCGACCAGGTGCTGCAGGACGCGGTCGACTCGGCGTTGGCCGCCAAGATCGTGGTCGTCGCCTCGGCAGGCAATGACGGCCTGGACGGCAAGGTGCAGAAGACCTACCCGGCGTCGTTCCCCGGCGTCCTGGCGGTCGCGGCCTCGGACCGCAACAACGAACGCGCCGCGTTCTCCCAGGAGGGCTACTTCGTGGGCGTGGCGGCGCCGGGCGTGGACATGGTCTCCACGGTCCCGGGCGCCGGCCACTGTTCGGACAACGGCACCAGCTTCTCCGCCCCCTACGTCGCCGGGGTCGCGGCCCTCGTCAAGGCGAAGCACCCCGACTGGACGGCGGCGGAGGTGGTCGCCCAGATGGAACAGACCGCGGAACGCTCGATCTCGGGCCACGACCGCCTGGTCGGCTGGGGTGTCGTCGACCCCGTCCGCGCGGTCACGGAGGATCCGGATCACCCGATCGAGTCCCCGTCCCCCGACGAGGGCGTCACCCGGGCGAAGGCTCCTACGGCGGCGAAACTCCACTTCGGCGAGACGGCCGAGCAGCGCAACACCCGCCTGGCCACGTACACGGTCGTCGGGACCGCGGTGCTGGTGGCGGGCCTGGGAGGAACGGCCGTCGCGGTACGGGACGCGCGGCGTCGGCGAGGGAACGCGGCAGGCGGCTCATGACCGCGATGATCGCGATCAGCTTCGGCGTCGCAGTCCTGCTGTTGTTGGCTGCGTGCGTCAAGTCGGACCGCGTACGCGGCTGGCGCCACAGCCTCAACCCGTCGGCGCCCGATCTCCCTGACGCCGCTTTCGTCGTGGGCCGCGTGGTCTTCCTGATCATGGCGGGCGTCATGGTGTTCGAGGGGTTCGACCTGCTGCGGGTCTCGGCAGACTCGGGCTGGAGCGACGACGAACTGACCAGCGCGGTACACCAGGCCACGGACGGCCTGGACGGCTGGATGTACCGCGACGACGGACTCACCACGGACTCCGCCTACTTCGACGACTACGCGTCCCTGCTCGAGGACAAGGTCATCCAGTACGGCGGCGGGGGAGCACCCCAGTCCGGCGTGGACGCCGGCCCGGCCGACACGAACACGGACACCGACGCGTACTTCACGGTGCAGGCGGACGGCACGGACGCGGTGTTCTGCACACACATCGAACGCACCCGGCGGGCGAAGGACGACTACACGCCGCCAGGCATCGCGGGCGGCGAGGGAACCATCACCGAGCGCGCGTATCAGCTGGCGGTGACTTCGAAGGAGGGCCCGTGCTGAGGCTCCCCACGCACGTCAGCGCTTGCTGCAACCACCGGACCGGGTAACGGAGTTCGCCTGGTCCGTGACGAGCTTGGGCATGTCCGCCGCTGTGGCGGGGTGCGTGGTCCGAGCCGTCGCCCTAAGCGAACTGTCTGGACGTGCCGAACCGGAGCACTCCGATTTGCCGACAGCGCTGGTCT
The DNA here is from genome assembly GCF_036345255.1 of Streptomyces sp. NBC_00569. Lineage (NCBI taxonomy): Bacteria > Bacillati > Actinomycetota > Actinomycetes > Kitasatosporales > Streptomycetaceae > Streptomyces > Streptomyces sp. NBC_00569. The sequence continues at coordinate 3,432,391 of NZ_CP107783.1, read as the reverse complement.
CGGAGTAGATGAACCGTCCGCTGCCCGCGCCGGTATCGGAGGGCCCGACGCCGACGGCCGACACGTCCCCCGCCGAGACACCGGCGCCCGGCTTCTCCACACTGCTGGAGACATGACGAGACATGACCTCCCATCGACCAGAAGCCGACACCGCTCGACATCCACCGCTGACGAGGTCCGAGCCGAGTTCGCCTTCCCCGGCGACAACAACGGCTCGAGGGAGGCAGCGGACACTTCATTTGTCAGGTTGGGCGGACCGGCGGATTCCCTGCTTGACGTTCCCTGGGGTTGGCCTCGCGGCGTAGGGCGTACGGGACGCTCTTCGGTGCTGGAAGGCGTCGTGGGGTGGAGTGGTGAAGGGGCAGTGAGGAGGCGCGTTGAAGCGCATTTCCGCTGGTAGCTTGCCTGTGCCCGGTGCTGTCAGGTGTGCGTGCAAGTGGAGTTGCAAGAGGGGGAGTTGCCGTGGCCGCGGACCTCGGAGTCGGCCCAGGCGTCTTGAAACAGGGCGCGAAAGACATGGTGGAAATCCTCAAACCGGTCAAGAAGGTGGACCTTGGGGACGCGGCGGACCTGTCCACCAAGATGGGGAACGACGACGTGGCCGCGTCCCTGGTGACGTTCTGCGCGACGTGGGAGTCAGGGGGAGCGTTCCTGGCCGACTGCGCGGCGACTCTGGCAGACGGACTGGAAGCGGCCAACGGTAACTACGAGGACACGGATGACGCCATCCGTGACGCCGTGAAGTCCGTCAAGACGGCGCTTGCCTGACGGTGTTGATCCAGCACTGACCCACACTCAAGAACAAGAACAGAACAGGGATTCCGCACTTAATGGCAGCGACGCTCGGGTCGACTGACGACCCGAAGGATCTCATTCCGGGTGAGGTCAGCAAGCTCGGCGAGATCGAGACCGCTTTCAACAGCTGGTCCGACAAGTTCGAGAAGATCGGCGACGGCCTGCGCGACCTGCGCATCAAGGGCTGGGTCGGTCAGGCCAGCGAGGCCTTCTGGCCCACCTTGACCAAGGAAAAGACCAACTGGTACTTCGCCAGCGACGCGATGTCGGGCGCTGCCAAGGCCGTTCACTCGTACTCCTCCATGCTGAGCTGGGCGCAGGGGCAGGCCGGAACCGCGATCGACAAGTGGAAGTCCGGCGACCACGAGGCCGCCGAAACCCTCTTGAAGGGTGCGCAGAAGCAGCTCAAGGAAGAGACCGAGAAGCTCACCAAAAAGCTGCACGACCTCGCTGGTGACACCAAGGACAGCCCTGACTGGCTCACCGCGATCCGAAGTGGCGTGGACGCCAAGAAGTGGTTGGAGGACCACGGCGTCGGCAAGAGCGCCATCGCGCCCGCGTCGTGGAAGAAGGAGAACCAGCGCTGGTTCGGCACCCCGGAAAACCCACGCCGCAGGGACAAGGAGTGGGGCAAGGGCGAGGACGGCAAGTGGTACTTCCGCGACAAGGCCGAACCGGCCGGCGCCGACGATGAGACCACGCCGGAGAAGAAGAAGCCCGAGGTGAGTATCAAGATCGCCGAGTGGTCGGGCAAGGCCAGTGTCTGGTCGGACGGCATCGACGGCGACGGAAAATGGGGCGACGCCAAGTACAAGTACGCCGCAGGTGCACAGGCCCTGGGCGTTGACGGTTCGGCCGGTCTGAGCGTCACCGACGGACGGTTCAAGGCCGGTGTTTCGGGAACGGCGTATCTCGCCCAGGCCTCGGCGAACGGCAGCGTCGAGTACGGCGTCGCCGCCGTCCAGGGTGAGGCGAAGGCCTTCGTGGGTGCCGACGCGTCGGCGAACGTCTCCGTCGGCAAGGACGGAGTGCATGCCGGCGCCGAGGCATTCGCCGGAGCCAAGGCGACAGGATCCGCCTCTGCCGACGTCGCCGGTGTCGGCGTCGGTGCGACTGCCGAGGGCTGGGCAGGCGTGGGAGCCGAAGCACATGGCGATCTCGGCATGAAGGACGGCAAGTTCACCGTCGGCGGCGACGTCGGAGTGGGTTTGGGTCTCGGCGGCAAGGCCGGATTCGAAGTCACCGTTGATACCGGCAAGCTGACCGGCGCGCTCAGCGATGGTGCCGACGCCGTGGGCGATGCCTGGGACAGCACAGTCGGCAGCTGGTTCTAGCCCGAGCTGAAGTTCACTGAAGGATGGGAGCCACCATGGCAGCCACGTTGCCGGTCAAGATTTCCTTTTCGCTGCCGGAAGGCTGGCAGGCGGCGCCGCCGGACGAGGTCGGAGCGCCGAACGTCGCGTTCGTCGCGCTCCACGCTGCCTCCGTCGACGGCGGATTCACGGCGAATATCACTATCTCCGGCGAGATGCGCAACGATGGCGCCACCATCTCGCAGATCGCCGACGAGTCGGTACCCCGGCTCGAGCAGGGCGGCCCCGTGCGTGTCCTCAAGAAGTCGGAGATCGGGACGCCGGATCTCCCCGGGCTCACGGATTCCCCGGGAATCGTGCAGAACGTCGTTCTCTCCACCACGCTGCATGGAGAGCCGATCGAGCTGTGCCAGAGCCAGGTGTACCTCGGCTTGGAGGACGTGCGGAACCCGGCTCAGCGCGCCGTGATCGAAATCGTTCTCACAGCGACGCGGAACCAACTCGGTGAAGTCATCGAGGACTACAAGAAGTTCCTGCGGACGGTACAGCAGGCCGACGACTCCGCCAGCGCGTCCAACTAGCCGTCGGCACACGCAAAGCGCCCCTTGGCCCGGAGCATTCTCGATCCAGGGCAAGGGGCGCTTCTGCCTTTCCTCAGGCGGCTGCCCATGCCTGCGCGGGAATTCGCTCCATGACGTCGCACAGGTAGTTCAACCGGCCCTCGATGTCCTGCGGAGTCAGGATGCCGGTGTACCAGGTGAAGAGTTCGTCGTCGCGTACACGAAGCGGGTTCTTCTTGGCGCGCGGATCCGAGAGGAGGAAAGCCCTCACGTCATCGGTCAGGACGTTCCGGACGAAATCTTCGTCATGCCTATCAACTCGGAACTTCTCATCGAATTCCGGCACGTCGAGCAGTTTCCTGGGGCCTCGCCCCAATGCCCGGTCCAGCCTGCTCGGCGGCCCGATATGCATGTACGCCCCCTGGCCGGGCGCAGTGACGAGGAACACCGACTCGTAGGTGAGCTTCTTGTTCCCGGCGTCGGTGGTGGCTGACATGGGATTCACGTAGCGGTACTCGAAGCATTTGAAGGAGCGGCCGCGGAACTCCCCCGTGGTGTAGTGCCACGCGGTCAGGTTCGAGCCCTTGCCCGGCATCGGACCCACACCGCAGTACTCGGTGGCTCGTCCGGGCGAGCGCCGCTCATAGGTCCAGCCGCGCGCAGGGGCTTCCTCTGCGAAGTCCGCCCATGCCTGCCGGACTCGCTCGTCCTCTCGGTTACTGCGTTTGGCCGCCTTGATTGCGAGGGTGATTACCCACGCAATCAAGGCGGCCATCACGACCTGCACCAGGATCCCAATCAGATGTCCCATGGGGCGAGATTATTGCTGCCCTGTGTGCACCCGTGAACCGAGGTCGACCTGGTGACCGTAGCCCGCGATGGCGCAAGTGAAGATTGTTGGCTGGTGACGCGAAGAGTCAGTGGAGCGTTTCGATTTGCCCGGATTCCGGGAAAATGCGCCAAGTGGGCCTCTCTGGTGAGCCATATGCTGAGCGCACCGGAGGGGCGGTCTGCCCTTTCGGCTTTCTGTGACCTGTTTCTCCGACACCGGAACGGACCTCCCCATGATCAAGTCCCGCCTCTCAGCCGCTACGTGGGCCCTGTCGGCCGTAGCCGCGGGCGCGCTGCTCGTCGGCTGCTCGGGGTCGGTGAGTGTGGGGAAGTCCGACCCGAAGGTGTCCAAGAGCAAGTTGGCCGACACGGTCGCCGAAAAGCTCGCTGCCACCACAGGTCAGCCGAAGCCGGACGTCACCTGCCCCGAGGACCTCGTCGGGAAGGTCGGCAACACCGGCCGCTGCACGCTGACGGCGAGTGACGGCAGCACTCTGGGCGTGACGGTCAAGGTTTCCTCGGTCGACGGAGACAATGTCAACTTCGACATCAAGGCCGACGAGACGCCTTCCCCGGCTGCGAGCTGACCCTTTCGCCACCGCGCCCCTCGCGAAGCGAAACAGGAGAGTCGCTGCCAGGTGCCCGGGAGGGCTTGGCAGCGGCCGATCAGTCCTCACGCTGCACGCGGTGTCAGGCCGACGCCCTCCCGCAGTGAGTTGCCGAATCGTCGAGGTCCGGTCACGCCTGAGCCGCCCCGTCTGCCACGCCCCCTTCGAGGTGAAGAGAGGGGAAGTGGGCCCCCGTAAGCTCTGTCGAGCTGGCGGCGACGAGCCACAAGGGGTCCTGCTAGTCCTCCAAGCCCGACGTCACCCCTCGGCGCAGGCCCCCGACCCGGCCGCCGCCGTCGCGTACTCCTTGATGAACCGGTGCATGTCCGCCGCATCCGCATCACCCGAGACGCGTGCCGTCACCCAGAACGAACTGTCCGCACCGGCCGTCTTCGGACACTCCACCCGGCCGACGGCCCCGGTCTTCGAGTAGATGAACCGACCGTTGTCCGCGCCGGCATCGTTCGGATCGACGCCGATCGCGGACGTGGCGACATCACGGGCCGAGGTGTCGGCGCCCAGCTTCTCCACACTCGTGGAGAACACGACCTTCCCGTCGACCTCAAGCCGACAGCGCTTCACGCCGACCGCCGACGCGGGCTTGACCGCGATCTTCTTGCCCGGCGGCAGCAGCGGCTCCAGGGCGGTGGCGGACACCTCGGTGCCGCACAGCTCCTTGGGGGTGGCGTACTCACGCTCGGGCTCGGACGACGAACAGGCGGACACCGAAGCGGCGACGAGCAACGCCGCACCGATCGCCGCCGCCCAGGCCGAACGTGCTCTGCCCCGCGGGAGTCCTTGCATGACGTCTTCCATCGCCTTCGGTGATCGTGCCGGTGAGTCGCGCGGCATCAGTCGGGGATCTCGGTGTCGAGGTCCTTGGCCATCGCGTGGATGTCGGTGTTGGCGTCGTTGAAGCCCGTCGCGGTGCCTTCGCTGACCCAGGTGTCGATCTGGTCCGAGTAGCCCGCGTGGTGCGCCTTCGCGGCCTCGGTGGCCGCCGCGTAGTTGACGTTCGTGGTGGTGTCCTTGATCGTCTCCCACCGCGTCGCGATGTCGTGCCCGGCTTCGGAGCGGTACTGGCCCGAGTCGTCCTTGAAGAACGCCTCCATCACCACCGATGTCACGGTGCCCGCGGCCCCGCCCGCGGCCGCGCCGACCACGGGGGAGGCGATGAAGCTCGTACCGATGCCGACACCCGTACCGACGATGCCCGAGATGACGTTCTTCTTCTGGCTGACGGCGTAGTCGAAGTCGCCGTCCTTCTCGTTCGCCGGGCCGAGCACCGCTTCCTGCCGGCCCTGGGCCAGCAGACCGCTGAACTCCCCGGACTTGCGCGACAGGCTGGTGATCGTGTCCTTCGCGTCGTGCGGGTAGCGCTGGTCCTCGGGGAGGTCGGGGTTCAGGTGGTAGTCCATCAGGTTGGCGGTGTACGCCTTCTCGCCGACGCTCAGCGCGCTGTACCCCTCCGGGTTCTGGCTCGCGGTGACCAGGAAGCGGGACACGGCGCTGTGATCGAGCTTCGCGTCCGCGCCGTCGTTCGGGTACAGCAGGTTCCATCCGGACTTGTCGCCGTTGCCGACCGTGGGGCCGTCGGCCATCGCCCGGTGGATGTCCGGCAGGTACTCGGACCCGATCTGCCCGATGCTGTCCGACATGTAGTCGTGGTCCTTGAGGCGGTTCGGGTCCTCGGAGATGGAGTTGACGAGGTCCCGCATCAGTCCGGCCTGATCGGCGGTGTGCGCCGGAGTGTCCGCCGTCGGCAGCTCGCCCGCCGGATGCCCGGTCGTCCCCGCCTCCAGCGCCAGGGCGAGGTTGTTGCGCCCGGTGTTGAGGTCGTCGCCGTGCATGTCGGACTCCTGAGGCCACTCCCGGTCCTCGAAGAGGTACTTGAAGTTGCTCGCCGCCGCCTTGTCGCCGTCCTTCGGCGTGTACTCCTCGTTGAAGAACGAGGTCGCCGCGTCAGGGCTGTTGGACAGGCCCTTCAGGTAGCCCGTGAGGGGATCGGAACCGCTGTCCTCGCCGATCCGGTTGAGCCAGGGGTCCATGCCCATGTGCTGCCACGCCATGTTGCGGTGCTCGCCGTCGCCGGTGAGCTTGCGCTCGGTGGCCATGAGCTTGGTGCCGTAGTCCTCCATGAACCGGTCGTCGTAGTCGCCGGTCCGCATGAGGTTGCTCATGACCTGGAAGCCCATCGGTCCGCCACGATCGCCGTAGAGCGGCTTGTCGCCCAAGTCGATCATCTTGGACTTCCACTCGTACATCGCCGTCGAGTCGCTCTGCGTCGCGTGGGCCAGGGACATGCCGAGGTTGCGCTGGAGGTCGTCGAACTGGTCGAGCCGCTCGTGCCCCAGCTCGTAGTTGCCCCGGGCCGGGTCGTTGATCCCCGTCCAGAACTCAAGGATCTTCTGCGGGCCGACCTTCGTGGCGAACCGCTCGGAGAACAGCTCGTCGTTCGCGTACTTCTTGAACCCGGCGTTGAGCCGGTCGAACTCCTCGACCGACAGGTCCTTCGGGTCCTTCTGCGCGAGCTTCGCCAGCTCGTCGGCTTCCTTGACGGCCGCGGCCGCGGAGTCGCGGTCCGAGTAGTTCGCGTCGGAGAAGCCCATGGACGTCTGGTTGACCAGCAGCTTCAGGACCGTGGTGGCCGTGTTGTCGCTCTCGCTCGCCCCGTCGACGATCTTCTGGATCTCGTTGCGGACCCCGGTGACGTCGCCGTCGGTCGGCTTGGGGTCCTTGGCGTCGTCCTTGGCGCGCACGGTGAAGCCGCCGTTGCCCGACGCCGTGACGCTGATGTCCTTCGTGCCCGCGTTCTGTATCGCCGTCGTGAGACTGCCGTGATACGTCCTGAGTTCACCCGCGGTGTCCCGGAGAATGTCGTAGATCGACTTCGCCTGGGTGTGCGCGTCGTCGAATTCGCCGACCGTTTTGCCGATGAATTCCTTGGAGACCGTGGCATTCGCGCCGGCCCAGACGGCCTTGCTCGCGGACGCCTTCATGCCCGTACGGGCTTCCTTCGCGAGCGCGTCGAGATTCTTGACCATCGTCGACCAGTCCTCGACGGCGTCGTCGAGGAGCTTGAAGTTGGCGTGGAGGAGCGCCTCGAAATGCATCAGTCGTCCTTCTTCTTCGGCTCGCCGTACACCGGGTTCTTCTTGCCGGGGTCACCGACGCGCTCGTCGAAACCGGCGTCGAGCATGTCGATGCTGCTCATCTGGCGCCGGATGAAGTCCTCGTCGTCCCCGTGCAGCTTCTTGGTGCGGTGCATGTGGTTGGCGATCTGCGCGGTGGCGTCCATCAGCGAGCGGAGCTGCTCCTCCCAGCGGTTCGACACCTCCTGCAGGCCCCCGCCCAGCGAGAAGCCCTGCTTCGTGAGGTCCGACGCCGCCGAGTCGCTGCTGGGTACGGCCACACGGGCCTTGTCCCACATCTGGCCGTACAGCTTGTTGGCGTCCGAACCGACCTTCTCGAGGTCGCCGTGCCCGACCGCGAGGTCGCCGTACTGGGAAGGGGGTGGGCCGCCGCCCTCGTCGTCCGGTACGCGGTTCAGCTGCATCTGCGTCGACTGACGCCCCGCCGCCTCGGTCTTCAGCTGCTCCCACTCGTCCCACGCCATGGGTGAGCTCCTTCCCCCGCGTGCGCGCACCGGATACTGCCGTTGGACGACAGTCGTCGGGTCAAGTTAGCAACTCGGCCCCGAGGAGTGGGCACTCGTACCGGCGCCCGGGACGCCATGCAAGTGAAGGTCTTGTGGACAGCGCGAGTTGTAGGCGTGCGTCCGCAATGGCGGACCGTGCGCGCTCGGTCCGCATCCGCTTCAATCCGCTCCCGCCCGGATCTCCGGACAATTCCCGTGATCGCGATAGGATCACTCGACGACGCCCAGGTCGAGCGCGCGCTCGAACTCGCGACAAAGGGCCACAACATGAGTGAATGTCGAACTCCGTGAATTCAACCGCATCATGAAGTTCAACGGCGGTGAGAAGGACGGCCAGTTCGCACGGGCTTCTACAAGGGCCTCGGCGGTCCCGAGAAGACACTCGAGTTCTACGCGGACATCACCACGGACGGCACGGAGAAGGACGCGAGCAAGGTCCGTCTCGACGCCGTCAAGGACTTCCAGCAGGCCATGGGCCCGGCCCTCGCCAACGCCACGGTCCCGGACACGAAGAACCACCTGCCGGCGAGCTGGGACGACGACTCGGCAGCGACCCCGAACTGCTCAAGCACAACGGCGACTCGGGCGAGAGCGGCCCGCTGTACGCCATGAAGGACAGCCTCGGCGACGTCACCTCCGAGTACATGGGCGACTTCCAGCAGGCCATGTACGAGGAGAACGCCGGCAGCGACATGTTCCCGACCTTCGGAGCGGCCGCCGGCCTCGACCCCGGGCACGCCCAGAAGTTCCTCGGCGAAGCGGGCCAGGACCCGCATGCGTACTCGGCTGTCACCGCGACGCAGCAGGCGTACACGGCGGACGTGGTGAACGACGTCGTGAACGACCCCACCACGTCGAAGGCGTCGATGGACGGCCGCGTGCGTGACGCGGTGGCTCCGGGGGTGGCCATCGCGGGCATCATGAGCGACTCGCGCGCGGACGCCATTTACCGGTACACGCGGCGTCCGACGCGGATTTCAACGAGACCGCGGCCGACAAGGCGAAGTGGGTGAGCCGCATCCTGGGCATGGGCGTCGACAAGGCGGCCGAGCACGTTCCGATCCTGGGCGCGCCCATCGGATGGGCGTCGGAGGACATCCAGGAGAGCGTCATGAAGAGCATCGAGCAGGACACGACGACGGACGCCGAGCACCAGGCCGGCGGCGAGTACTCGCACGGCCGCTCGGAGGCGATCCGCTCCGCCCAGGACGCCGTCGACAGCGCCGTGCGCCACAACCCGAAGATCGACACGCAGACGGCGGACGCCCTGCAACGCGCCGCACGCACTGAGCCGGCATCAGCCATTCGGACGGAGCACAGTGGAACTCGGAAAGCCATCACTGAGGCCGGCCCGCGGGGTGCGGCTCCTGCCTCTGGCCGCCGTCACCGTCGTGATGGTGGCGGCGGCAGCGGGATGCGGCGACTCGGCCGAGCGGGAGTACGCGTGCCGTCCTCGCTGTGCGGCATTCACATCAAGGCGGCGACGCTTACGCCCTTGCTGCCGCCCGGTAAGCACGTCGCCGTGAAGCCGGACACCCCCGTCCCCGACGCCATCAGGACCTGCGAGGTCGTCGTGGACAAGAAGGTCGTGCTGCCGTCGAACGCGAGCGACGCGAACCGGGAGCGGGCGGCGCGTGACATCGCCGTGGACCAACTCTCCGCCCACGAGCCCAGATCCGCGGCGGCCCGCACGATCGCGTACACGGACTCGGCCGCCGTATCCATCACCCGGTGCACCGCCCAGGACGTGGTCGAGGAGGACATCTCCACCGTCATCAGGGTCCTCGAACCGGGCCGCAAGGATGAATCGGCGCTCAAGAACTTGATCGTGGAATACACGGCGGCGCTGAGGAAGTCTTCGCGTTGCGAAGTGAAATCAGGCTGAATTGTTGAACGCCGCCTCCCCTGCGTTCCCCGCCTTCCCCGTAGTCATGATGGTGAAGATTTCATGGAGGAATTGTTCGCCTGCCGGAGAGGGCGCGGGGCCCCGTGAGGCCGGCGTCCGTGCGCGAGCATCACGACCTCTGGCCGGGCGTCGAGAGCGCGTCGGCGAGATGAGAAGATTGCACCGAAAGCGCGATACGGGAAGAGCGTTTCGTAACTGACTTAACACATAGGTCAGTTGGTTCGGTTGTACAGGGTGACTACAGTGGTAAAGGCGCGATGAGGGACGCTCGCGCCACCGCGCTCCGGGCGCGGACTGAAGGACCGACGGGGAACGGGGAAGGGGACACGTCATGCTGCCTGCGGACATGGCGATGGGCGGGGTCTCGGCTGCGGCCGCTGCGGACCTGAAGGTCGGTGCGGGAGTACTCAAGACGTTCAAGCAGCGCGTCGACACGCTGTTGAGCGAGTTCGAGGGCTCGGACGGAGCGCCGTCCAAGGTCGGTGGCCAGCGGATCGCGCCGACCTCCCTGCGTGGCGCGGGTACGAAGTTCCCCGAAGCCGACAGTCTCTACGCGCAGTACAACATCGTTCACGAACGACTCACCTCCCTGTCGAAGACGCTCAGTCTCCAGATCGAGGCGATGGGCATCGCCGCGCATGGCGCGGAGGTCGGCTACGGCAACATCGAGGACGAACAGCGACGCCGGTTCTGGGCCATCCAGTCGAAGATCGAGCATGACCAGCAGGCTGCGGAGCGCGAGAAGGCGGGCGCGCCCGAGCAGCCGAGGAACGACAAGAAGCAGTCGAAGAAGGGATTCGGGCTGTGACTGGGCAGGACGACTGGGACAAGCTGTCGGGCCAGGAGCAGAGCAACGTCCAGGTCGGCGTCACCGACATGACCAGTCGGGTGTCCGAGCTCATGCACGACGCGTTCGGGTTCGGCAGGATGCGGGCCCCTGAACAGTCCAACTTTGAGGGCCATGACCTCAACGACATGATCGACATCGTTGAGAACACGAACCCGTCAGACCTCGAGAGCGCCGGCGAGGCTCTGTGGAAGGCACAGAAGGCCATCTCGGACGCGGCGACCGAACTCCGCGGTCACTTGACGGCCGCCGAGGACGACTGGAAGGGCGAGGCGGGCAAGGCCTTCCAGATCTGGGGCAAGGGACTCGCCGGACACGCGGACGCTCTCGCCGACTACGCGAAGGCCGCGGGCGTTCAGATCACGTCCGCCGGCACGGGCCTGGCGTCCGTTCGCAGCGCCATGCCGCCGCGGGACAGCCGTCTCGTGCGGAAGTCGGTCGCCGACATCCCGGTGGTAGCGCGGGTCGAGACCAACGACGAGTACACCGCGGCCACGAAGGTTGAGGGCCATCGCCAAGAGGCCATCAACCAGATGAACCGGCTGTCGTCGTTCTACGTCGTCTCCGAGGAGTCGCTCAAGGGCCTGGAACCTCCCACGTTCGAGGCGATGCCCAATGTGGGGGTACCGAAGCCGTCGGGGGGCGACGCTACCCCGATTGACTCCAGGGCACCTCGGGGCGCGACGCAGCATCATGCGTCGAGCATCGATGGCACGGTAGAGCAACGCCACACGACCGGCATCCCGCACGCGGACATCGGCTTGCAACCGGTCAAGGACGTTCCCGACTCGATCACCCGGCCGGCCCCAGAAGTCGGAACGGCAATCGACAGCGTCGACACGCTTCCTCAGCAGACGCCGACTCCTGTGACCAGCACCACCACCCCGACGACGCCGACAACCAGCCCGCAAGGTGTCCCGCTTCCTCCTTATGCCCAGGGGGTGCCAAATCCCCTGGGCAAGGGTCCTGTGGGACGAGCGTTCGGTACGACCGGCATGCCGAGGAATCCAGCGACCGCACAAGGACGAGCCGGAACCCCCGGACCTGCTACGGCTCGAGGCCTGGGCCAGAGCGGCACCAACCCAATGGGGCGCCCCAACGCGACCGGCCAGGCCGGCGCCAAGGGCGGCCTGCCCGGCGGCCGTCCGCCGACCATGGGGCGCGGAGTCACCGGCGGTATGCCTAAGTCCGGCGGAACCCCGGCCGGCCGCCAAGGCATGGGGCCGACCGGCGCGGGCCGGAGCAACGGTGGCGTCATAGGTGGAAAGCCCACTTCGACCGGTGCGACCGCGAAGACAGGTCCCAAGGTGCCGAGAGGCACGGTCATCGGGGGCGAGGGCGCTGCTGGTTCGCGTTCTTCGACGGGCGGAATCAGCCAGCGGGGCGTCGTGGGCGCGGCGGGCACCACGAACGGCAACGGCAGGAGCCAGACGCCGGGGCGCGGCTCCATTGGCAACTCCGACGGCGTGACCGGTGCTCCTGTGGGACGCAACTCCCCCTCCCGCGCGGGCAGGAAAGGCTTCACCGCAGGCGGCTCCGGCCTCGTCCGGGGGCCCGAGGGCAACCAGAGTTCCGACCAGGAAGAGGGCGAGGGCGTACTGCGGCCCGACCACCTGGTCGGGGACGATCAGACCCATCTCCCCAAGAAGCCGCAGCGCGATGTGCCGCCGGTGATCGACTAAGCATGAGCGAGGACAGACGAAGCATGAAGTCAGGGATCAGCCGACGCGGCAGATGGACTGTGCCCTTCCTGGGGCGGGTAGGGAGACGCGCGTCCGTGGTGGGCGTCGCGCTTGGCGCTCTTGCCGTCATGTCCACCGGGCTGGCCCCGAGCGCCGTTGCCGACGACGTGCACGCCAAGCAGTGGTACTTGGACGACATGCTGGCCCAGCGGCTGTGGAAGGTGAGCACGGGCAAGGGCATAAAGGTCGCGGTGGTCGACTCCGGCGTCAACCCTTCGACCCCTTCCTTGAAGGGCAAGGTGCTGTCGGACGACGTGCCTGCCGCCGCATCGTACGGAGCCACGCGCGACTATGACGGTCACGGCACCACCATGGCGGAGCTCATCGCAGGTTCCGGGGCCGGCGGGGGGCTTCAGGGGCTCGCTCCCGGGGCGAGGATCATTCCGGTGCGGACTCAGCTCACCACGTTGAAGGGCAAGGCCGAGCGCAAGAAGACCGCTTCGGTCCCCGCCGCGATCAGGGCCGCTGCCGACAGCGACGCTCAGATCATCAACCTCTCGATCGGGCGTGAGTACGGGGATGACGCCATGGAGAGTGCCGTCAAGTACGCCGCGAAGAGGGGCAAACTGATGTTTGCTGGCGTCGGGAACAACGGCGACAAGGACAACTTCATCGGCTACCCGGCCGCGTATCCGGAAGTAGTCGGAATCGGGGCCTCGGACGAATCGGGAACGGTCGGTAAGTTCTCCGAGTCCGGTGATTACATCGACCTCGCCGCTCCCGGCGTAGACGTACCCGTCTGGTGCGACCCGACCTTCAAGCAGTACTGCCCCAGTAAGGGTACGAGCCAGGCAACCGCCATCGCCTCCGCCTCCGCCGCCCTCATCTGGTCGGCGCACCCCAAGTGGACGGCCAGCCAGGTACTCCGGGTCCTGATCGACACTGCCGGTCGTGACTGGCCCAGGAACCAGCCGAGCAAGTATCTCGGCTACGGACTGATCAGGCCCGCCCAGAACTTGATCGCAGGCAAGGGAAGCCCGGGCGCTCCCGATGTCGATCCGATCACCAACCAGAAGACGCCAGTTGCCGGTTCCACTACCAGCGCTACCCCCTCCACCTCCGTACCAGCCTCGTCACAGCCCCCGAAATCCACTTCAGGCGGCGAGACCTCGGCGGCAGGATCTAGTGCGAAGTCCTCTGACAGCAATGACCAGTTGTGGATTGCCCTCGGAGCCGCTGCCGCGGTGGTGGTGCTCGGGGGCGGGGCGTTCGCGGTGGTGCGGGCCAAGCGCTCCAGCTGAGCGCGGTGTCACGACATTTGCCGAGCGGGGCAGATCCATTCCCCGCGAGACAACATCCGGAAAGTTCCAGCAGTAATCAGGAGAGGAAGGCCGAACATGGCAGACGGACAGCGGCTCTCAGACGATGAGATGGTGCGGCTCGAGCGCAAGATCGCCGAAAAGTTCGACAACATCAAGTCCACGGTGCACCGCCTTCAAGGGACGATCGACAGCCTGGAAGGCAACTGGAAGGGCATCGGCGCGAACGCCTTCAACACGAAGCAGCACGAGATCAACACGTCGATGAAGAACATCGGCAACATCCTCGTGAAGTTCATCGACGCCATGACCGGTACTCGGAAGATCAAGGACGACTCCGAGGACAAGGTGCGCCAGGAAGTCAACAAGATCAACGTGTACGACGGCGCCCCGAAGTCCACGCTCAGCGGCTACTAAACCCCCGGGTTGTCGCGCGTCAGCAGTTAACGAAACCACGGGAGATGGAGAAGTAGATCATGGCTCTGAACCACGACGAGATGGTCGTCAAGTACGGCGCTCTCGACACTGCGGCCACCGAGATCGGAAACATGGCCAAGCAGCTCGATGCCGACCTGGAGGAGATCAAGCAGCTGGTCGCCGGCACGGTCGCCTACTGGGAGGGTGAAGCCCAGAGCAAGTACGGCGAAGAGCAGCAGAAGTGGGACAAGGAAGCTCGCGACATCCACCAGGCCCTGCAGAGCATCGGTCACGTGGTGCACCTGGCCGGCGGTGACTACATGGGCGGCGACAAGAAGGCCGCCAGCTTCTTCCTGTAGAGGGAAAAGTACGGATGCGGGGTGGGCGCGCGCGGGAGGCGCCCACCCCGTCCTATTGGTCCGACTGGCGGAACATCAAGCACCGGTTCACGCTCGTCGTTGAAGGGAAAGCAGTTCATGTCATTCGGGCCGGCGCCCTCTCCGTTCACGCAGTCTCTGCGCGCGGCAAAGGATCGCAAAAAGCAGCGCGTGAAGCGTTGGCTGACCATCTGCGGCGTTCTCATCGTCGTGACCGGCGTTGGCTCATGGTTCATGTGGGGTGGAAGCCCGGCGGCGAATGACGCAAAGTCGAGCAACGCGCCCAGTGCTGCCCGGCAAGCCCCCGATGAGGTGAGCGAGGCTGATGGGAAGACCCCGGTCACCCCTGAAGCCCGCATGGCAGTCGAGTACAACGACAAGAAGCTGAAGCCGGGCGATAGCTCCTACCTGCCCGGCAGTTGGGCTACAGCCAAGACGTTCGCCATGGCACAGGGAAGTACACTCACGGGGTACCGATTCAGGCAATGGGACCCCATCTGGAGCACCAGGTTGAGTGGTGCCATCTGCTCGACGACGCGGCACGTGACAGTCGATGGCCGAACTGCCGTCGTTGCTCAGTCTGGCCGTGGGGGCAAGGCAAACGCCAAGTCCGCATGCAACTTGCTCGTGGTATTCAACGTGAACACCGGCAAGAAAATGTGGGAAGTGACGCTGCCGCACTCCGACAATGCTTACGCGACCAATATGAACGTGACACTGACGCGGGGCGTCGCCGTGGCGGCCTGGGGATCGGGCTCGGCAGCGTACGACCTGCGTCAGGGCAAGAAGCTCTGGGAGACTCCAGGGAGGGAAGCCTGCAACGACAGCGGTTTCGCGGGCGGACGTGACTTGCTGGCGCTACAGACCTGCGGAAGCCCTGATGACGACACCTCATATCGCGTCCAGAAGATTGACCGACGTACAGGAAAGCCCGAGTGGACGTACCAGGTGTCTCGGGGTGTCGGGGCAACCTACCTGGTGTCGTCGAATCCACCGGTAATCGCTGTCGCTGCAGGCGCGGACACAGTGACGGACCTCATCGCTCTTGACGCGCACGGCAAGCACAGATCGACGATGGCGCTGGGAGTTGACCGCTACGTCACGGACTGTGGTGGCTCACTCTTCGGGACTGTGGAATCCTGCCACTCGGTGATCGTGGGGAGCCGTCAAGTATTCGTGGGAGGAAAAGCATCCATCGACGCCCTCTTCAGCGACCGTCCCGCGAACTCGATTACCGCCTTTGACCTGCATTCGGGGAAGCCTCTTCGTAAGCTCAAGTCTAAGGCTCGCCGGGCCATGTATCCCGTCCAGATGAGCGGTGACAGGCTCCTGGCATTCAGAGCAAGTGACGACAACCGAGCGCCGTCGGCGGTCGTGAGTATCGACCCGAAGACGGGCACGGAACGTCCCTTTCTCCTGTTCGAGATGCCTTCTGAGATGGCGGCGCTCGGAGAGCCGGAGTCGCTAAACATGAGAGTCAGCAACGGACGGGTTTTCTTCGCGTTCAAGGAGATTCACGCGCCAGACAAGGCTGACGAATCGGGTCTCGTTCCAGGCGTTGTTGGTTACGAAAGCGCCGGCTAGGAAGCTGGACTTGGCTTTCATCTCCCTGCGCTGGGGCGTAGGGAGATGCGGGGCGTCAAACGTGCCGGGCGAGCAGAGGACCGGTAAAGCGGACCCTGTAGCCCGAACCCCTTGCTCTGTTTTTAGGCGCTGTCGAAAGTTGGCCAACACGGTCAGCCGCAGCGGCGGACGGAGAATCCGCTGCCGATAGCAGCGCCCACGTGTGATGCCAGAGGCTTCCTCACCCCGCGTCCGGCCCCGCCGCATCCTCCAGATCGAACTCCCCGTCCCGAGCCCCCAGCACGAACGCCGTCCACTCCGCCTCCGTGTAGCGGAGCACGGTCTCGGGGTCCATCGAGGAGCGCATCGCCACGGCGCCGGCCGGCAGGTACGCGATCTCGACGCGCTCCTCGTGGTCCTCGGTGCCGGGAGCGCTGTGCCATTCGGCGCCGGAGATGTCGAGCGCGTAGAGCTCGTTCTTCTCCCGCTCCTTGCGCGCCTGGATCTCTTCGGGGGACTCCCCGGCGGTATTGCTTCCCACGCCCTGCGTGGCGCCCTGTGCTGCCTCGGCCATGATCCGGGGCCCCTTCCCGATGTACGTACATGCAGTGTGGTCAGCCTACTTGGGGCAGTCGAGCGTGCGCGGGGCGTAACGCGACTTGTGCCGCCCATTTCGGCAAGGCTCTCCGGTGCAGCCCGGCGCTCCGCGCTCCTGCTGCACCGGAGAGCTCAACTGCAGCCCACGCCCTTCATCGCCGCGGGAAGATACGCCTTCAGAAGGCGGCGCAACGCGTCGCGCCGCTCGGGCACATCCTGGATTGCCTGTTTCTTCAGCTCTATGTCAGCGACGAACTTCTGCTGCTTCCCGCCGTACACGCACCTGTCCACCGCGAGGGCTCCGCGGTCTGCGATGCGGGCATCCTGACCAATGTTCGCAGCGGCCGGATGGCCCAGTCCCCGCATGCCGCGCTCATTCACCGCGATGACATCGGTGCCTGCCGGAACCACGTCGCCGGAGACATGGATGACGAGATTCCCGTCGACCTTCAACTCGCAACGGGGTTGTGTGGGACCGAAGTTGTAATCGCGTTGAGTCAACTTCTTGCCGTCGGGGAGGAGCGGGGACAGCAGCTTGGATCCCACCTGGACGCCGCATGCGGCCTGCGGCACCGCATAGTCCCTTCCCGGCGAACCGGTGCATGCCGCTGCCGTGAACATCGCCAGGAGTGCTGCGACACCCAACGGCTTCGACAGTGCGCTCCGCCTCACTGATCGCCCGCCAGTCCCCGAGCCCGCGCGTTGCCGTCAAAGGCAGCCGCGTTGATCTCGTTGGTCAACGTGTAGGAATTGTTCTCGGTCTGGCCGGGGTTGGCCGTGGCCCAGATCTTCGCCAGGGATTCCAGCTGGCCTTCACGGCCTGTGAACGTCTTGCCGTTCTGCTGGTGGTTCTCGTCGTCGATGCGGCCCTGCTCGTCCTGCTGCCACTGGTAGGTCAGTGCGTCGACGCCGCGCTGTGCGGCGTCGCCGACCACCGGAATGAAGTTCACCGCGCCGCCGATGCCGTGGTAGGCCCACTTCGCCTTCCAGGACGGGTCTTCCTTGTCGGTGTCCAGCGCCTGATAGCGCGCCTCCTCCAGGAAGCCGACGGTCGCACCTGCGCGCTGCAGAGTCTCCTTGGGATCACTCGGGTGATCCGTGTTGATGTCGTGGACGATCTCGCGGTTCAGCCCGTCGTTCAGCAGCCCGTAGGAGTCCTGGTCACGGGAGATCTGCTTGGTCACTTCGAGGAGCTGGTGCCGGTCGAGTTGCCTGGGGTCGTCGGGATGGTCGGCCTGGGAACTCATCGTGTTGTGCGTTTCGTCCCCGTAGTTCACCAGGACCTTCGCCATGTCGTCGCGCATCTCGCGGGGGAAGTCGTCGCCGGTCTCGGACAGGTACTTGAGTGACCGGTCCAGGGCCTGGCGGTTCTCCGGAGTGTGCTCCACATACGTGGCGTTGGGATCGTTCGGATTCATGCCGCTCGTGGCTGCGAGAAGAGCCTTGCCGGTCGCGTCACGTGACTGATTCCCGTCCCCGTCGTCGAGCGGGGTGTCGTCGAACGGGTGCCGCTCCTTCAGCACCCATTCCGCGTTGTCCTGCGGATGCGTCTCGTTGAAGAACGCGGTCGCGGCGTCCGGACTGTTGGACAGGCCGGTCATGAAGCCCGTCATCGGATCACGGCCGAAGTCCTCACCGATGAAGTTCATCTTCGGCATCGGCGGCCCGCCGGCTCCCTGCCAGTAGTGGTCGGGGAGCTTCATCTTCTTCTCGGTCGCGACCAGCGCGTTGCCGTACTTGTTCATGAAGTCGTCGTCGTAGTTACCGGTCCGCATGATGTTGCTCATCAGCTGGAACCCGTAGACGTTGCTGCCCCTCGTGTGGACCGTCTGGCCCCCGAGGTCGACCATGCGGTCCTTCCAGGACTGCATGTCGGCCGAGTCGGACTGCGTCGCGCCGGCGAGCGTCATGCCGAGATTCTTCTGGAAGTCGCCGAGCTGGTCGTGACGGGCCCGCTGCAGATCACCGCCGTCCGAGGGGTCGGAGAGGTCCGCCCAGAAGTCGAGGGTGCCCTTGGGGCCGAGGGTCTTGGCGAACTCTTCCTGGAACAGCGGGTCGTTCTTGTACCTGGCCATGGAGGCGTTGAGCCGGTCGAACTCCTCGGGGGACATGTCGTCCCCCTTGTTCTTCATCAGGTTGGCCAGGTCATCGGCTTCCTTGATGGCCTTGGCGGCCCCGTCCCGGTCGCTGTAGTCAGCCCCGGAGAAGCCGTACGTGGCCTGGTCCACGATGAGATTGAGCGCCTTGGCGGCAGTGTTGTCGCTCTCCGTGGCGCCAGTCATGATCCGCTGCACCTCGTCGCGGAGGTCCGTTTCATCCTGCACCGTGTGATCAGGAACCGACGTGCCTTTCGCGGCGCGGTCAGGATGGATGTTCATGGTGACGGTGAATCCGCCGTTCCCGGAGTCCACCACCGTGAGGTTCTTCCTCATCCCGCGGTCTATCGCGTCGTTCAGCTGCTGCCGGTAGTCGATCAGTTCGCTACGGGTGTCGCCGAGGATCTTGGCTATGGAGTTGGCCTGCGTGTGCGCATCGGCGAACTCTCCTGCGGTCTTGTCCACGAACTCACGCGAGACCGTGGCGTTGGCGCCGTGCCAGTTCGCCTTGTCGGCCTTGGCCTTCAGATCACGCTCGGCGTCGTCCTGGAGGGACTTGAGGTTGGCGACCATTTCCTCCCAGTCGCCGACGGCCTCACCCAGGGCGGAAAAGTTGCCGTAACGGAGCGCATCGAGGTCCATCAGTTGCCTCGCTTCTCGTCAAAGCCCTTGTCCAGGGTGGAGATGCTGCTGATGACGCCGTAGATGTGCTCCTCGTCGCCCTTGTGCGCGCCCTTGGTGTAGTCGAGGTGGTTCGAGATGTGGGCGCAGGCGTCGAGGAGAGACTGCACCTGGTCCACCCAGCGCTCAGCCACATGGTCCAGGGCCTTGCCGACGGCGAACTCCGACTTGAGACCCCCAGCGGCCTTCATCGAGGAGATCCGGGCATGGTCGCTCTCCCGGTCCATGCGGGTGCGCAGCCGGAACGCCGCATCTCCGATTGCGGCCAGATCAGGAAAGTTGACCGTCAGGTCGCCCTGAGGATTCCCTCCACCGCCGCCGCCCGGATCGGCAAGCTGGTTCAACTGCATCTTGGCGTTCCCCTTGTGCAGGGCTTCCGCCTTGAGCTGCTCCCACTCGTCCCAGGCCACCGAATGACGCCTTCCCCCGTGTGATTGATGTGCTCCCGTACTGCCCGTCGCCCTCCTAGAGGGCGACGGGCAGTCCACAGCACATCCAACTCACCAGAGTGATTCGGCCAGTTCAAGCGAGCTTGCCGAATCATGACGATCTCTATACGTCACTGGTCGGAAGGCATCAGGCCCGTCTGGACCAACGGCTTCCCCCGCTTGCGCGAGACGAAGACGCCGCGGCCCGCCGGCATCGGCCGTGGCCGCACGCCGCCGAGGAGGTCGCCCTCGCCCGGGTCGCCGGCCAGGACGAGGCCCTGGGCGCCGAGTTCCTTCATGCGCTGGATGAACGGCTCGTACGCGGCCCGGCCGCCGCCCGCCGAGGAGCGGGCGATGATGAAGCGGACGCCGACGTCCCGCGCGAACGGGAGCAGCTCGGTCAGGCCCGAGAGCGGGTTTCCGCTCGACGTGGACACCAGGTCGTAGTCGTCGATGATCACGAAGACGTTCGGACCGCGCCACCAGCTGCGGTCCCGCAGCTGCTGCGCCGTCACCTCCGCCGTCGGCGTGCGCCGCTGCATCAGGTCGGCGAGCGCGTCCATGTGGTGCCCCATGGAGTTCGACATGGGGATGTACTCCGCCAGGTGCGACGGCGGTGTCACGTCCAGCAGGGCGCGGCGGTTGTCGACCACGAAGAGCTTGCACGAGTCGCCGTCGTAGCGCTCGGTGAGGCGCTTGATGAGCAGGCGCAGCAGGTTCGACTTGCCGGACTCGCTCTCTCCGAAGATGAGGAAGAACGGGTCCTGTTCGAAGTCGAGGAACACCGGCTCCAGGTTGTCCTCGTCGAGCGCGAAGGACACACCGCGGTCCGGGAACAGGTTGCCCGGGGGCAGCCGGTCCGCCGCGAACTCGCGTGGAAGCAGCCGCACTTCGGGAGCGCCGGGCGCCGTCCAGTGCCGGGTCACCTCGGCGGTCAGCGCCGCCGTGGCCTCGGCGAGGTCCGTGTCCGACGAGAGGCCGTCGATCCGCGGGACCGCCGCCATGAAGTGCTGCTTCTGCGGCGACTGGCCGCGGCCGGGCACGCCCGTCGGCACGTTCGCCGCGACCTTGCGGTCGAACTCGGAGTCCATCGTGTCGCCGAGCCGCAGCTCGAGGCGGTTCATGAGGTGGTCCTTCATGTTCGCCCTGACCTCCATGGACCGCGAGGCCGTGAGCACCAGGTGGATGCCGTAGCCCAGGCCGCGGGCCGCGATGTCGAGCACCGCCGGCTCCAGACCCTCGTAGTCCGTACGGAAGTTGCCCCAGCCGTCGATGACGAGGAAGACGTCACCCCACGGCTGGTCGGTGACCGAGATGTCGCCGCGCGCCCTGCGGGCGCGGAAGTCGCCGATCGAGGCGATGCCGGAGGAGCGGAAGTACTCCTCGCGGCGCATCATCACGCCGTACACCTCGGCGACCGTGCGTCGCACCTTCTCGGGGTCGAGGCGCGAGGCCACCCCGCCGACGTGCGGCAGCCCGGCGACGGCCGACAGACCGCCGCCACCGAAGTCGAGCCCGTAGAACTGCACTTCGTATGGGGTGTGCGTCAGCGCGAACGAGGCGATGAGCGACCGCAGCAGCGTCGACTTGCCGGACTGCGGGCCGCCCAGGATCTGCATATGGCCTGCCGCACCCGAGAAGTCGCACCACAGGGGGTCGCGCCGCTGCTCGTACGGCTTGTCGACGAGGCCCGCCGGGACGATGAGCCGTCCCGCGCCCTCGTAGCCGGGCTGTGTGAGACCGCGGCCCTGCACGGCGGCGAGGCCAGGGAGGAGACTGTCGAGCGACGGCGGGCTGTCCAGGGGCGGCAGCCACACCTGGTGTGCCGCCGGGCCCTGGGCCTCGAGACGGCGCACGATCACGTCGAGCACGGTGTCCGAGAGCGCGTCGTCGGTCGTGGGTGTGGCCTCGGGGCGCTGCTGGGGCACGGCCACGTACTGCACCGGCACCTCGGCCGCCGTGAACAGCACCGGCCGCCGGTCCATCGGAAGCGGCCCGCCCGCCACCGCCGTCCGCGCGGAACCGGAGCGGTAGGTCCCGGACACGTACGCCGCCTTGAAGCGGACCATCTCGTCCGTGCCGTACTTCAGGAAGCCGGAACCGGGCACGTTCGGCAGCTCGTACGCGTCGGGCACGCCGAGCGCCGCGCGGGACTCGGCGGCGGAGAACGTCCGCAGACCGATCCGGTACGAGAGGTAGGTCTCCAGGCCGCGCAGGCGGCCCTCTTCGAGGCGCTGCGAGGCGAGGAGCAGATGCACGCCCAACGAACGGCCGATGCGGCCGATCTGCACGAACATCTCGATGAAGTCGGGCTTGGCCGTCAACAGCTCGCTGAACTCGTCGATCACCAGGACCAGCGACGGGATCGGCTGGAGCGGGGCGCCGGCCGCGCGCGCCTTCTCGTAGTCGTGGATGTTCGCGTAGTTGCCCGCGTCGCGGAGCATCTCCTGGCGGCGGTTGAGCTCACCGCGGATGGAGTCGCCCATGCGGTCGACGAGCGTCAGGTCGTCCGCGAGGTTCGTGATGACGGCCGCGACGTGCGGCATCTGGGCCATGCCCGCGAACGTCGCACCGCCCTTGAAGTCGGCGAGTACGAAGTTCAGCGTCTCGGAGGAGTGCGTGACCGCGAGGCCGAGGACGAGGGTGCGCAGGAGCTCCGACTTTCCGGAACCCGTCGCACCGACACACAGGCCGTGCGGGCCCATGCCCTCCTGGGCCGCTTCCTTGAGGTCGAGCATGACGGGCCGGCCGTCCTCGCCGACGCCGATCGGCACGCGCAGCCGCTCCGCCTGCGAGCGCGGGCGCCAGGTGCGCTTGGTGTCCACGGACGCGGCGTCGCCGAGGCTCAGCAGATCCGTGAAGTCGAGGTTCGCCAGCAGTGGTTCGTCGTCGTCACCGCCCGAGGCCATGCGCAGCGGAGCCAACTGCCGCGCCAGCGCGTCCGCGGCCTCGTAGGAGAGCAGGTCGGGCGTGCCCTCGTAGACCACGCCGTGCGCCGACTCCAGCGTCAGCGAGCGCGGCTGCACGACGATCGAGAGGTCGCCGCGACCCGTCGTCAGCTCGCCGGGCACGACCTCGACGACGGAGACACCCTGCAGGCCCTCGGGGCTGGCCAGCATCGACACCGGCGGCAGGGACACGCCGTCGAGCACGACGACGAGGTGCGGCTGCTCGGGAACGGGCGCCCCGCCGGGGTGGAAGCGCGGACGGCCCTGGAGGCGCGTGGTCAGCATCGCCTCCAGCTCCATCGGGTCGGTGGTGATCAGACGGCGGCTGCCGGCGCCGTCCGTCTGGCCCGCGGCCTGACTGTGCGGCAGCCACTTGGCCCACTCCCACTGCGGCGCGGCCTCCCGGCCCGTCGCCACGGCGATCACCAGGTCCTCGGGGGAGTGCAGCGACGCGAGCGAGGCGACGACGGCGCGGGCCGTGCCGCGCACCGTCTGCGGCTCACCGCTGACCGTCACGTGGTAGAAGGCCCGCAGCGAGACCGCCATCGGCAGGTCCTCGAGCGTGCCGTGCGCGGCGAGGAAGCGCTGCATGGCGCCCGCCGTCAGCGGCTCCAGCTCGTCCACGGGCGCGGTCTGCGGGGGCACCAGCGGAGTGGCGAGCCCCTGCGGGCCGAGGCCGACGCGCACCTGCCCGAAGTCCTCGTCGCCCGTGCGCCGTTCCCAGACGCGGCTGCCCTCGGCGACGAGCGCCCAGAGCTGCTCGGGGGAGGGGTGCAGGTAGTACTGCGCGTCGCGCTGCTTCCTCGCGGTCTTCGTGGCATCGCGCCGGGTTTGCGACAGATAACGCAGATAGTCGCGGCGCATGTCCGACATCTGGCCCTGCGAACCGCGCCGGTAGCGCACCAGCATCGCGATGCCCATGCCCAGGGTCGACGCGATCATCACCATGCCCATGATCTTCATGAACGGCTGCGCGCTGGGATTGAAGAAGAACACGACGGATCCGCCCATGCCGAGCATCGGCAGGAGCTGCATCATCGCGCCTTCCTGCTGCCCGCGTGGCAGCTCGGGCGGAGGCTGCAGGACCACCTCTTCCGTGGGCACTTCGGACGGCAGCGCCCGAGGCGGGCGCTTCACGACGATGTGACTCACTTCGCACCAATTCCCTTGCCAGACCGAGGCGTTCCGTCCGCCGCCCCGTGTCAGGCGGACGTCGATCGTGATTTGCGATCCTACTGACGGTCACTGACAACGGTGGGCGGTAGGGTGCCGGAGGTGCAGTCGAGCACCGCGGATCCGCCCGGGGAAACAGGGCATTTCACGCGGTCGGGAGCGAGCGCGGCCGCGAATGCCGGTCCTGGAAGCCTCGTTGACAGGCGGCTGGGGTGTGCGCGAGCGACGTACACAACACCTCCACATCCGACTGCATCACCGGACACACCAACCGAGGGGGAACAGCAGGTGAGCATGACGGCTTCCGCTTCCGCGACGGCCGGCGCGACCGGCGGAGCGGGCACCGGAGCCCCTTCGGGGGCCGGCACGGGCCTCGGCTTCTGCCGCGTCACCATCGTCGCGCCCGACAGCCGGATCGATGTCGCACTGCCCGACGACGTCCCGGTCGCCGACCTCAACCCGGAGATCCTGCGGCTCTCCCAGCAGAGCCCCGCCGAGGGCGCGCCGGTCGGCTACCACCTCGTACGCCGCGACGGCACCGTCCTCGACAGCGCCCGGTCCTTCGCCGCGCAGCGCATCCTCGACGGCGAGCTGCTCACCCTGCGCCCGTTCTCCGAGTCGCTGCCGCCGGCCGTCTTCGACGACGTCTCCGAAGCGGTCGCCTCGGCCGTCACCCGCGACCGCACCCTGTGGAACGGCGACCTGACCCGCGGCGCCGGACTCATCGGCGGCGGCGTCCTGCCCGCCCTCCTGGCCTTCGTCACGTGGACGGCCGAGCCGCACCACGACATGAACAGCCTCCAGGGCGTCCTCGCCGCGGTGGCCGGCCTCCTCCTCGTCGTCCTCGCCTGCGTGCGCGCCAGGGTCTACGACGACCGCGGCTCGGCCGTCGCCCTGGGACTCGGCGCCCTGCCGAACGTGGCGGTGGCGGGCTCCGGTCTGCTGCCCCTCGCCGACCACCAGGGGATCGGACGGCTCCAGTTCCTGCTGGCCTGCACGGCCGTACTGCTCGCCTCCGTGGTCCTCACCCTGGTCTCGCCGGGCGGCGACGGTCCCTTCGTGGCCTTCGTCTTCGCGTCGGCCGTCGGGGTGCTCACGACGTTCATCGCCATCCTCACGGACCTGACGGCCGTGGAGACCGCGGGCCTGTGCGCGCCGCTCTCCGTAGGGGCCCTCGCCTTCCTGCCGGGCCTCTCCATGCGCTTCGCCCGTCTCCCCATCGGCTTCGAGCCCCCGAGCATGGCCCGCGGCGAGTACGGCAACGACCCCGCCAACCAGGAGCCCGTCGAGGCCGACCGCATCGCGGCCCAGGCCCGCCGCGGTCACGAGCTGCTCGTCGGTCTGGTCGGCGGCTGCGCCCTGGTGTCCGTCGGCGCCGCGGCCGTCCTCGGCTTCTCGCACGACGTGTGGGGCCAGCTCCTCGCCTTCGCCACCGGCGTCGCGATGCTGATGCGCGCCCAGCTCTTCCGCTACACCGCGCAGGTCGCCTCCCTCCTCGCCGCGGGCCTCGCCTCCCTCGTCCTGCTGGGCCTCGGCCTCTCCCTCCACCCGCCGCTGGACTACCTGGACGACTTCTTCAGGAAGGGCGACAGCACCCCCCTCGACATCCGCACGGTCTGGCTCGTCGCGGTGATCGCGGCGGCCACGGCGCTGATCACGTCGATCGGACTGATCACGCCCCGCCGCGGGGTCAGTCCCTTCTGGGGACGTTTCATGGAGATCGCGGAGACGTTCGTCCTGCTCACGCTGGTCCCGCTGACGCTCGCCGTCTTCGACGTGTACGCACAGGCCCGCGCGATGACCGGCTGACCGGACGGTCGGGTGCACACGGAGCGGCTGGTACGCTGTGTGACGGCCGTTTGTGTACGCGCCCTCGGATTCTCCGGAATCTGAAGACTGCGCCCAGCGGACCTCGCCTCCCGAGTAACGGAAGCTCCCCTGAGATGTGGACCAGGGGCACTCGGTGGCCACGAAAAGACTACGAGGAGTACGCGTGTCGCTCGACGCCGCTACGAAGAAGCAGATCATCACCGAGTTCGGCCAGAAGGAGGGCGACACCGGCTCCCCCGAGGTCCAGGTCGCCATGCTGTCCCGCCGGATCTCGGACCTGACCGAGCACCTCAAGACGCACAAGCACGACCACCACTCCCGTCGTGGTCTGCTGATCCTGGTCGGCCAGCGTCGCCGCCTTCTGCAGTACCTGGCCAAGAAGGACATCCAGCGCTTCCGTACGCTGGTCGAGCGCCTCGGCATCCGCCGCGGTGCGGCCGGCGCCCGCTAAGACGCCGTGAAGGGAGCGGTTCCCACCGACAGGGGGCCGCTCCCTTTGCTGTACGTGCGAAGTGTCACAGACGCTTTGTAGTCTGGACGCACGACAAAAGCACCACCGCACGCACGCATCACCACATGTATGCACCGCTTCGATGCACCGCACCCAGTTGCACCGCATCACCGCGACGCATCACCGCACGAGGAGAAGCGCACCCTCGCCGCCGCCGGTCCTCGGTAGTGGCCCCCGGGAGACGGATCCCGTCCACCCCGGGTGCTTCGATCGAAGACCGGCCCGCACACAAGGCGCGCTTCTCCGGCCCCGTCCCTCCGCCACACGGGCGGAACAGGACAAAAGACGAAAAGTAACGGAGAAAACGCTAGTGGAGAACGAGACCCACTACGCCGAGGCCGTCATTGACAACGGCACTTTCGGCACCCGCACCATCCGCTTCGAGACGGGCCGTCTGGCCCGTCAGGCCGCCGGCTCCGCCGTGGCCTACCTGGACGACGACACCATGGTGCTGTCGGCCACCTCCGCTTCGAAGAAGCCCAAGGACCAGCTCGACTTCTTCCCCCTGACGGTGGACGTCGAGGAGCGGCAGTACGCCGCCGGAAAGATCCCCGGCTCCTTCTTCCGCCGTGAGGGCCGTCCCTCCGAGGACGCGATCCTCACCTGCCGGCTGATCGACCGCCCGCTGCGCCCGTCCTTCAAGAAGGGCCTGCGCAACGAGATCCAGGTCGTCGCCACGATCATGGCGCTCAACCCCGACCACCTGTACGACGTCGTGGCGATCAACGCCGCCTCCGCGTCCACCCAGCTGGCCGGTCTGCCCTTCTCCGGCCCGGTCGGCGGCGTCCGCGTCGCGCTGATCAACGGCCAGTGGGTCGCCTTCCCGACGCACACCGAGCTCGAGAGCGCCGTCTTCGACATGGTCGTCGCCGGTCGCGTCCTCGAGGACGGCGACGTCGCGATCATGATGGTCGAGGCCGAGGCCACCGACAAGACCATCCAGCTCGTCAAGGACGGCGCCGAGGCTCCCACCGAGGAGGTCGTCGCCGCCGGTCTCGAGGCCGCGAAGCCCTTCATCAAGGTCCTCTGCAAGGCCCAGTCGGACCTCGCCGCGAAGGCTGCCAAGCCGACCGCCGAGTTCCCGATCTTCCTCGACTACCAGGACGACGTCCTGGAGGCCCTCACGGCCGCCGTCAGCTCCGAGCTTTCGCAGGCGCTCACCATCGCCGGCAAGCAGGAGCGCGAGGCCGAGCTGGACCGCGTCAAGGAGATCGCCGCCGAGAAGCTCCTGCCGGCCTTCGAAGGCCGCGAGAAGGAGATCTCCGCCGCGTACCGCGCCCTGACGAAGAAGCTCGTCCGCGAGCGCGTCATCAAGGACAAGGTCCGCATCGACGGCCGCGGCGTCACGGACATCCGTACGCTCGCCGCCGAGGTCGAGGCCATCCCGCGCGTGCACGGCTCGGCGCTCTTCGAGCGTGGCGAGACCCAGATCCTGGGCGTCACCACCCTCAACATGCTCCGCATGGAGCAGCAGCTGGACACTCTTTCCCCGGTGACCCGCAAGCGCTACATGCACAACTACAACTTCCCGCCGTACTCCGTCGGTGAGACCGGCCGCGTGGGCTCGCCCAAGCGCCGCGAGATCGGCCACGGCGCGCTCGCCGAGCGCGCCATCGTGCCGGTTCTGCCGACACGCGAGGAGTTCCCCTACGCGATCCGTCAGGTCTCCGAGGCGCTGGGCTCCAACGGCTCGACGTCCATGGGCTCGGTCTGCGCCTCCACCATGTCGCTGCTGAACGCCGGTGTGCCCCTGAAGGCCGCCGTCGCCGGTATTGCCATGGGTCTGATCTCCCAGGAGATCGACGGCCAGACGCACTACGTCGCCCTCACCGACATCCTCGGTGCGGAGGACGCGTTCGGTGACATGGACTTCAAGGTCGCCGGTACGAAGCAGTTCGTGACCGCGCTCCAGCTCGACACCAAGCTCGACGGCATCCCCGCCTCGGTCCTGGCCGCCGCGCTGAAGCAGGCCCGTGACGCGCGTCTGCACATCCTGGACGTCATGAACGAGGCCATCGACGTCCCGGACGAGATGTCCCCGAACGCCCCGCGGATCATCACGGTCAAGATCCCCGTGGACAAGATCGGTGAGGTCATCGGCCCGAAGGGCAAGATGATCAACCAGATCCAGGAGGACACCGGCGCCGACATCACGATCGAGGACGACGGCACCATCTACATCGGTGCCCAGCAGGGCTCGCAGGCCGAGGCCGCGCGCGCCACGATCAACTCGATCGCCAACCCGACCATGCCGGAGGTCGGCGAGCGCTACCTGGGCACCGTCGTGAAGACGACGACCTTCGGTGCGTTCGTGTCCCTGCTCCCGGGCAAGGACGGCCTGCTGCACATCTCGCAGATCCGCAAGCTGGCCGGCGGCAAGCGCGTGGAGAACGTCGAGGACGTTCTCGGCGTGGGCGCCAAGGTCCAGGTCGAGATCGCCGAGATCGACTCCCGCGGCAAGCTCTCCCTCATCCCCGTCGTCGAGGGCGAAGAGGGCGACGAGACGAAGGACGACACCGACAAGTGACGTCCCGTAGCTCCAAGGCGACGGCCCGCACCTCCTCGGAGGCGCGGGCCGTCGCCCGTACCCAAACCCTGATCAAGGGCGAGAACGGCATCGGTACGGTCCGCAGGACCACCCTCCCCGGCGGTCTGCGGATCGTCACCGAGACGTTGCCCTCCGTACGCTCCGCGACCTTCGGGATCTGGGCGAACGTCGGCTCCCGCGACGAGACGCCCACGCTGAACGGCGCGACGCATTACCTCGAGCACCTCCTCTTCAAGGGCACCTCCCGCCGGAGCGCCCTCGACATCTCCTCGACGATCGACGCGGTCGGCGGCGAGATGAACGCCTTCACGGCGAAGGAGTACACGTGCTACTACGCGCGCGTGCTCGACACCGACCTCCCCCTCGCGATCGACGTCGTCTGCGACATGCTGACCGGCTCCCTCATCGAGGAGGCGGACGTCGACGCCGAGCGCGGCGTGATCCTCGAAGAGATCGCCATGACGGAGGACGACCCGGGCGACTGTGTGCACGACCTGTTCGCGCACACCATGCTCGGCGACACCCCGCTCGGCCGCCCGGTCCTCGGCACGGTCGACACGATCAACGCGCTGAACCGCGGCCAGATCGCCCGCTTCTACAAGAAGCACTACGACCCGACGCACCTCGTCGTCGCGGCCGCGGGCAACGTCGACCACAACAAGGTCGTACGCCAGGTGCGTGCCGCCTTCGAGAAGGCCGGCGCCCTCACCCGCACCGATGCCGTCCCCATGGCCCCGCGTGACGGCCGCAAGCCCGTGCGCGCAGCGGGCCGCATGGAGCTGCTCGGCCGCAAGACCGAGCAGGCGCACGTCATCCTCGGCATGCCGGGCCTCGCCCGCACCGACGAACGCCGCTGGGCCATGGGCGTCCTCAACACCGCCCTGGGCGGCGGCATGTCGTCCCGCCTCTTCCAGGAGGTCAGGGAGAAGCGCGGCCTCGCCTACAGCGTGTACTCGTACACCTCGGGCTTCGCGGACTGCGGTCTCTTCGGGGTCTACGCGGGCTGCCGGCCGAGCCAGGTCCACGACGTGCTCAAGATCTGCCGCGACGAGCTCGCCCACGTGGCGGAGCACGGTCTGTCGGACGACGAGATCGGCCGCGCCATCGGCCAGCTCTCGGGCTCCACGGTCCTCGGGCTCGAGGACACCGGCGCGCTCATGAACCGCATCGGCAAGAGCGAACTCTGCTGGGGTGAGCAGATGTCCGTCAGCGACATGCTGGAGGAGATCGCCTCGGTCACCCCCGACGAGGTGCGCGCGGTGGCTCGCGACATCCTGGGGCAGCGCCCCTCGCTGTCGGTCATCGGCCCGCTCAAGGACAAGCAGGCGGCGCGCCTGCACGAAGCGGTGGCATAGCCCACCCGTTCGCAACTCGCGTAAGGAACGAAGAGATGAGCAAGCTGCGCGTGGCGGTCCTCGGCGCCGGGGGCCGCATCGGCTCCGAGGCCGTACGGGCCGTCGAGGCCGCCGACGACATGGAACTGGTCGCGGCCCTCGGCCGGGGCGACAAGCTGGAGACCCTCGCCGAGTCCGGCGCCCAGGTCGCGGTCGAACTGACCACGCCCGACTCGGTGATGGACAACCTCGACTTCTGCGTACGCCACGGCATCCACGCCGTCGTCGGCACCACCGGCTGGACCGACGACCGCCTCGCCAGGCTCACCACCTGGCTCGCGGACTCCCCGCGGACCGGTGTGCTCATCGCCCCGAACTTCTCCATCGGGGCCGTCCTCACTATGAAGTTCGCCGAGGCGGCGGCGCCGTACTTCGAGTCCGTCGAGGTCATCGAGCTGCACCACCCGAAGAAGGTGGACGCGCCCAGCGGCACGGCCGCCCGTACGGCGCAGCTCATCGCGGCGGCCCGTGAGAAGGCCGGCAGCGCCCCGCAGCCGGATGCCACGGCCACCGCTCTCGACGGCGCCCGCGGCGCGGACGTCGACGGGATCCCGGTCCACTCCGTGCGCATGCGCGGCCTCCTCGCCCACCAGGAGGTCCTTCTGGGCGGCGAGGGCGAGACACTGACCATCCGCCACGACTCGCTGCACCACAGCAGCTTCATGCCGGGCATCCTGCTCGGCGCCCGCCGCGTCGTGACCACTCCCGGCCTCACCTTCGGCCTGGAACACTTCCTCGACCTGAACGTCTGACGGACCTCATGCGCGCAAAGCTCACCTACCTCGTCACCGCCCTCGTCCTGGTCTTCTACTTCGTCCTGGTCGGCAGCCGCGGCCTGCTCCTCATCGAGCAGGGCACCCTGCTCACCGTCACGTTCGGCGTGGCCGTGCTGATCCTGCCGGTGATCGGCCTCTGGTTCCTCTGGGCCAACACCCAGTTCGTCCGCAAGGCGAACCGTCTCGCCGAGCTCCTGGAGGCCGAGGGCGGCCTGCCCGTGGACGAGCTGCGCCGTGACCAGTACGGCCGCATCGACCGCGACTCCGCCGACGAGGTCTTCGCCCGGCGCAAGGCGGAGGCCGAGGACACACCGGGGGACTGGCGCTGCTGGTTCCGCCTCGCCGTGGCCTACCGCGACGCCCGGGACACCCCGCGCGCCCGCAAGGCGATGCAGCGCGCCATCGCCCTCCAGGAGGGCAGGACGGTCAGCGTCTGAGGACGTGTGCGTCCCGAGTACATGTGAAGGGCCGCGCCGGTGATCCGGCGCGGCCCTTCACGTATGCCTGGTTCAGGCCTGGTGCGGCCGGTACTCCTCGGCCCACACCTCGATGGCGTCCGACGCCCGGTCGAAGGCCTCGGTCCGCGCGAGGAAGTCCGCACCGTGACTGGTGACCAGGGCGGACCTCTCATCGGCCTTGTCCCGCCGTACGAGGAGCAGGGCCTGTCCCTGCACCGTGCGGGGGAGTCCGAGCCAGCGGACCGGCTGCTGGACGGTGCGCACCGTCACGACCTGGGCCCACGGGACCGTCTGGGTCTGGAAGAAGGCCACACGGCGCAGGCCGTGCGCGCTCACCCACGTACCCATCCGCAGCAGGCGCAGGGCCGCCCCGATGATGAGCAGGGCGATGACGCCGCACCCCGCGCCGCCGCCGAGACCACCAGTGAAGGCGATGATCACCGCGGCGAACATGACGTACGAGGCGAGCAGCAGGAGCAGCGCGGCGCATCCCACGCGCCACGGCCCCGGCCGGTAGGGACGCCGCCATTGGTCGCGATCGTCGAAAGGCAGCGCGACATCGTCGGCCACCTCGTCAAAAGCGCGGTCGGCCGTCAGGAAGGGCAGGGGCACGACTGGTCCTCACTCAATCCACGCTGTATTCGGGCTGTGCCCGGTGAGGCTACCCAGGGGTCCGCCTGCCTTCCACCCTTGGGGGGCCGGACGGAGCAGAGGCGTCAGCGGCCGTCGGACGCTTCGGAGTGCTGCGTGTGCGCCGGTGCCTGACCGGACGACAGGGCGGGCATCCCCAGGAGCAGGGCGCCCACGAGCCCGGCGACGACGGTGAGACCGACGAGCGAGCGACCTGCGATCTGGCCGGCCGACGCGCGTTCGCGCGGGGGTGGAGTGACGTTACTGCGGAACTTGTCGGCTTCGGCGATGAAGGCGAACGGAACTGGCTCGCGCCGACCAAACATGGGTGCTGCTTCTCCTCGTCAAGATCGAACGTTCAGGTCATCGAAGCGCTGAGAGCGCGGAGAGCGGCGAACGAACCGCCCCGTTACCCATACAGACGCACGGATGCACCAAAAGGTGCCCTGTTTCGCCGAATTCACTGAAGTTCGGCGATGTTCGGATCGGAATGTCGCGAGGCACGACCGAATGCCCCGTTGTCAGTGGCGGCCCGTAGAGTGGGCGCCGCCCGAGCGAAGTGATGGAAGGACCCCTCGAACCGTGACCGAAACCCCTGCTGACGACCTCAAGCCGACCTTCCGCGGCGACGTGACGGTCGAGCTGGTCAAGCACACCGCGAGCGACACCGACGTGCTGTTCGCCGCCCGCGTCTCCACCGCGGGAGAGCAGTCCCTCGACGAGCTGACCAAGGACCCGGAGCGCTCCAAGGGCCTGATCAACTTCCTGATGCGGGACCGCCACGGCAGCCCCTTCGAGCACAACTCGATGACGTTCTTCATCAACGCCCCGATCTTCGTGTTCCGGGAGTTCATGCGTCACCGCGCGGGCTGGTCGTACAACGAGGAGTCGGGCCGTTACAGGGAGCTCCAGCCGGTCTTCTACGTTCCGGAGGCATCCCGCAAGCTGGTGCAGCAGGGCCGCCCCGGCAAGTACCAGTTCGTCGAGGGCACGCAGGGCCAGCAGGAGCTCACCGGGCGCGTGATGGAGGACTCGTACCGCCACGCGTACGAGGCGTACCAGGAGATGCTCGCCGCGGGCGTCGCCCGCGAGGTGGCCCGTTCGGTCCTCCCGGTAGGCCTCTTCTCCTCGATGTACGCGACGTGCAACGCGCGCTCCCTGATGCACTTCCTCGGCCTGCGCACCCAGCACGAGCTGGCCAAGGTCCCGTCCTTCCCGCAGCGGGAGATCGAGATGGTCGGCGAGAAGATGGAGGCGGAGTGGGCCAAGCTCATGCCGCTCACCTACGCCGCGTTCAACGGGAACGGCCGCGTCGCTCCGTAGCCGGAGAAGCATGAATGCGGCACAGATGTACGGTTCAGCCGTGTGAAGTGTCCGTATTGCGGCATTTCGGAAAGTTCATCTAGCCTGATCAAACGGACCCGGCACTGCCTGAACCCCCGAGCAGGCAGTGCCGGGATCCATCCCCGCCACACCTCCTGGCATCCCCCGAGGGGGGACCGCGCGCTGAGCAGCGAGTAGCGTATTACCCATGGCTCCGACCTCCACTCCGCAGACCCCCTTCGGGCGGGTCCTCACCGCAATGGTCACGCCGTTCACGGCGGACGGCGCACTTGACCTCGACGGCGCGCAGCGACTCGCCGCCCATCTGGTGGATGCAGGCAACGACGGACTCGTCGTCAACGGCACCACCGGCGAGTCCCCGACCACCAGCGACGCGGAGAAAACGGATCTCGTACGAGCCGTGCGACAGGCGGTCGGCGACCGCGCCCACGTCATCGCCGGCGTCGGTACGAACGACACCCACCACAGCATCGAGCTCGCCCGCGCCGCCGAAAAGGCCGGAGCGCACGGCCTGCTCACAGTGACGCCGTACTACAACAAGCCCCCGCAGGAAGGCCTCCTGCGGCACTTCACCGCGATCGCCGACGCCACCGAACTGCCGGTGATGCTGTACGACATCCCGGGCCGCAGCGGCGTACCCATCAACACCGAGACGATCGTCCGCCTCGCCGAGCACCCGCGCATCGTCGCCAACAAGGACGCCAAGGGCGACCTCGGCCGCGCCAGCTGGGCCATCGCCCGCTCCGGCCTCGCCTGGTACTCCGGCGACGACATGCTCAATCTGCCGCTGCTCTCCGTGGGCGCGGTCGGCTTCGTCTCCGTCGTCGGCCACGTCGTCACCCCCGACCTGCGCGCCATGCTCGACGCGTTCGTCAGCGGCGACGTACAGAAGGCCACCGAGATCCACCAGAAGCTGCTCCCGGTCTTCACCGGCATGTTCCGCACGCAGGGCGTCATCACGACCAAGGCGGCACTCGCCCTCCAGGGCCAGCCCGCCGGTCCGCTGCGCCTGCCCCTCGTGGAGCTCACGCCCGACGAGACCGCCCAGCTCAAGATCGATCTCGCCGCCGGCGGTGTGCAGCTCTAAACACAGACTTCACAACTGAATACGCACGACCGCGGGACACAGCTCCTGCACCCACACAAGACAACTGCTACTGCACGAACGTCACGCGCGCCACGTGCCTTACAGGTACGTGGCGCGCGTGGTGAGGAGAGTCTTTTGAGTCATCCGCATCCTGAACTCGGCGCCCCGCCGAAGCTCCCGAAGGGTGGCCTGCGCGTCACCCCGCTCGGCGGCCTCGGTGAGATCGGCCGCAACATGACGGTCTTCGAGTACGACGGCCGCCTGCTCATCGTCGACTGCGGCGTCCTCTTCCCCGAGGAGGAGCAGCCCGGCATCGACCTGATCCTGCCGGACTTCACGTCCATCAGGGACCGCCTCGACGACATCGACGGCATCGTGCTCACGCACGGCCACGAGGACCACATCGGCGGCGTTCCGTACCTCCTGCGCGAGAAGCCGGACATCCCGCTGATCGGCTCCAAGCTGACGCTCGCCCTCATCGAGGCGAAGCTCCAGGAGCACCGCATCCGCCCGT